>CALCHY010000001.1 GCA_937907415.1 uncultured Trueperaceae bacterium
GCCGTTCGCGTTGTTCCTCGTCGACATCGACGATTTCAAGAGCATCAACGAGCGCTTCGGCACCACCGTAGGTGACGACATCCTGCGCGAGACGGCGCTGCGCATCAGCAACGCCGTCGGTGGCGATGCGCGTGTCGTGGCGCGGCTGGGAGCGGACGAGTTCGGCGTCGTCATAGATGGCGAGCTCGACGAGGTGCAGGCCGCCGCCACCGCCACCCTGTTGGAGCGCGTGTTCAGGCCGCCGTACGTGGCTGGCGGGGGGCGGCTGCAGGTGACGTCGACCATCGGCATCAGCCGCTACCCGACGGATGCTGGCACGCAGGCCGATCAGATCACGCAAGCCGAGGCCGCCGTAGCTAGCGCCAAGCGCACGGGTGAGGGCCACCGCCTTGCCGTGGTCGACACCCGCGAAGCCGAGCGCCTCGCCCTCGCGCGCGACTTGCGTGAGGCCGTTGGCCGCGGCGAGCTCGAGCTGCACTATCAGCCCGTTGCCGCCGTGCGCGAGTTGGCTAGCGCGGGGGAGTCGGACGTGCGCGAAACGACCGTTGAGATCCGCAGCGTCGAGTCGCTACTGCGTTGGCGCCACCCGCGTCTTGGACTGTTGCCGCCAGGCGAGTTCATCCCGCTTGCCGAACGCACCGGGCTGATCGTGCCATTAGGCGAGTGGGTGTTGGAGGAGGCGTGCCGCCAGGCCCGCGCTTGGCAGGACGGTCCGGTCGGCCCACTTACGGTGAGCGTCAACGTTTCCCCTCACCAGTTCAGCCACCCTGGCCTCGTGCCTGCCATCGAGCGGGCGCTTGCGCGTTCCGGCCTCGCACCGCAGCGCCTGGTCGTTGAGATCACGGAGACGAGCGTCGGGCAGCCCGTCGTCGCCGAGCGCATGGCGCGCATCAGGAGCCTCGGCGTGCGCGTTGCCATCGACGATTTCGGGGCGGGTTACTCGTCGCTCGGGCGCCTGCATAACCTCCCGATAGATTTCGTGAAGCTCGACAGGTCGTTCGTCGCGCAGCTCGACCATGGGCACGAACGCTCGAACTTGGTGGTGCAAGCGGCGGTGCAGTTGGCTCACGGCTTGGGCGCCAGGGTAGTGGCAGAGGGCATCGAGCGCCCCGAGCAGGCTGCTGCGGCAGCTGAGGCTGGCTGCGACTACCTGCAGGGTTACCTCATCGCCAAACCGATGCCGGGCCCGACCTTCAGTGACACTTGGCGGGCTGGCGACGCGCGCAGTTACCGCAGCGAGGAACCCTCGCTGGCCGCCACGAACTGAGCGTCAGTCCCGGAAGGCGACCACGGCGCTGACGGGCCGGTGGTCGGACGCCGCGCTCCACGGCTGCATCTTCACGGCCACGGTCGACAGCTCGCGCGAGTGGAAGACGTAATCGATCCGCAGCAACCAGGCAGGCAGCGCGAGGCGCCATGGCCCGCTAGCCCGTGGGCCGCCATGAAAGGTGCTGCCGAACCCGAAACCCGCCCGGCGCCACGTGTCCGTCAGTTGGCCAACGAGGGTGCGGTATGCGCCGCTGCGTTCGGTGGTGTTGAAGTCGCCGAGTGCGATCACGGGCACTTCCGAGCTGCTGACCAGCTCGACGAGGGCGACGGCGACCGCCTCGCGCGAGGTAACGGCGCGCGTGATCTCCTCCGGCCAGATCTGCGGGAAGCGCGGCGTCGACAAGTTATGCACGTTGACGATGAGCACGTCCCCGCGCGGGTGGTGGAGGAGGGTCGTTTGAGGGTTGCGGGTGGACGGGCCGCCAAGGTCGGCGCTGACGGCCTCGACAGGAAAGGCTGAGAAGAGCCCGAGGCTGCCCCAGTCGCCGCAGGCCGGGCACGGCGCGAGGTCGTAGTAGGGGTGCGTTGCTTCCAGGCGTTCGGCGAGCTCGAGCCCTACATCGCCATTGAGCTCCTGCAGCGCGACGACCTGTGCGCCGGATGCGAGGATGGCGCCGACAATGGCGTCCGGGTCGTTGTCGCCCGCCATGACGTTATAGGTCATCACCGTGATGGTGCTCTGCGCGTCGACTACGGCCGGCCCATCGGTCTTCGCAGGTAGTAGCGACCCAGCCCACAACATGGTGGCGATAGCCACCGGCACTAGGCCGACGGCCGCGAGCTGGCGCCGTTTCGTGAGCCACGCCACGAGCAGCGCCATGGGCACGGGCATGAACATTATCGGGGCAAGCGAGTTGCCTACGAACAGCCACCACCAGCGGTCTGCGAACGTCAGGTAGAGGAGGTACCAGGCGGTCGGGACGATGAACACTAGTGCCAACAGCGCCGTAAGGACTACGGTGAGGGCGGTGGCGGCGGCGCGTCCAGGCATCGCCAAAGCCTAACGCGGGTCGGTGTAGCCGCGGTGTGGAGGCCCCGATCCGCCGGCCCACACCACCCGCTCCTTGTAATCGGAACGATTCCTAGTTAGGATGGATGCGTGCACGAGAACGAACCCACCCCCTCCGAGACCCTCCTCGCCGAACTAGCCGCGGAGCGCAGGCAGATCTGGCGTTCAGCGGTGTACACGGGCCTAACGGCAGTTGGCCTTGCCGTTGGCGTCGTGGCGGTGTTGGTCGGCCCGCCGGCCGATGGTAGTTGGGTCGCAGACTACGTTGGCGCAGGGGGATCTGCTGGCGTGATCGCCGCAGCGGGCCTGCTGCTCGCGTTCCTCGCGGGCGGCCTTCCTGCTGGCATCAAGGCGGCAGTTGCTCTCGTGAGGGACCGCAAGCTGCACATCGACCTGCTCATGGTCCTCGCCGCCGTGGCCGCCGCCCTGGTTGGCGAGGCGCGCGACGGCGCCATCCTGCTTTTCCTTTTCAGCCTCGCTAGCACCCTCGAGGATTACGCCTTCTCCAATACCAAGCGTGCAGTCGTGGCACTCATGGAGCTCAAGCCGGAGACGGCCACGCTCGTGGAGGACGGCACCCTGCGCCAGGTGGCTGCTGCCGACGTTGCGATCGGCGCCACCATCCTCATCCGCCCGGGCGAGAGCGTGCCGCTAGACGGCGTGCTGCTGAAGGGCAGCTCGAGCCTCGACCAGTCCCCCATCACGGGCGAGGCCGTGCCAGTCGACAAGTCAGTCGGCGACCAGCTCTTCGCTGGCAGCGTCAACGGCTACGGCGCCATCGAGATGCGCGTCACGAAGGACGCCTCCAGCTCGACCCTCTCGCGCATGATCGAGCTCGTCACCTTGGCGCAGGCTGGGCGCTCGCCTAGCCAACGTTTCAGCGAGTGGTTCGGGGAGCGCTACACGGTGCTCGTGCTCGTCGGCACGCTCGTGGCGCTTGTCACCTTCTTGTTGACCGGCATGGGGCAACAGTTGGCGTTCTACAAGGCCGCCACGCTGTTGGTGGTCGCCAGCCCGTGCGCCATCGTCATCAGCGTGCCCGCCGCGGTTCTGGCGGCGCTAGCGCGCGCCGCGCGCATGGGCGTGCTCTTCAAGGGCGGCGCGGCGCTGGAGGAGTTCGGCGCCGTCGAGGTGGTGGCGTTCGACAAGACCGGCACCCTCACCGAGGGCCGCATGCGTGTTGCGGACGTCGTGCCCTTCGGCACTAGCTCGGCAGCCGTGCTCGAACTGGCCGCCGCCATCGAGGC
>CALCHY010000002.1 GCA_937907415.1 uncultured Trueperaceae bacterium
CATGCCCCATGGTAGCGGTGACGCTTCCGCCCACACGTCGCCGGCTCATGCGGTTCGCGGCTCCTGCTGCTACGTGCGCTTCAAGATGCAACAGGGCAAGCCGGCCGTCACGTTCATGAACCGCGAAACGGTCACGATCACTTCCGTGCAGCCCGCCTTTGGCTTGAACGCCGCGTCGCGCTTGAATAGGTCGAGCTTGCACACGAGGGCGGTCGCCGCCTTGTCGGCGCCACTTCCCAACCACACGTTGTTGCCAGAAGCGTCGCCCACGGTCGTCCCGGCCAGGTAACCGTAAACCAGCGGGTAGATCGACTCCATGAGTTGCGGGGTCGGCGCGCCGTAAGGAAAGTCGACAAGGGTGGCGCCGATGTGGACAAGCGTGTCGCGCCTTGACGACAACGCCCTTGTAGCCGGTAGCGGCGACGTCTTAGCCGACATGGGCCGGCCTGACCCGGGGGCGCCGCCTCACGGCGCGCCTCGCGGGCCGGAACTAGAGGGACCGAGGTGCCCGGCTGGACGGCGGCGGCGCTCAGCCGGGCACGGCTCCTTTCGCCTGAAGCGCGGAGTGTCCGCCGGTTTCACCTGCGGACACTTGACGGGCCTCGTCGCTGCTCTGGGTTACCGTTTCCACATCAACATCGAGAGCGAGGACGGCTCCGGTGAGCACGGTCGGGTGCCGCCCTGTCGCTGAGCGCTCCGAAGCCCAACCGCGGCTGGGATTCAGCAGCGGACACAGGCTAAGCGAGGAACCGTCGCGCGCCTTCACCCCTGTGGGGGCGGCGGCGTTTTCATGGGGTCCGGGGGGGCGGCTGCCGCGTTCTGGCCGTCAGCGCGCGGCAGCCGGGCGCTCACCAGCCCCGGCGGGCCAGAAGCTGGTCCTCCGCGAGCGACTCCATGCCGATACCGACCATGGCCTCCCCCAGGTTCTTGGACAGTTCGGCGAGGGCGGCGGGGTCGTCGTGGTGCTTCACGGCCTTCACTATGGCGTGGGCGCGCCGCGCCCACGCCGCTTGGCGGCGGCTCTCATCGGTCTCGCTGGCGGCGGCCTTGAAGATGCCGGATCCCACGAACACGCCGTCGACGCCGAGCTGCATCATCAACGCGGCGTCGGCGGGGGTGGCCACGCCGCCGGCCGCGAAGTTGGGCACGGGCAGGGCGCCGTGCTCATGGACGTAGCGCACGAGGTCGTAGGGGGCGCCGTGTTCCTTGGCGTAGCTCATGAGCTGCTCGCTGGCCAGGCTTTGCAGGGCGCGGATCTCGCCGATCACGCTGCGGGCGTGGCGCACGGCTTCGACCACGTTGCCGGTGCCGGCCTCGCCCTTTGTCCTGATCATGGCGGCGCCCTCGCCGATGCGCCGTAGGGCCTCGCCGATGTTGGTGGCGCCGCACACGAACGGCACGCTGAACGCGCGCTTGTCGATGTGGTAGGCGTCGTCGGCGGGGGTCAGTACCTCGGACTCGTCGATGAAGTCGACGCCGATGGCCTGCAGGATCTGGGCTTCGACGAAGTGGCCGATGCGCACCTTGGCCATCACGGGGATGGACACGGCGGCCATGATCTGCTCGATCAGGCCGGGGTCGGACATGCGCGCCACGCCGCCCTGCACGCGGATGTCGGCGGGCACGCGCTCGAGCGCCATCACCGCCACTGCGCCCGCCTGTTCGGCGATGCGCGCCTGGTCGGGCGTCACCACGTCCATGATGACGCCGCCCTTGAACGTTTCAGGAGATCCCGCTTTGCTCGTGCGCGCGCTGGCGGTTGCGCGCGTTGCGCTCCCCGCCCCGTTTTCCTGGTGCATGTTTACCTGCCCTTCTCGTGATCATGCTACGCCCTGGCCGCGCTGGGGGGCGCCGGCTGCGGCGGCTGGTGTTTGCGAGGCAACACTAACTTTGCATGGGCCTTGAACAGCCTGAACACCCGTAGGGGAACATGGGGCATCGGCGGCGGACGCTTGCCCGGCCGCCCGGGGGGGCGTCCGGAAGGCTGCGCCAACGACGCTCCCACGAGGTGCCTGGCCCCGGGGTCGCCGCCCGCCCTTCGGATCGACGAGCGGGACGGAAAAGGAGCTGAACTGCTATGAACGTGCGCCACATGCACCGGCACCTCGCTTGGGCTATCGCGACGGTCGCGCTGTTGGCCGTCCTTTTCACGCGCGAGTCGCTGCCGATCTGGGTGCCGCTCGCCCTACTCGCCCTCTGCCCGTTCGCCGTGCTGCTGTTGATGCGAGAGGCGCGTGCTCTCGACGAGCGGCTGCCCGAGCGGCGGCCGGCCGAGGCCCAAGGGGGGGAAGACGCCGATGGCAACTCGCGGTGACGGCTTGGCCCGCCCTAGGCATCCCCGGCGCGCCCGGCTGGGCTCGGCGAAGTGGGGCGGCGGCCAGCACGCGCATCCTAGGGGCCCGAGCCGCTTCGGGACCGCACATACGTCTCTTCGGGGTCGCCTACAGCGTGCCAGCCAGGTCTCCAGTTGGCCGTTCAGGTCTTCGACGGTGGTGAAGGAGCGGCCGGCGAGGAAGGAGCGCTTGACGTACTTAACGCCACTCTCCACCTTCCCCTTCACCCGCGGCCAGTAGGGCGGCGAGGCCAGCGGCAGCACCCCGTAATGCTCGCAGAAGAAGTCGAGGAACGCCCGGTTGAACCGGACCTCCTCGCCCAGGACGTGCCTGTCCACCGCCTAGCGCATGTTGTCGACCAGCAACTCCTTGGGTGCGCCCATCAGCTCGAACGCCTCGCGCAGTAGCGACAGCAGCAGCGGCTGGCGGGTGCTGGTTGTGAACCTGGCGAACAGCATGCGCGAGTAACCCAGGACCAGCACGAAAACGTACAGGCGGCGCCTGGCCCCGTTCACAAGGACGGTGCCGCACTCACCCCAGTCGACCTGCGCCTGCTGCCCCGGCAGGGTCTCGAACCGCTCGGTGAGGCGCCTCACCTGCTCCCCCTTCATGCCCCTGACGAACACCTTCAACGTTGTCAACGAGCCCGCGTAACCCTGCTTGCGGATCTCCCGAAAAAGAACGGTAGCCGGAATGTCGAACACCTCCAGCCGAGCACTGACGTGATCCTTGAACGGGTCGAGCTTCGAACCACGCTGCGGTCTTGGCTTCGGTTTTCCTCGCTCCAGGACGTTGTAAACCGTTCGCCGTGCCACACCCAACTCCCGGGCAACAACGGCGATCGGAACCCCTTCTTTCACCTTGTGCTTCATCAACAAGCGGACCTCGCGTGCTATCACCGGGGGCAGGCCTCCCTCTAGCTTTGATTGGTTGCAACCCCAAGCGTACTGGGAGGCCAACTACCACCCCGACCACGAAACGAAAAGATGACAACCGAACTAGACAGAAGTGTCCAAAACCAAGCTGCCGTTTCTGTCCACTTTAGAGAAGACCGCTACATCATCGGGCGCGAAGAGGTAATGGGTCCCTCCTCAAATGCTGCGCAGGAACCATGTTCGTGGGCGGGGTTTACTTCGTTGGGGCTTCATTAGCCATTCGGTCACGCGAGTCGGTGTCCCGGTTATGACGCGGGCCCGGGCGTGACACGCACAACTGCCCCTTGAGGGGTGGCGCCGGATACCTATCACCTTCGAGTGTGAGCCGATGGTTATGGCGTACTGGGGTAGGCGCGCATGGGGCCTGGCGGGGCTTAGCTCAGGTGTCCGCCAGGCTCGTCTGCACCAATGCCCCGTTAAGGCTGGTCTGGTCGAGCTGCGTCAGCCACGCGCCGATCCTAGCCTTGATATGGTCGCGTACGCGGCGGAAGTATTCGAGGGCTTCCTCGCCGGGGCGGTGGAGTGTGGAGGGGTCATCGAAGGCCAGTTCAGGATGATGCGGGCGGTGGGGAAAACGCGGGAGCAGGCTTCGTCGGCGTGGGCGTAGACGCTGATCGTGTAGGCGACGTTCCTGAGCCTCAGGTAGTCCTTGACGCCGTTGCAGGCCTGCTTGGAGAGGTCGCGTAGCCCGCCTTCTCCATCACCCGGTTGGTGTGGGGTGGATGGAGCGAGGCTCGAGTCCGGCTCCGTAGGCGCGAAAGCGGTAGTCGGCGCGCCTGAGGATGACTTCAGCCATTTGGCTGCGGCGCTGTTGTGGGTGCAGAGGAAGAGCACCTCGGGCTCGCGCCTCACGGCTTGCTCCTCAGGCCCAAGGGGACGAGCTCGCTCTCGCTTGGGGTACGGCCTTCGTCGAGAGCACGTACGAGCTGCCGGCTCGTCGCGCCGATGGCGTCGCGCACCTCGCGCCAGCGCTCGGGGCCCTGGCCGCTGGGGTCGGGGAAGGAGACGTGCAGGCGGGTGGTCTTCGCGGGGTAGGCGGGGCAGGCCTCGTTGGCGGCGTCGCACACGGTGAGGACCAGGTCGAACCCCCAGGGGTCGGGGACGTCGTAGAGGGTCTTGGAGGCGTGGGATGAGATGTCGATGCCAAGCTCGCGCATGGCTTCTATCGCTTCGGGCTTGACGCGGGTGGCTTCGGTGCCGGCCGAGTGGACCTCGGCGTCGAGGCCGGCTTCGCGCGCGTGGTGCCGAAGCCAACCCTCCGCCATCTGGCTGCGGGCGCTGTTGTGGGTGCAGAGCACCAAGATCCTCATCGGGTGGCTCCTTCGAGCTGTTCGGCCAACGCGGCGGTGGTGGCGCACGCTTCCTGGGCGGCGGCGAGCACGCCCTCGGGCGCGGGGGTTGTGGCCCTGAAGAGGCGGCCGCGCAGCCACAGCGCCACGCCGACCAGGCCGATGAGCAGCGGCACCTCCACGAGCGGTCCGATGACGGCAGCGAAGGCGACGCCGGAGCCGAGGCCGAAGACGCTGATGGCCACGGCGAGGGCGAGCTCGAAGTTGTTGCTGGCGGCGGTGAACGACAGGGTGGCCGTCTTGGAGTAGTCGGCGCCTACCGCCTTGCCCATGAGGAACGACACCAGGAACATGATCACGAAGTAGAGCACCAGGGGCACGGCGATAATGAGCACGTCGAGGGGGCTGGCAAGTAGCGTGCCGCCCTGGAGGCCGAACATCATCACGATGGTGAAGAGCAGCGC
>CALCHY010000003.1 GCA_937907415.1 uncultured Trueperaceae bacterium
GCCAAGTGAGGGCGATAGAGAAGCCGTGAAGCAGGGCGGTCAGTGTGTCCATGTGCCTCCCGGCTGGTTGGCGTCGTGGGCGCCGGGCGAGAAAGTGGCTCGCCTCACAGCGGCAGAATGCCGGCGGGCAGCGTCAGGCCGAGGAGCTTCGTGAAGGCGAGGTAGACGACGAGCGACAGGGCAAAGCCGATGGCGATCGTCCTCACAGGGCGCCTGTCGCCGAAACCGATGGCGACCCCCCAGAACAACAGGGTGGATGAGAGCACGAAGCCGGCTGGCCTGATCAGGAACAAGTCGAGGACGAGCGCGGCACCGATGATGGCGAGGACCTTCCAGTCGGTGTCCGCCTCGGCGTCGGCGTCTTCCGAGTCTTCAGGCAGGCCGCGCTGACCACGCAGCGCCATGAACGTGAGCACGCCCCCACAGGCGAGCAGTGCGAAGGCCACCGAGAACGGGAAGAAGCGCGGGCCAACGCGGGCGTAACTCGGCAGCACCCTGATGAGGGTAGCGCCGTGCAGGAAGAACGCGCCTAGGCCAAGGACTCCGAGGGCGACCAGCAGGTCGCCCCCGGAGATCCGGCTTGACTTAGCGGCATTGTCGTCTAGCACAGGGTCAGTCGACGAGGCCGATGTCCCTGAGTATCGCGGTTACGCGAGCGTCCTCGTTCACGAGGTACTCGGCGAACTCGTCGCCGCTCATGTACGCACTAGTCCACCCGAACTGCTCGAGCTTGGCCGCCCACGCGTCGCTGGCAACCATGGCGTCAATAGTGCTCACCAGGGCGTTCCTTGCCTCGTCGCTGATGTCGGGGGGAGCGACGACGCCACGCCAGTTGGCGAGGTCAAGGTCTACGCCCGCCTCGCGCATGGTTGGAGCGTCGATGCCTGTCTGCCGCTCGGGCGACGAAATGGCTAGAACCCGCAGGTCGCCAGACTCGATCTGGCCGGCCCACTCGGAGTAACCGGAAACGCCTGCGGTGACTTGACCGCCGAGGATGGAGGCGAGCGCCTCGCCGCCGCCGGAGAAAGCGATGTAGTTGATGGCCTTCGGGTCGACGCCGACTGCCTTGGCGATCAGGCCGACCAGGATGTGGTCGGTGCCGCCCGCCGAGCCGCCGCCCCATGACACCGCGCCGGGGTTGGCCTTGAGTGCATCCACCAGGTCAGATAGCGTCTGCAGTGGCGAGTTGGCGGGCACCACGATGACCTCGTACTCGGCCGTCAGGCGCGCGATCGGCGTGGTTTGCGCCAGCGTGACAGGGGCGTCGTTGCTGAGGATGGCGCCCACCATCACCAGGCCCATCATCATCAGGATGTCGTCCTTGCCCTTCTCGGCCGTTGCCAACTGCGCAAGGCCAATGGTGCCGCCTGCGCCGGGCACGTTGAAGACCTCCACCGACCCGACGATGCCGGCTTCCTGCAGCGCCGCCTGCATTGCGCGCGAGGTTCCGTCCCATCCGCCGCCAGGCGAGGCTGGCGCCATGATTCGCAGACTGGTTGGCGGCGCCGCTAGCGCTGCGCCAATCACGATAGCTACGAGTAGAACTGCTGCTGAACGAACCATTGCTCGCATGCCTCACCTCTTCTTCCGGACTTTGGCCGACTATAAACCTTGCGGTGAGCGGCGGGGCGGGTTCCCGTACTGACGGAGGTGCGCCGCGCGCACCCGTATTCTGATCTCGATGCCAATCATGGACCGTTAGGGCGTTGGTCTTTAGGCCAGCGGACAGGTCACATGGCCTATGCTTGACCATGCCGACCCATCCAGATCCGGTCACCCATGCCATCCGCGACTGGGCGATGATCGCGCATCTCTCCGCCCTTGTCGGGCTGCTTGGGAACGGCATCGGTTTCGTGCTCGGTCCCCTGATCGTATGGCTCTGGAAACGCGACGACGACGAGTTCATCAAGGAGCAGGCGCTCGAAGCCCTGAACTTTCAGATCACCATGGTCCTGGCGGCGATCGCCTCGGTACTGCTCATGTTGACGGTAGTCGGCATCGTGATCGGCGCCCTAGTCCTGATCGTCGTGGGCGTCCTCATGGTGGTCATGCCGATAGTCGCGGCCGTTCCGGCGAAGAGGGGCATGCACTACCGCTACCCGTTGTCACTCAGGCTCGTGAAGTGAAGAAGCAGGACGACTTCGTGGGGATGGCGTCCCTGAGACGCACCTCTTCCCCGAAAGTGTCGAAGCCGGACTAAGGGGTTCATTGCGCGAGTACCGCGGCCGCGGAATCGCCACGGCCCTAAAAGTGCGCTCTTTGAGCGTTGCCAATGAGCTTGACGCAACCGAGAACGGAACCGGCGGCGGTGAGAACGATCATCGGCCTTACACTGTAAGTGTACACTTACGCTGTAAGACCACTTCTCGTTGGGGAGACCAACATGACGGCAGGAAGGACCGAGCGAGCGGCGCTGGACGAACACAGAGTGGTGCAAACAGCTATCGCGTTGGCCGACAGCGAGGGCCTAAACCAGCTCTCCATGCGTCGGCTAGCGCAAGTGCTCGGCGTACAGGCCATGTCTCTCTATCACCACGTGGCTAACAAAGAAGCCCTACTAGACCGAATGGTGGACTCGGTCATGGGTGAGATTCAGATCCCATCGTCGGCGACGCCCTGGCGCGAAGCGATGGTGCGGCGGGCGCACTCCGCCAGAGCCGCCC
>CALCHY010000004.1 GCA_937907415.1 uncultured Trueperaceae bacterium
AAACGACCGTCGGATGCGTCGAGCTGACCACCCACGGGCCAGGCGACCAGGGGCCGCTCACGCCCTCACCCCCTCGCCTGCGTCATCGGCCACGGCGAACGAGGCGCTGTCCTCCTGCGCCTCCCAGGTCGCGCCGGGCACGATCTCGCCGTCGATGACGACAACGCCGTCCTCGGCCAGCTCGGCGCGCTTGCGGAGCAGCGCCTTGTCCGGCTCGCTCTTGACGCGCACGAGGTCAGGGCGGTGAACCTCTGCCCACGCGAGGAACGCCGTCGCCTCCACGTCCAGCCGCGCGGGTCGCGCCGTGAGTTTGATGGTGCCGCCCGGCAACTCCAACGACTTGGTCTTGCGGCCAGCCGCGATCTCCCGCTTGAGGAAGTCGGCAAGGTGCGCCTCGAAGAACGCGGCGTCACCCTCGAACCGCTGCGCCTCAGTGGCTGCGATGGCGTCTATGCGGGCTTTCTCCGCTTCACCCCACGCCTTGACCTCGGCCATCTTACGCTGCGCCGCTGCGGCCTTCCTGGACGCCCACGCGGCCGTCTCAAGGCCCGTGATGGACCAACCCTCAGTGGGCTGGTCCGGCGCGTCGTCGGGGCGCAACAGCGCCTCCAGGTGCTCAGTGAGGTCGGTCATGCTGCCCCCTCGGCGGTCATCTGCCGCTCGGCGTTCCACGAATCCAACATGGCCGCCCACTCGTCCTGGCTGTGATCCAGCAACTGCGTGGCCTCGGCCTTCGTCAACTCTTTGCTGGACGCCAACTCGCGCCCCACGAGGTCACCCACGAACGCCCGGAAGTCATCCCGATGCCCGTTCGTGAAGCCCAACTTCGTGCCGATCGTGTGCAACGCCTTGAGTTGCGCAGGCGTCACCGCGTCCACGTCCAACCGCGGTTGCTCCTCAACCTCGACGGGCTCCGCGAGTGCCTCAAGGTCCACCGGCGGCGCGGCATCAAACGGATGCGGGTCAGCGGGCGCGAACTCCGCATCCACGACATCGCCGACCGCAACCGCCTCGAACACCCGCAGGGCCTCCGCCGTATCCAGGTCCGTCAGGTCACTCACCTCACGGCCAACGACTCCGGCTGCGAACGCCACTGCGTCCTCCACGCCATGCGCCGCGATCACATCAGCGAGTCCCGCGGCCTTCGCGGTGGACAACCGCGGCGCTTCCCGCCGCGCCACCTGCGAGGGCGCTCGGTCCGCCTGCGCCATCTCGTCCGTCGTGTACAGCCCGGAGAGTTCCTGCGGGAAAGCTCGCCGCAACGCCAACGACTCGGCGCACTTGGCGATCATCACGTCGCCCATCTGCACCCACATGCGCGTCAGGGTTCCGTCCTTCTTCTTCTGCGCGTAAGCGCCGAACCTCGCGACGGCCCACAGCGGCTCACTGAAGCCGCGCCGGAGCACTCCCACCTTGGCGGCGGCCGGTGGGTCGTCCGCGAGCCACACGTCGCGCCACTGCCCGTCAGGGCCGCACCAGAGTGGCCCGAGTTGCCCGGCGTAATTGCCGGTGCGCTCGGCGATCAGGCGCGCCCCGTCGATGCTGATTTGGACGCCCATGACTTCGCGGCGCTCTTGGCCGTCCCAGCGCTTGATGGCGTAGATTTGCCGCGCGAACGGGTCGAGTCCGGTGCGTCGGCATTGAGCGACGAACAGTTCCAGCTCGTCGTCAGTGGCGCCCTTGGCGATGGTGCGCTTGATGAGTTCGACCTGCTCAGGGCTAATGGCCGTCTGGCCTGACGTAGTGGCTAGCTCAGTGCTCATCTCGTTCCTCCTGTGAGCCAGGCGGGGGTCATGTGTGGTGGGAACTCGCGGTTGATTGCGGGGGTTGCGGTGCGCGGCTTGCGCTCTTCGGCGAGTTGGCGTTTGAGTTCGGTGGCGATGACGCGCAGCAGCTCGTCCTCGTCTACAGACGTGGGCATTGGCACGTCGGCGTCGTCGAGGGCGGTGAGGAGCGCGTCTAGTGGTTCCGCGAACGTGAGGCGCTCGTCGGTCATCTCCATGCCGCAGTGCGGGCAGGCGTCCGTCTCCGGCCACGAGGGGTCAACCATCGTGGCGGGGTGCCACCTGACCTCGAAGCCGCTTGCGCCCTCGCACGTGAGGTCGCGGCAGAAATGCGTTTCCGTGTCGAAACTACGGCGGGTCATGCGCGCCTCCTGTTGATGCGTCTCTCGATCGCGTCGTGCGCCAGTGCGCCGAGGCACAGGAGCGTGCCGGGCACGGCGAACACGGCGAAGATGGTGAGGGTCACTTGGAGGTCGCTCATGCGAGCACCCCCAACTGCCGCGCGGCGGCCTCAACAACGACGGTGGACTCAAGCGGCAGGAGCTTGTGCGGCCCCTTACGCAGCCGCTCCACGACGGCTTGCGCGTCCGCTTCGGCGGCGAGGAGCACGTCGCCGGTCTGCTTGGCCCGGAGCATCAACAAATGGGAGGTCCAGCCCTTGGCGCGAATCTCGTCGAGGCGGCTCACGGCTGCCTCTTGCTCTTGGGCCGACCGAGGCCCAGCTTGCGTGCTCGCTCGGCGACCGCTTTGCCAATGGCCGACTTCATCGGCATGTCGAACATGGCGTTCGTGCTGCATTCGAGGCACAAGCCGTTCTCTGCGGCGCCCTTGGTGTTGCATTCGGCGCAGCGCTTCTCCAGGTCGAAGCGGATGACGTGGCTCACGGCAGCACCTGGATGGGCGTGACCTGCACGCTCTTGTCGGTGAGTTCGACGAGGTGGCCGGAGACGACGACGCGGCTCAGGTTGCGGGCTTCGAGTTCGGCTCGGAGTGCGGCTCGTGCGTCCGTGGCGCGGAGGGCGATACGGGCGTGCGTCTCCTCTGCCGCGAGCAACTCAGACTGCGCGGCGAGGTACCACTGCACAGCCACCGTCAGGTCCTCGCGAGTGAGAGTCGAGGTCACCGCTCCACCTGCTGGCTTTGCGTGCGCGTCGGGAGACCCCGGCTGCCGCGGCCCAGCGTGAGGGCTGCGATCTGCTCGTTGACGATTCCGAGGCGCGCTGCTTCCGCGTTCAGGCGGCGGCGGGCATCCATCCACTGGTCCATTGGCGTGGGGTGCGCCGCGGCGTGCGCCGCAGCCTCGTCGAGGAGGTCTTGCATGTGTTCGAGGAGGTCGTGGCGTTCCTCGTGTAACGCGGCGAGGCGACTTGTTGCTACACTGTTCATGGTTTTCCCCCTTCAAGGGTTCCCGAGTGCAACCTCGGGGCAGGAGCCTAGGCGCGCGGTAAGCGCGCCTGCTTCTTGGCGGTTAGTTGCTGAGGTGCCTTCTCACCTGCTTGGTCATGGGGCGCGTGTTCACCACGTGCCCTTCGCGCATGAAGCGGTCGAGTTCCTCGCGGGAGATGACGACCTTCTTCCCGAACCGCGTGCAGGCGATGTGCCCGGCGCGCACGAGGCGGTAAATCTCGTGCCTGCCGGTGCGCAGCAACTCTCCGGCTTCTTGCGCCGTGAGGAACGACAACGAGTTCAGGAACTGAACACGCTCAAGATCAGGACTCACTGAGACACCTCCTTGGATTGGGGCACTAACACTGATGTTGATACTCCGAGTGCGCTTGCGAGCTTTGCGAGCGTTTCGAGTCGCGGGGTGCTACGTCCCGCCTCGAACTGTGAGATGGCGGATTGCGCGAGTCCTACGCGCGCAGCGAGGTCTGCCTGGCTAAGGCCGCAGTGGATGCGCGATGCCTTCAGGCGGCTTGCGAATGATCCTCCTATATCAACCATGTTGATATGAGTCTACGGCGTGGTCGCACCCTTGTCAACAGCAGTGGTGATATGGCATCCTAACAGCGTGGCTGTTGCAACGATGCTGCTGATGACCACGAACGAGACGAACCGGGCTGTGCTTGCCCTTCGACGCCGCGCTCGCGAGGTCGGCCTCGGCCAAGCCCAATTGGGGGCAGAAGTTGGCCGCGTACAAGGCTGGGTCAGTAGCCGGCTCTACTTCGATCCCGACGCAACGCTACGGCACCTTGCGTACAAAGACCCGCCCGCACTTCAGCGGCTCCTCACCGCATTACGTTGGACCTTGCAGCAGCTCAACGAAGCTACGGGGTTAGAAATCCCACTGGCACCCAGCTCACTTAGTCAAGTTGCACCGCATGAACCGAGTTCGGACTTGTTGCTTATTGATGGTGTTCAGATCAACGTGTATGGGGCTGGTACCGGCCCCGCCTGGGGGGACACCGACATCCTAGAGACCCTATACATCCCCGGCCTCAAACCCGACCGAGACTACATCGGCCTCAGAGCCACCGGCGACAGCATGAGCCCCTACCTAAGCAAGGGCGAAGTCGCCGTCATCCACCGCGACGAAGGCAGCGTCCAACCCGGCGACTACGCCGCCGTGTGGCTCAGCAACGACGGCTGCGTAATCAAACGCCTCGTGCAAGAACTCGACGACGGAACCCTCCTCCTCGAGAGCCTCAACCCACCCGACGGCGAACCCCGGTACTTTCAAGCGCCAGACGGCAGTCGCGTGCTCGGCAAAGTCATACACAGGCTACTGAAGGGATGACCAACGGCAACCACGGGACGAACTGAGAGGCGAGAGAAGAACACACCAACCGGGAGTGAAAGGGGACTAGAATGACAGGGAGTGAGCGACCAGGATCCCATCAAGGAGCTAAGCAACGCCCTAGAGCGCGTATTTTCTGCGGCGGCGCCACTCGTGAATCGCGGGCTTCAGGAAGTCTCACATGAAGCCGCGAAAGCGCACGAACGCCACGACGCAGAAGTCGCACGAATCAACCGAGAGCACGAGCAGCGACTCGAGCAACTCCGGCGCGCCAAGTAACACCGCGGTCCGCGAGTTCCTCTACCTCGACTACCCGAAACTAACTTCGTACTACGCCCAGCTCTTCGCGGGCGCCCGCAAAGACTTCACGCACACACTGAGCGCCAGCAAGGAAGAGGCCGCTAGCTCACCACAAACCACACAACAGTTTGAAGGAACAGTCTCAGCTTCGACCGGAGAGTCGGACAGCATCGCTCGCATGCTCGGATTGATGGCGGACGTTCAATTGAAGGTCACTCGGCTCATAGAGTCCGGGCACACCTCCACTGGACGCATAGAAGCTGAAGTGACGGCGGAGACGACGGAACTGCATCACGACATCTTGCGACGCGTCGAAGACGCGCTCGCCGCCGCGGACCTGATCGAAACCAACACGGCGATGAAAGCGAGCACGCGGCCCTTCTATCGCGTAGCGGGCCGGGCAGCAATCATGGTGCTTGACGACTTCGTACGACACGTCGAGGAGAACGAAGCCCTGAACCGGGCACTCGAAGGCTTAGGGCACCAGAGCGCCGGAGAAATCGACAACGCCGAACACCTTAATTACATCCTTAAGCGCTTCTATGCCAGCGACATAGGCGTAGTCGTGTCTACCCGCGCCAGCGCAGTCAGCGCATCCCTGGATTCAAGGTACTTACAAGCGCCAATACGACACATCATCAATGCCTATGGACGAGTAACCCAAGTACCAATAACCATCCTTGGCTTACGGGCTAGGGATTCCGCACCCAGCACACAGAAGCCGATTACTCTTGGCAACTTCGTCAGCGACCTGCCCAAGGCGCTGTTGAAGGTGAACGATTCGTTGCATGCGATGGACAACGTCTATCAGCTCCGGGCGGACCTGCACCTATTCCCAATCGCAATCTACGTCGACCCCGTCGCACGGTGACACCCCCCGAGTAGGCGATGGCCCGCAAACGTAACCGCCGCGCGCCTGGTGAGGGCGCAGTGTACGAGCGTCCTGAACGCGGCACGTGGGTCGCCGCCCTGATCGTCGGGTTCGACGAGCGCGGGCAACCACTGCGCCGCACCAAGACGACCCGCACGAAGGGCGAAGCGCAAGCCTGGCTGCTCGAGCAGCAAGCGGCGCTCCACGGCGGCGCGCAGCTCGGGGACAACAGCACCTTCCAAGAGCTCGTAGACGCATGGCTCGAAGCTGGCGAGACGCTGCGCGGCTGGAAGTCCAGTACGACCTCGTCGTACAAGTGGGTGTTGCAGCGCGCCACGCCTCACTTGGGGACCCTCAGAGCACGTGACATCGAACCCAGCACCATCCAGCGGCTGCTGCTCACCTTGGCGCGTGGCGGGGCGTCCCCGGGGCTCGTGCGCCGCGTCCGTCTGCACGTCGGCATGGTGTTGCGCGACGCAGCCAAGAAGGGCCTCGTCCCAAGAGATCCTGTTGCCGTGATTGACCCGCCGAAGGTAGACGCGCCGGCCATCCAGCGGTGGAGTGAGGACGAGATCGGCAAGGTCGTCCGGCACTGCCTGAGCGTGGATGACCAGGCGGCACGCTACACGCTGGTAGCCCTAGGCACTGGCCTGCGCACCGAGGAGCTGCTGGGCCTCGCATGGTCCAGCGTCGACCTCACAGGCAAGGCGATCACGGTGGAGCGAGTCGCGGTTGAGGTCGAGGGCCGCGTCGAGCTGCGTGCAGGCGGTAAGACGGACGCCGCGAGCCGAGTGGTGCCCATCGACGACATCACCATGGGCGCGTTGGCGCGGCAGCGTGAGCACGTGGAGCGCCTCAAGGCCATCAGGGCGGACGTGAACGCCCGCCAGGCGGCCCTGGGCCGCGAGTCGCCACACTGGGAGGACCTGGACGCGGTGTTCCCCACGAGCACCGGCACCATCTGGGGCCGCTCGTCGCTGCGCGGCCAGTTCAACGCCCTGCAGAAGGCCGCGGGCGTGAACCAAATCAAGCTCTACGCGACCAGGTCTACGCACGGCAGCCTCCTGGCGGATGCCGGGGTCAACCTGCACGCGCTAGCGGAGCGCCTGGGGCACACGGACCCGCGCTTCACAGCCAAGGTCTACCTGCGTGGAAGCAACTCGACTCACCGCGCCGTGGCTGATCGCATCGGCGCGATTCTCGGTAGCAGCTTGGTAGCAGAAGGCACCAGCTTTCGCGTTCCAACGGCACCCAGTGACGCCAGTTCGGGCGTCGAACCGAGCTGAGAACGCGACCAGGACGGCACATCCCACCACGTGACGCCTAACGCCGCCGATGCCCGGACGTGCCTACGGATCAGAAGGTCAGGAGTTCGAATCTTCTCGGGCGCACCAAAT
>CALCHY010000005.1 GCA_937907415.1 uncultured Trueperaceae bacterium
GGATGCGCTCGTCTAGTGGCGCGGCGTCCCAGTCGGCCGCGTCAAGCCACGGAAGGTCGAGGATGGTGGTTTGCTCGTCTTGTGCGTTGGCCAGCGCGTCCTCCCAATGGAGGGTCAGCGAAACGGGGTTTGGGCCGGGCTCAACGCTGAGGGTTACGAAGTACTCGCCAGGCAGTCCTGCGATGAGGTCGGGGAGCATCAACCCGCTGGCATCGGCTCCGAGACCGGCCAGGCGCGCCCCATCGCGGTCGACGAAGCGCAGGCTCGCTCCAGCGACGGGCGCCGCCGCGAGGCGGACGCCGCTCCCTCTCAGCGAGCTCAGGCCAGCGACCTCCTGCTCGAAGGCGCGCGCTACGACCTCGTCGTCTTCTAGGAAGACGTAGTTGCCGCGCCCGCCGTCGGCCATGGCCCGCAAGAGATCCTCGTCGTAGTCGCGGCCGAGGCCTAGTGTCGTGGTGGTCACGCCGTGGCTAGCGGCCGCACCGACATCGCGCGCTATCTGAGCGTGGTCTGTGACGCCGGCATTGGCCATGCCGTCGGAGAGGAGCACCACCCGTGCGAGCGCCTCGTCATCAGTGCAGGCGAGCACCTGCGTGAGCCCCTCCGCCCAGCCGCCGAACAGGTTGGTGGAGCCCCCTGGTTCGATTGCCGCGATGCTCTCGGCCAGCCGCCGCACGTCGCTTCCAACGCGCACTAGGGGTTGTACGACGTCCACGCCACTATCGAAGCTGACCACCGCCACCCGATCGCCGGGCACCAACATGCTGACTGCCAGTACCGCCGCGCGCTTGGCCGCCTCGAGCGGCGCGCCGCTCATGGAGCCGGAGCAGTCGATGACGAGCGCGAGGCTAAGGGGTTTGCGGGCGACTTCGGTGGCCGGGTGATCGACGGCGACGCTGACGAGCAGGTCTAGCTCGCCTCCTCTTAGCGGCAGGCCTGGCTTCGCGGGAACGACGGTCAGTTGCGGTCTTGGCAGGTTGGTGTGGCTGGTGGTCGGCATGGCTTCTCCCCTCGTTGCGCGCGGGTCATTGGGCCCGCGCAGTGGTGTAGGGCCACGGAAAGCGGCCCTGTTCTCCCGACTTCGGCTACTTGCGCTTCTTGCGGACCTGCTCCACCTGCAGGAGGACGACCTTGAGAGCTTGGAGGAGCGCGTCGTCGCCCCAGAGCGTGGTGGGGAGCATGAAGTCGTCGCGAACTGAGAGCTCCAGGCCGTCGGCCACGTTGAAGCGCGTCCAGCTAGTGGGGGGCTCCTGGCCTAGGAGCAGGGGTGCTTGATTCTGAACGGAGGCCGCGGAAGAGGGCGGCCGGGTGGCCACTCGCTGGCCCTGTGGTGGCACCTGCGGCGGTGGGCTGGCCGGAGCTGGAGCTGGCATGGAGCCGCCAACGCCCTCTCCCTGCAAACCGGCGCGTGCGCGGACCGCGCTGAGGAACGCCGCCTTGGCGGCGCCGTCAGGAGCGCTCGTACTACTCGGCACGAGTTGGAGTTGGACTTCGCCTTCTAGCAGCGCAGCAACTTGCTCCACGCTTTGCCCTGCGAGGGCGGCGCGGATGGCGCCGCTCCCGAACCCTTGGGCGAGGAGCTTACGGACGACCAGCAGGGTGGTGAGGTGTTCGAACGTGTAGCGCGCCTCGCGCCCCTCGCGGTGAGCTTCCGGCAGGAGTCCCTCGGTGGTGTAGAAGCGCACTAGCCGCGGGTTCACGTCCTCGGCGGCGCGGCCGGTGGCGTCCTTCGGGAGGTAAGTGGGCAGCAGCACGTTGGCTGCGGTAACGAGCTCGGCCAGCGAGTAGATGGCGTCGCGATGGCTGGCGAGCGGGTCGGGAAGCATGCTCACAGATTAAGACTTACAGCCTTCACTGTCAAGGTCAGTCATTACTGCAATCTAATGACACTAACCGACCTCCGCGTGGACCTCGCGGCACGGCAACGAGCCCGCTCCAGCTCACGGCGGATAACCAGCTATACGACCCGGAACACCGCGCTCGACTTCACGCTTCCGACCGTAGCCTGCGAGCAACGGCCTGCCAGAGAAGCCCAACTCCAACCAAGCCAACCCCGAAAAGCCAAATCCGGCGCTCCACGAAGAACGCCAGCAGCAGGCAACTCACCAGGCCCGCCGCGGCTACCCACCGCGGGTAGTAACGCGCTTCAGACGGCAAGCGCAATGCTGCCAGGTTGGTGATGGCGTAATAGACCAGCACCGTGAACGCGCTGAAGCTCCAAGTAGTGCGTACGTTCCCGGTAGCAGCTAGGACCGCGATCACTACTCCGACGGCGATCACGGCCGCCGACGGCGTGCTTCCCGTCGGGTCGAGTCGCCCGAAGACCGCCGGCACGTCGCGCCTTCGCCCCATCGCAAGCAGAACCCGCGACAAGCCAAGGATGAGGTTCAGTAGCACCCCGACCATCGCCGTGATCGCCCCAATGGCAAGAACGTGCGGCGCCCAGCCGAAGCCGAAGTCGCGAGCGACATGTTCGAGCGGCGCGGCGCGGTTCCGCACGGCCGCCAGGACTGCCGCCCCAGCCTCCCCCACTCCGACCAACGAAACCAAGATGTAGACGACCGCGACAACGACGAGTGCGGCGATGATGGCGCGCGGAATGGTCGTGCGCGGCTCACGCACTTCCTCACCGAGAGTGGCGATGCGGCCGTAGCCGGTGTAAGCCACGAACATCAGCGCGGATGCGTACAGCAGCGCAGATAGTGGGCCCCTGCCCTCCTCGGGCGCGAAGAAAGGCACGAAGTTCGTCAGCCCCTCGCGGACGGCTCCGGGCAGTCCGGCCAGCACGAAGAACGCCAGGCTCGCCAGGGTAACGCTCACGATGACGATGTTCGCGCGGTTCGAGCGCCGGATGCCAGCCAGCACCGTCAGGGTCAAGACGGCCACTAGCGCCAGCGCCAGCGGCACAACCTCCCCGCCCTCTCTCCTACCAACTAACGCCAACGCGTAGCCGGCGAAACCCAAGGCGGCGGTCGCGGCCGAAGCGCTCTTCGCCAAGAGGAACAACCAGCCGGCCAAGAACCCGAACCACGAGTTCAGGTAGCGATAACCGTACTCATACGTGCCACCAGACACGGGGTGGTTAGCGGCTAGTTGCGCGCTCGACAAGCCGTTGAAAGTCGCAACCACCGCGCCGATGACAACGGCCAAAACCACCGACGGGCCGGTGATACCGGCGGCGATGCCGATGGAGACGAACACGCCAGTACCGATGATGCTCCCGAGGCCCATCATGACGGCGCCGAACGTGCCGACCTCGCGCCGGAGCTGCGCGCTTTCCGGCGGTGCCGCGCTACCGGGGTCAGGCCTCATGGGTGCTCCCTAGGTCGTCGGCCTGGCCACAATTTCTCGTTAGGCACGGGTTGCGGTTCCCAACATCAGAGCCAACGATACTCGCCGTCGCAACCGCCGTCAGCACCTGGTGTCGCTACGGGACGCGCCAATGGCGGCACTCGTCGCCCGCGGCCCATTATCGTTACCCATGCGCCAGCCCATCTCGCTACCGGACCTCTCGAAGTTCGCAGCGGTGCTTTTCGATCTCGACGGCGTCCTCACCCCCACCGCCGAGGTGCATATGCGCGCCTGGGAGGCGCTCTTCACGCCGTTCCTCCGCGACCGCCCTGGCGCCGCGCCGTACACGGTGAAGGACTACTACGACCACATCGACGGCAAGCAGCGCTTCGAGGGCGTCGAGCAGCTCCTGCACTCCCGCGGGCTTTCGCTACCGTTCGGAGCGCCAGATGACGCGCCGTCCGCGGCCACCATCTGCGGCCTCGGGAACCGTAAGAACCTCGAGTTTCAACGCATCCTCGCGGAGGAGGGCGTGGCGGCGTACCCGGGTTCGTTGGCGCTGATGGACGCGTTGGCAGCACACGGCATTTCCGTTGCGGTCGTGTCTAGCTCGCGGAACGCCGCCAGCGTGCTTGCCGCAGCGGGACTAACGGATCGCTTTCGCGTCGTGGTGGACGGCGTAAAGGCTGCCGCTGAAGGGCTCGCGAGCAAGCCGGAGCCGGCCACCTACCTGGCGGCCGCGCACCTCCTGGGAGCCGACCCCGCCAAGACCGTCGTGATCGAGGACGCCATCGCGGGTGTCGCCGCAGGGCGCGCAGGCGGTTTCGGGTTGGTCGTCGGCGTCGACCGTGGCGCCGGTGCTAACGCGTTGTCGCTGGCGGGCGCGGACGTGGTCGTCGTCGACCTGGCGCCGCTAGCGGCCGCCGTGGCACTTCCACCACTCGACCGCCGCCGCTACCCAGTTGACGAGTGGCGCCTGGTGGAACTCGCGCGACCGGCCGCAGCGCAACGCGGCCACTCCGAGACGCTTTTCGCCTTAGGTAACGGCTACCTCGGCCTGCGCGGCAACGACGCGGAGGGCGGAGCCGCGTACGAGCACGGCACGTTCATCAACGGTTTTCACGAGACCTGGCCCATCGTCTACCCAGAGGCCGCTTACGGCTTCGCGACCGTCGGTCAGACCATCCTGAACCTCCCGGACGCCAAGACCATCCGCCTGCAAGTCGGTCCGCACACGCTCGACCTAGACAGCGCCGCGCTCGACGATTACCGGCGCACGCTCGACATGCGGACTGGCGCTCTCGAGCGCCGGCTCGTCTGGCGCACGCCGGCTGGTGAACGTGTCGCCGTTTCCTCGCGCAGGCTCGTCAGTTTCAGCGACAAGCATCTGGCCGCGATGGAGTACAGCGTCACGTTGCTCGACGCCGACGCTAACCTGACGATCACGTCACTGCTGGTGGACCGCCAGGCGGAGGTGGCCGGGCTCGGCGCTGCGGGCTTCGACCCGCGCCGGGGGGAGGACATGCGTGGCGCGCTCATCCCGCAGCGCCACGGCCAGGATGGAGAGCGCACCTTCCTGGCTCACACGACGCGCCGCTCCGCCCTCGGTCTGGCGTCCATGGTCGACCAGCACGTAACGGGCGCCCCTCATGAGGCGCGCACCAGTACCTCGCCAACCTCAACCGCGGTGACTTACCAGGTAGCGGCGAAGCGCGGTGTCAGCGTCACGCTGCACAAGTTGGTGGCGTATCACGACGGCCGCGCCGACGAACTCCCAGCCCTCATCAAGGCGTGCCACGCGACCCTAGACGACGCACGCGCCGCCGGCCTCACCCAACTGTTCGCCACGCAGGCGTCATGGCTCGAGGAGTTCTGGTCAGCGGGAGACGTGAAAGTCGCGGGTCAGGCGGCCGTGCAGCAGGCGCTGCGTTGGAGCCTCTTCCAGTTGGCTCAGGCGGCAGCGCGCGCAGATGGGCGGGGTGTCGCCGCGAAGGGCGTGAGCGGCAGCGGCTACTCTGGGCACTACTTCTGGGACACCGAGATCTACGTCCTCCCCTACCTGATCCACACGCGAC
>CALCHY010000006.1 GCA_937907415.1 uncultured Trueperaceae bacterium
TCAACCTCGGGCGGGATGCGCGTCAACGTAGCGGCCCTAGCGACGGCTTCGAGGGCGGCGGCGGCGAGGTGCGTGATGGTGCCGTCGTGCCGGTTGCGGGTGAGGTGGGCGTCGCCGTTCTCGTCGCGCTCGACGGTGAACGGTTTTCGGCAGGTGGCGTGCTCCAAGGCGAGCTCGTACTCGGCGATCGCCGCGGCGGGCATGCGGCTGAGGGCGCGGTCGGCGTCGGGGCGGGCGAGGAGGATGCGCCAGGCGGTGCCGCCGGGCCAGTCTTCGCTGTAGAGCGTGGCGCGGATGAGGGGCGTGCGGGTGATGACCTCGACGGTGGGGGTGAGGGCTTCGCCGTCCAGTTGGGGGCCGGGCATGCGGCTGGCGCTGCTGTAGGACGCGCTGCGTGGCGCTCCCGTCGGGCTGATGGCGCGGGTCTCCAGCGCGGCGGGCCACACGTTGCCTTGGAGGTGCCACCACAGGGCGTTCGAAACTGCGCGGTGGAGTTGCTGGTCGTGCGGTGGTGGTTCGTCTGGCACTGCGCCTCCTCAGGGTTCGGTGTGGGTGATCTCGTGCTTGCGGCGGAGGTACTCGGTGAGCGTGAGGCCGGGTGTTTCGGCGAGGGCGTGCAGTGCGTCCGTCACGCGTTTTGGGCGACCCGGCCGGTAGATGACGGCTGACCCCGTGGTGCCGCCCGTGGGCTGCGCGGGTCTCCTGGGCTCGTGCACACCCAGGAGCGCGGCGCGGCCGTACAGGCTGGAGTTCGCACGGTCGAGCAGGTTGTTGAGTGCGCGGACGTTCGGCCAGTGGGTCCGGATGAGGGCGTCCTCCGTTTCCGTGAAGGCGCGCTTCATGGGGTTCCCACTGCCGCTCTGGCTGCCTGGGGTGCGCCTAGGGGCGCTTGCGGGCGCCTGGGCGTCACTGGTGTGCGGGGCGGGGGTCGCAAGCGTTCCTGGGGCTTCTGGTGGCGTCACGAGATGGCCCTCTTGAGGCGTTGAGCGATCCAGTGCGCGACGGAGACCGTGACTGCGTTGCCCATCATCCGGTAACGGTGCGTGTCGGCGACCTCGGTGCCGTCCGAGGTGTAGCGCGTCCAGTCGTCGGGGAATCCCTGTAGGCGCTCGCACTCGGTTGGGGTCAATCGGCGGACGGCGTAGGGGGTGGCGACGGTGGGGGTGCCTTGGCCGGGTTTGCCGCCTCCGGTGTTGAGCGCGCCGGTTACTTGCCCGTCGCCGCCTTCGAGGCGTAGCTCGGCGCGGCTGTTCTCGGCGAAGGCCACGTAGTCGCGGCTGCTGCCTCCCCCTGCGCCTCTGAGGGCGTTGGTGCGGTCGCCGCTGACCTCGGGCGTAGCGCCGTCCTCACGGCCTCTCAGGGCGAACGCTATGGGCGCTGCCCTAGTGCGGTCGGCGCTGGTGGTGAGGGCTTCGGCCTTGTCGGCGGGTTCGTAGGCGCCGGTGCTGTAGTCGCTCGCGACGAACGCAAGCACGGTTTCGCTGCCGCCCCCAGCGTCGCCGCCTTCGGCCCGCATGGTCGGCATGACCTCGGGAATCAGGAACCCTGCTTGCGCCCTGTTGTCGTCGGGGTTGCCCGCGCTGCTGCTTCCAGCGCCACCCGTAAGGGCTCCGGTAATGCCCTCCCCCGGCGAGCGGCGCGACGGAGTATCCCCGCGCACGCCTTGGGGCTCAAGAAGTACCTGACCGGCGCGTTCGCTTCCAGGATGGTAGACAAGGAACACGCGACGGCGGCGTTGGGCGACTCCGAAATGTTGAGAGTCGAGTACGCGCCACTCAGCGGCCCCGAGGGGCCCAAAGGCAACACCAGCGTAGGCCCAGCCGTCGGCGGGACGCCTAACCTCTCCTCCCACCAGGAGCGAGAGAACGGCTGCGAAGTCTGCTCCGTCTGCCGAGCTGAAGGCTCCTGGGACGTTCTCCCAAACAGCCCACCTTGGATACTCACCGTTAGTCGCCTCCAACATCTCGCGGATGAACCGCACGGCCTCTAGGAAGAGGCCGGATCGTTCCCCGTCCAGCCCGGCGCGTTTCCCGGCGACACTGAGGTCTTGGCAGGGGCTGCCGAACGTCACGACGTCCGCCGGGCCGA
>CALCHY010000007.1 GCA_937907415.1 uncultured Trueperaceae bacterium
CTAGAGCCGTCGTCAAACGCCAGTTGTGGTGCGCCAATCAGTGACAGGGTCCTTGCGCCAAATTGATTGTCACCGGAAGAAGCGGAACTAGCCGCAACGACTTCGGTGCACTATCGTCCTAGACGGCGTTCCTCGCCCGACACCTCCCGCTTGTCACGGATGGACACCGGAAGATGCCGGAACGAGCGGGAACGAGCGAGTGCGCCAAATTATGTGTCACAACGGATGGACATCTCGTGTGCTCGAGCCTTTGAGCGATCTCGGCCTGGTCGGGGCTCAAGCGAGATGGGGAACTGCGACCACCTATTCCCCACTCGCAGAAGCGTTGCGATCGGACGATTCACGGATGGACATTCTGGACAGGTGTTGTGTCACGGATGGACATTTGCAGGATGTACGTCGGAGACGCTAGAAGTCCTGCCTGTCGATTCGTTAGCGCGCCGCTGCGCCTCCTGGCGTCGATCACGGATGGACATTCGCTCGCCGAAAGTACCAGTTACTAAACGGCGGTAGTACCAACCTGTTTGGTACTACCGCCGTGGGTGTGTTCGGGGCGCGTCAGTCGAGTGTGATCGTTACCTCGAGCTCGGCTGGCCATAGCCTGTTGGACGCATCGAAGCTGCAGCCGACGGGTCCGGACGTGAAGTAGGGGTAGCCGTCGACCTGCGGCAAGGAGACGGCTGCGACTGTCTCGAAGGGGCCGATAGCGAACGGTGCTGACTCGTAGAATTGCTCGAGGTACTTGTATGGTGCCTCCTTGCACCTCGCCGTTATGACCACCTGAGAGAGAATGTGGTCGCTCGGGTTGCGGACGTTCTTCAGGGTGACTGGCGCCCAGCTTTCGTACCGCGTTATTGAGTAGCCGCTGGCCTTGAGGTCGACGTATGCGATGCCCTCGCAGCTGGTGAGGAGCAGCGTGGCGGCGACCGCTATTAGGATCCAGGCCCGGTTCTGTCGAATGCGCATGGCTCTCCTTATCGGCGTGGCGTTACGTCGAAGTCGTGGATGATGCGCACGACCCGACCGACTACCTCTGCGACCTGCTCAATCGGAATCGCCGAGGGCGTGCCGTTGGTGTGATCAACGTTACGCGATTGCAGCAGCGTGCCGTACTGGTCGGACTTATAGACCTTACACACGTAGTTGTCGTCCACGAGCCGGGCGACCACCGCGGTGGCGTTGTCGAGTGGCATGTTGGTATCCACGATTGCGATGTCTCCGTCTCGAATCGGTTGCTTGCCCGCGGCCATCGAGTCGCCCCTGATCAGGAACGCTCGCAGCTTGCGCCCACGTGCGAAGGCTTGCTCGACGTAGACGGGCGGACCGTCGTATTCGTAGTCCTGGGGTGGACCGGCTCCTACCCAGCCTGCGATCTGGACCGGCACGCGCATGACTTCGGCCTCGCGGATTGGGGCTGGCCCGTCTGTGGGAGCACCCAGCGCATCGGGCATTAGTAGGTAGACGAGCTCGTGGAGAGGCACTCCGAGTGCTCGCGCAATGTGGTCCAAGGTGTCGAGGTTGGGCTTGACCCAGTTGCCGCTCTCGCTCACCCGGCCCCGGACGAGCGTGTAGAACGTCGACCTCGCAATGCCCTTCTTGTCTAGCCAGTCGGTCAGGTTCTCTTCTCCGTCGCGTCTCATTGCAGCGACGACAAGAGCGTTGATCCTGCCTCTCGACACCTGCAGATCCCGGCGTGACGTCATAGTGCCTCCTCAGCGGACCCTCCCTGTGTCCTCTCTATGAGGCACGATACTTGACGGGTTCACAGTCGTGAGCTACAGTTTTCACATATGGAAACATTGCCGCCCCGACGAACCCGCACTGCAGCGGCAGATTGGGAGTCTCTGAACTCGCTCGGCGCACGGCTGAGAGTCGTGCTCGGCGAGCGGAACATGACCCAGTCGGACCTAGCGCGCAAAACTGGGCTGTCGACGTCTTACGTGTCCATGCTGATTAGTGGTCAGCGAGGCCCACGGATTAGTCATGCCGCTGCTGCGTCATTGCGCAAGGCATTGCGAGTCCCTGTCGACTTCTTCTTGGTATCCGAGAATGGGAAAAATGTTTCACGAAGCTGAAGCGCCGATTCTCATGACGGTCCGCGACATCGCGGAGATCCTTCGCCGCAGCGAGAGGACTGTGCGTCGTTGGGTCGACGAGGCCCAGGCGCGGACAGAGTATGTGCAGGTTCCAACAAGCTCGGGAAACACGGTTCGGCAACTGCTCGTGGACGTGCAGACGCTGCCTGAACCCATTCGGTCCCAGCTCGGCGCGGCAGGCGCGCTGCGGCCCAATGCAGAGTCCCTTCAGACTGCCCCTGCCGTCGTGACGGTCGCGCTAGAGGCGTCGCTCAAGCAGATCTTGGCGCGGCCCGAGGGCGGACGTGCCGAGCTCGTCGCGACCACAGCCAAGAAGTTCGGGGTGTCGCAGCGAACCGTCTATCGGCGCCTCGCGAAACTGGCCGAACCCGGACTCGAGCAGCGGTCCGATCTCGGCCGGCCACGCATTCCCGAGGCTGCCTACGCGCTCATAGTCTCAGCAATCCTAGAGAACGAGCAAGCGTCGTCAACGCGGGCAGTGCACCGTGCACTACTGCGACTAGCCCCAGACGTGATGAGCTACGAGCGCGGCGGTCGCCTGCAAGAGATTTCAGTCACGACGATTGGTCGCATCCGTCGGGCCCTCGAGGAGGATCCGCGGCACCGACTGATGTTCTCCGACCTCGATGCGCGCGAGGAGCTCCTGCGCACTTACTCCGGCTCAATTGTTGTGCCACACGCGAACTACCTGTGGATGATTGATATGACTAGGTGCGACATCTTGGTCGTCGACCCTGAGTCCGGCGCCATCTTTCGTCCGCGCGTGCATGCAATCATCGACGTCTACAGCGGCTGCATCCCGGGCATCGTCTTTTCGCGCGAAGAGGACCAGGCGCAGACCGACCTCGTGCTCATGCGAGCGATGCTCCCGAAGCGCGGTCCTTGGGCTGCCAGCTACCCGATTCGCGGCAACGCGATGCGCCTTGGCGCCGACAATGGAAGCACCTACATCTCCGCTCAATTCCGTCGGGCCACCGCTGGCGTTGGCACCAAGTTGATCCACCGCAAGCCGTACGCTTCGCACACTGGCGGACCGATTGAGAGGTTTTTCGGCTCGCTGCACAGCTACGAAAAGACCTTAGTCGGCTACGTCGGTCCGAATGCCGCGAACCGAAGCACCAAGGAGTTGCGGCGACTTGAACGCAACACACGGGAATGGCTGAAGCACAAGCGCGATCCTGGAGAGAAGAACCGCCTCTACACGATTAACGAGTACCAGGACCGAATCCTCGCCTGGCTAGTGGGCGAATACCACCAGTGGAAGGTAGGCGGGCAAACCCGCTTAGAGCGATTCCTCACTACTGCACCTGAGTCGACGATGCTGCAGCTGGACGAGCAGGAACTACTGCTCCACCTGGCGCACCGCACCGAGCGCACTGTTGACGCAGCCGGTCGATTCCGGCTCAACAACCGTCTCTGGTCCATCCCTGACGGAAGCCTCGCCCCCTACGCGGGCGTGCGGGTCACGGTCCTGTCGGACCAGTTTGCCCTGGAACCCGACCGGCACCTAGTCGCGTGGCTAGACCGGCGTGGCGTGCCGCAGATTATCGGTGAGGCCCGACCGGCGCCTGAGATTGCGTCCTCTATCGCGGCGCACGAACACCGCATCGCTAGCCGCGCCGCCGTGGCTGAGGAGATCCGCCGGCAACGCGAAATGAAGAAGGATTTGGCGAACCCCAACACCCGGATATCCACGGTGCTGCTCAAGGAGCTGCGGGCGCACATCGCGCCCGAGGCTCCCACAGGGCCCCGCGCTCACCTCGAGGTCGTCAATCCACCAGCGTTAGAGGAACCCGCGCCAGACGACGAACTAGGCCATGCGATCGCAGCAATCTTGCGTCCCAAGTTCGGCCCAGACGCCGATCCGATGGACATCGTCCGATTCCACAACAACCGCAATACGAGAGCAGAAGGAGAGTCTGATGGCTAAGCAAGTCGACATTGGGGAGTACATCCGTGAGGCAGAACGGCGTCGCCTCAAACTGGACCTGTCTCGCATGGAGGCCGCACCGGGCGTTCCCGTAGGGTTCCGACCAACGCAGACGTTCAACGACATCGTCGCGGGCATCGCACTGGGCAGGCGAATCAGCGCCAACCTCGTGCTGGTCTCGGGCCTCAACGGCGCGGGCAAGACGACCGCGCTGCGCGTCTACTGGCGGGGTACGCCTGGCACGGAGTATTGGGAAGCCAGGGCCGGTTACAACGCGAAGTCGGTTCTCAAGGACATCCTGCAGCCACTCCCCCTAACCGTCGGTGAAGGGTGGCGACTGCAAACGTCAACGGCGGTTAAGTACCTGCTGGAGAACCCACGGGTGTTCCTGATCGACGAGGCGCAGCGCCTCGACTACCACTCACTCGATCTGCTCAAGTACGTGGCAGACAACACCGGAAGCATGTTTGTTCTGTCGGCCTCGCCGTCCCTGGCAACCCGCATTGAGCGGTGGCCCGACATCTCCTCGAGGTGCCCGGTCCGCGTTGAGGTAACCGCGATGAGCGTGTCCGAATTCGTCGAGCTGTGGCAGAACGAGGGCTGGTCCCTCGAGGCGCTCGAAGAGATTCACAAGTTGAGCCACGGGGTGATGCGGACCATCTCTGCACTCTTCCGCGTGCTCGACGACTACCGGACTGCCGTCGCCGAAGAGCGCGACACCGAGGTCCCTCGGCATGCATTCGGAGCAGACCACGTCCGGCGCATCGCCACTGGTGTCGTGCCGGTTGAGACGGCCGCCTCCGAGCTCGCGAGGCGTTCGTGAGCGGCCGGAAACGTCCAAGCGGCGTCGGCAGCAACAGCCGCCGCTTCGCCACCCAGACCGACGAACTGGGGCGTGAAGTGCGCGTTCCGGTTACGAAAGACGCTGGCTCGTTTGTCTACATTCGTGGACACGACGGCAGTTGGCCGTCCACACCTGTAGTCAGCCTGGCCTATGACGCGGCGTGGCTCGTCGACGGAGCCGTGTTCGAGCTCGTCGAGATGCGGCCAGGCAACGGTATGGGCGCGACGCAGATGGTCGAAGTCGTCGAGCTCCGAATCCAAACAAGCATCCATCCAGGCAAGTGGGGCCAGGTGAAGCGGCTGGCGCTCGTAGTCCCAATCGAGCACGACGATGCGATTGCTGGCCTGACTGTTGTTGACCTCGAGGCTCGAGCCAAGCCGCGCGCTGGAGCCTCTCGTGACTGACGTCTCCGGGTTCCTGATGGGGATCTCGACGGCGGAGCGCCTCGGCGTGGTGCGCTTCGTGGCCCAGCAGGGCGTGGCGTCCATGTCTGAGGTCGCTCGGGAGTGGCCAGCGGTGCCGCCCTACACGCTTGGCGGCGCGGCGAGTGCGCTGGTTCGGTCGGGTTGGTTGCTCGCGGACGGTGCGACGACGAGGCGGGGCACGGTCGTGGAGGTGTCGCCGGCGGCACCGCGGCGTCTGTGGACGTTGCTGGAGGAGCTCGACCCGGCGAGTCGCGCCTGTGAGCCGGTGG
>CALCHY010000008.1 GCA_937907415.1 uncultured Trueperaceae bacterium
ACCGTCATGCCCTACGTCAACTGCGGCATCTGCATGGCCTGCGCCAGAGGGCTAACGAACGCCTGCGAGAACCTGCAAGTACTCGGCGTGCACGTCGATGGTGGCCTACGCGAACGGTTCGTGCTGCCCACTCGCCTGCTGATCGCCGCCGACGACCTAGACGACGACCAGTTGGCGCTCACCGAAATGCTCGCGATCGGCACGCACGCGGTGGCGCGCGCGCAACTGCGAGGCGACGAGCCGATCGCCGTCATCGGGTTGGGCCCGATCGGTCTGGGCATCATCGCGGCGGCAGCACAGGAGAGCACGCGCGTGGTTGGGGTCGACGTCTCACCTGATCGGCGCGAGTTCCTCGCGCGCACTGGCATGGCCATGGGCTACGCGGCTGGTCCCGACCTGGCAGACGAGCTGCGCGACGCGTTGGGCGGCGAACTACCATCGGCGGTCTTCGACGCAACGGGCAATGTGGCATCGATGCAGAACGCACCCCTGCTAGCAGCAGCCGGTGGCAAGGTGATGCTCGTTGGTCACACGCCCGGGACGCTCACCTTCGAGAACCAAGTCATTCACCGCAAAGAGCTGAGCGTCTTGGCGAGCCGCAACGCGACCCACGCCGACTTCGTCCGCGTGCTTGCGCGCCTGCGGACCAGCTCCAACGACCCGCGCGAGTGGATCAACGTTCGCGCCGACATCCCCGGCGCCGTCGCCGAGTTCCATGACTGGGCAGCCGGGCGATGGGGACTAGTCAAGGCCATGGTGCAAGTCGCGTGAAGTCGACGCCGCTCGGCGTTACGGGCCCGCTGGTCAGCGCCGTTGGCTTGGGTGGATCCGCACTCGGTGGCGTGTTCGGGCATGTTGAGGAGAGCAGCGCCATCGCTACGGTGCAGGCGGCGCTCGAAGCTGGCATCACCCTCTTCGATACCGCTCCGGCCTACGGCGCAACCCGCTCGGAGACGCTACTCGGCCGGGCGCTGCAGGGCGCGCCGCGCTCCAGCTACGCCTTGTCGACCAAGGCCGGGAAGAACACGCTCCCGACCGGCGAAGACCTCTTCGACTACTCCGAAACCGCCATCCGCAGTTCGGTCGACGCCAGTCTGGAGAGGCTTGGCACGAACTATCTCGACGTAGTCCACCTGCACGACTTCGACTACGAGGGCGGGCGGCACGTCGAGCAGGCGCTGGCGGAAGGCTTCCCCACGCTGCTGGCCTTGAAACGTGAGGGCGTGATACGCGCTGTTGGGGCTGGCATCTACTTCATGCCGCTGTGGAAGCGGGTCCTCACGCAGGTCAGCCTCGACGTAGTACTCCTCCACAACCACCACACGCTGTGCGACGTGCGCGCGTACGAACTGCTGCCACTCTTGGAGGAGCGGGGCGTGGCGCCCATCAACGCCGCGCCGTTCGCTAGTGGACTACTAACCGGCGCGGAACCGGCCCCTTGGCACCCCGTCCCGGCCAGCGCCCGCGCCCTCTTGAAGCGCGCGGCGGCCTTGGCGGCCAGTCGCGGTAGTTCGCTTTCGCGGCTAGCGCTGCAGTTCTCGAGTTCGGAACCGCGGCTACCGCTAACGCTCTTCAGCTGCGCTGACCCGGCGACCTTACGCACCAACCTGGCGTGGCTCGAGGAGGACCCAGACCTTGAGCTCGTGGCCGACGTGCAGCGCATCCTCGAACCCATCATGAACATGCAGTGGCCGTACGGCAGCAGCCCGGCGCACGAGGACTTCTCGTGAAGAGCCAGGACGAGACGCTAGTTCCGGTCGACGTCATCGACTCACACCAGCACTTCTGGCGCTTCGACCCAACCGAGCACACCTGGATGACCGAAGCGCAAGGCGTTCTCAAGCGCGACTACCTGCCTGCAGACTTGGCTCCCGACCTTGCGCGTGCAGGCGTCAGCGGCACCGTGGCCGTGCAGGCCCGCCGCCTCCTCAAGGAGACGGAGTGGCTGCTCGAGTTGGCCGCAGGAGAACCGTTCATCCGCGGCGTCGTCGGGTGGTTCGACTTCGAGTCGCGGTCGCTGGAGGCGGACCTGGAACGCCTTGCCGAGAACCCGCTCCTAGTTGGCGCCCGCGAGCTCATCCACGACATGCCGGACGTCGACTACGCCACGTCCTCGTCGCACGTTAACGGCGTGAGGGCCGTCGGGCGCGCCGGCCTCGCCTACGATCTGCTCCTCAAGCCGCAACACCTGCAAGCCGCGCTGACTCTGGCGGACTTGTTACCGGAACAGCGCTTCGTGGTGGACCACCTCGCCAAACCGAGGGTTGCGACCGGCCAACACGAGCCGTGGGCGCGTGACCTGCGGGCGCTGGCCGAACGCGCGAACGTGAGTTGCAAGCTATCTGGGTTCGTGACCGAGGCAGACTGGAGCGACTCACGCCCGGCTCAGTTCACGCCGTACTTCGAGACGGTCCTAGGGGCGTTCGGGCCCGAACGCGTCATGTTCGGCTCCGACTGGCCCGTGTGCCTGTGCGCCGCCAGTTACGGCACGGTTAATGACATCGTTGCAGCCGCCATCACTTCGCTGAGCGCCTCTGAACAAGCAGGCGTGCTCGGCGCGAACGCCGCTCGCTTCTACCGCCTGCCTCCAGCAAGGTCAACCGGCACGCAGCCAGCCAAGAGGAGAACCTGATGATCACGCTCGCCGAGTACGCAACTAGACGCCAACGGCTCGTTGACACCCTTAGAACCCAGGTGCCAGATCCGGTGGCGGTCATCCAGGGCGCCCCCAAGCCGTCCGCGCACGTGCGCTTCCGGCAGTACAACGACCTGCACTACCTCTGCCCGGTTGACGCGCCTCACGCTTACCTCGTCATCGACGGCCGCGAAGGCGGGGTGTCGCACCTCTTCCTGCCGCACCAGCCCGAACACCGCCTGAAGGCGGAGGGAAAGCAACTCAGCGCAGGCGACCCTGAGCACGTGAAGCGCACGGTCGGCGTCGACGAGGTCCACGGCCTAGATGAGCTGACCGGGTTCCTCGAGCGGGCGCCGCACATCTTCACACCCATGCGGCGTGGAGAGGGGGCGGTGCAGTCGTGGGACACGCTAAGGCGCGGGTTCGAAGAACGCATTGCGGACCCATGGGACGGCCGGCTCGACAGGAACCGCACCTTCATCAAACTTCTGCGCGAACGCCTACCAGCGAGTAAGGTCAGCGACCTCGGGCCCACGCTGAACGACATGCGCCTCTTGAAGTCGGCCGCCGAGATCGAGCTATTGAGCCGAGCGGGGCGACTCAGCGCCCACGGGCTGCTCGCGGCCATGCGCGTTACGCGGCCTGGAGCAACCGAGTACCAGATCGAGGCGGCGTCACGCTACGTGTACCTAGACCACGGTGCGCTCGACGTGTCGTATCGCGCGATATCCGCAAGCGGCGACAACGCCTGGTACGGCCACTACAACGCCAACGATGCGCTGTTGAAAGGCGGCGATCTCGTCCTCTTCGACTGCGGACCCGACTACCACTACTACGCCTCGGACATCACGCGCATGTGGCCGGTGAACGGGCGCTACACCTCCACGCAGCGGCAGCTCTACGACTTCATGGTTCGCTATCACCTAGTGCTACTCGAGCTATTAGGCCCGGGCCTGACCGCCGAATGGGTGCAGGAGGAAGCCGCCAAGCGGATGCGCGTCGTGGTCGACAACACGGCGTGGGAGAAGCCCATCTACGACCTGGCGGCACGCCGCGCGCTCGAGTTCCCGGTTCACCTCTCCCACCCCGTTGGCATGGCCGTGCACGACGTTGGCCACTACCGCGGCCACGTCCTTCAGCCAGGCATGGTCATCTCCGTCGATCCGCAGCTGATACTTCCGGAGGAGCGCAAGTACTTGCGCGTCGAAGACACCGTGGTGATCACGGGGAACGGCATAGAGAACCTGACGAGCGACGCGCCATACGACCTAGACGAGATGGAGGCGTACATGGCTGCCGCGGCTGGGTCAACGCCGTCACATGAGCGACTGTGGGAGCCCGGGAGCTAACCGACGCGTTCAGTTGCTTAGCGCGCGGCAGCTCTCCCGCACGACGAACTCCGTCGTGACGATGCTCTCGATGGGCGCGGCGGCCGGGTCGGTTGGGTCGTTCAGGAGCGCGAGCATCGTGTTCAGCGCCAGCCGGGCCATCTCCACCCTCGGTGTCCTGACGGTGGTGATGGCTGGCCGCATGAACGACGTCCACGCCGGATCGTCGAAAGCGACGATCGACATGCTGTCCGGCACGGCCACCCCCCTGTCCTTGAGGCATTGCAGCGCGGCGCCAGTCATGAGCTCGTTACAGACCAGGAGGGCGGTTGGCGGCTCGCGCATGGCAAGGAACGTCTCGACGGCACGGTAAGCGGGTTCGTAGCGGTACTGCCCGCGGCCAAGCAGCTCGTCGCTCGGTGTGATGCCAGCTGCCTCGAGGGCGTCGCGATAACCGGCCAAGCGACGTTGCGCCGAGGTAAGCGACTGGTTGCCTGCCACGATGCCAATGCGGCGGTGCCCGAGTGACAACAGGTAGTTGGTAGCGCGCTCCGCCGCCAGCCTGTCGTCGATGTTGATGCGCGGCGCCTTGAGTTCGTCATTCGCGCACTCGACGAGCACCAACTTCGCGCCGCCGTCGATGAGGCCTGCGACGAACGCCTCGTTCTCAGGGGCTGGCGAGAGGATTATCCCGTCGACGTTGCGTTCCTGTAGCGCCATTAGGTAGTCGCGCTCGACGGCGGGATCGTCGGCTGTCGTGCCGAGAATCACTTGATAACCGCGTTCCTGCGCAGCGGCCTCTATGCCACGGATGAAGGTAGTCCAGTGGTAGCTGAGGATGTTGGAGACCACGACGCCTACGGCCTTCGTGCGGCCCGACCGGAGCGAGCGCGCCAACGCGTTCGGCCGGTAGTCAAGTTTCCGCGCGGCCTCGAGCACGGCCGCTTGGGTCTTGGAGCTGAACGAGCCGTAGTTGGACAGCACGCGGCTGGCCATGCCTAGCGACACGCCAGCCTGCTCGGCCACCTCGCGCAGCGTCACGCGCTTGTTTCCCCTGACCGTGGCCTTGGTTCTCACAGA
>CALCHY010000009.1 GCA_937907415.1 uncultured Trueperaceae bacterium
GGCCAGAAGACCATCGTGCCGTACCGCGTGCGGGTGAAGATCGACGTTCGCATGGTGCCGAACATGAACGGCGACAAGATCATAAGTAGCGTCCTCGACCACCTGGCCGAGCACGGCTTCCCAGAAGTGACTGTGACCTTCAGCGAGGTTACCCCCTTCTCGAAGTCCGACCCAGACTCCGACCTCGCCCAGGCCGCTGTGAGCGCGATGGACAAGGCCGGTCACACGAACGGCGAGATATGGCCCATCTACCCAGGCTCCGGGCCCGCTTACCTGTTCACGAACGAGTACTTCAAGATTCCCTTCATCGCCTACGGGCTCGGTCATGGCGGCCTCATCCACGCGCCGAACGAGTACGCCGTGGTGGAGGGCCTGAAGGACAACATCAAGTCGGTGTGCGCCACCTTTATCGAGTACCTGCGCATCGCGGAAGCCAAGAAGGGAAACAACTGATGCCCAAAGCCACGTTCGAATGGCTACCCGTCACCACCAGATCCTCGGGCGAGAAACTCAGCATCGCACTCCACACCCTCGAAGGCACCACCGCAGGCCCAACTCTCGGACTCTTCTCCACCTCCCACGGTGACGAGGCCTACGCCGTCCTCGTCATCCGCGAGGTCCTCAAGCGCGTCGACCCCACAAAACTCAAAGGCAAGATCCTCGCCATGCCCCTCGGCAATCCCATCGCGTTCGAATCCTTCACCCGCACCACTGGCCAAGGCATGAACACCGACATGAACAACATGAACCGCGTGTTCCCCGGCGACGCCGGCGGCTGGCTAACCCAACAGATGGCCCACACCATCTCCAGCAGGTTCGTCGCCAACATCGACTACCTACTCGACTTCCACTGCGGCGGCGTCGAAAGCGGAATCGACTACGTACTCACGCACGCCGGTGGCAACGACACGCACGAACAATCCCGCCACCTCTCCCGCGTCTACGGCACCGAGATCCTCTTCGAACACGCCAAAGCCGTGCACTCCGGCACCCTCACCGACCTCGCCATCGAACGAGGCAAACCATCAGTCGTCGTCGAAGTCGGCGGCTCCGTCTCCGCCAACGACCCCACCTACCTCGAGAAATGCGTCCAAGGCGTCTTCAACGTCATGATCGAACTCGGCATGTGGCAAGGCCAAAAGGTCCTACCCAAGAAGCAATACCTAATGCGCCGCCGCGTACTCGTACGCCCAACCAACGGTGGCATGTTCCAGCCCGAAGTCCACATGGACCGCCTCGGCAAAGCCGTCAAAGGCGGCACCGTCCTCGCCCGCGTCTTCAACGCCCAAACGTTCGAAGAACTTGACGTCTTCACCGCCCCCTACGACGAAACAATCATGATCATGATGCGCGGCCTACTCTCCCGCGTGAACCCCGGTGACTACGCCTACATCCTCGGCGACTTCTCCTCCGCCGAGGTCATAGTCAACGCCTGACTCCACGCGACCCTCGTAACAAGACAGCGGGCCGCCCACGTGGGCGGCCCGCCTCAGTAGCCCATCAAACCAACACTCAAGAAGGCATGGCCCGCTTCCGCGCCCAATACCCGTACGGATCCACCGCACCCTCAGTAAGCGCCTCCAGCACGTCACCCTTCCCACTAACGACGATAGCCGCCACCAACTCGGCCGCCGCCCCAGCATCCCGAGCCTCGATAGCCGCCATCAACGCAGTCTTACGTGCCACCGACGCCGCCAGGCGCAGCGAGTCGCTTCGTAGCAAGTACCCGTAGCGCAGTGTGCGGCGCCAGATTAGGCGCACCAGGTCGACGATGGTCGAGTTCGGGCAGAGGTTATACAACTCCGTGTGGAACAGCCAGTTGATGTCATGATAGCTGGCGACGTCCCCCTTTGCCGCCGCAGCGCTTAGGTCAGCCAGGACACTGCGCAACCCAGCGATCTTCTCCAACGTAATGACAGGCACGGCCAAACGCGCGGCCGCGGACTCCAGCAGCGCCCGTGTGTCGTAGAGCTCCGCCGCCAGGCGCGGCTCAAAAGCACTCACCGTCGCCCCCTTGCCGGGCACTAGTTCCACCAGCCCCTCTTGCGCCAAGACGCGTAAGGCCTCACGCAGCGGAGAGCGGCTGCAACCCAACGTCTCGGCCAAATCGACCTCGGTCAACGGCGTGTTTGGCGGGTACTCGCCGGTGATGATGCGCGCAGAGAGCCACTCAACGATCTGCTCCGTGAGTGTGTAGCGCTTGATTCCGGTCGTTGTCAGTACCTCGCTCGGCAGCATTTGGAACCTCTCCCCGTCTCCTCAGGTCAGCGGACCTGCAAGGTGCACTCGATCTCAACCGAAATGCCGCCCGCCAACGAACTGACACCGATGGAGCTGCGAGCATGGCGCCCCTGCTCCCCCAACAAATCGATCCACACATCCGAGAAGCCATCAATCACGGCGCCGTGCTGCTGGAACTCCTCGGTGGCGTTAACGAAGCCAAGCACTCTCACTACGCGCACGATGCGATCGAGGTCACCTAAGTACGACTTCAGGTTACCAAACGCCACCACCGCGCAGTTCCGCGCCGCCTGGTACCCCTGCTCGACCGACAGGTCCCGCCCGAGTTTGCCCTTCAGCCGCATCACGCCGTCTGAGTCCGTGGGGCCGTGCCCACCCACGTAGAGGAGGTCACCGACATGGTTGACGGCGACGTTCTTACCCTTGTTCCACACCCGCTCAGGAACAGTGATACCCATGGCAGTCAGGCGCTCCTCCAGGCGGCTCACAGCAGGCCCCTCGCGAGTTCCGTTTCGGACGCCACATGCGCGAACCCGCCCCAGGCGGTGCCATTGTCCACGACTTTGAAGAAGTACTCGCGCGCCCGGCTGGCGTTCCCCTCGTACAGGTGCCAGCATGCCAGGCCGTAGTAGGCGGCGAACGCCAGGCCGCCCTGCTCGAACACCTCGACCAGCTGGGCCTCTGTCCACTCACCCTTGTAGAAGAGGAGCCGCTTCAAGTACAGATGGTTGTTCATGGTCGTGGCCATGTCCTTGTGGATGGGCTCTATCGCTGCCTGGGCTTCGGCGTGCTTGCCGACCCGACGCAGTGCGAGGTAGACCCAATCCGTGTACGCCACGGTGTGAGACTCGTTGTCCGCCAGCGCGAGCGCGCGTTGAAAGGCAGATAGGGCGTCGGCGAACTCGCCCAGCATCCAGTGAGACAACGCAAGGTGGTACCACACGTCGCTGGATTCTGGGGCCAGCACCTTAGCCCGCTCCAAGTCGGCCTTCGCTAGATCGAACTGACGCATATTGACGAAGTAGTGCCCTCTGTCGCAGAGCAGGAGCGGGTGGTCGGGGAAGCGCTCCAGAGCCGCCTCCAGGACGGCGTTAGCGGCGCGATAACGGGCCAAGCCGCTTGCGAGCGCCTTGGCATAAACGCGAATCTTGTCCACGTCGTCTGGGTCCGCCTTGTGCGCAGCGAGCGCGGTCGCCACCTTGGTCGAGAGCTCGGCGGCTTGCTCACCATGCGACACAAGCGCGTAGAGGGGATCGCCGAGAACACCGGTAGTCTCTGGCTCTGGCAGCTCAAGCCCGTCGAGGATGGCAAGTTCAAGCTCGCAAGCTGCAACGCCGAACGCTGGCCAGAATTCCGATGCTGCGCCGACCTCGAAGTGGCGGCGCGCCGTCTCAACGTTGCCGTTCGCCAGGTGCCAGATGCCCAGGCCGAACGAGAGCGAACCCTCCGACTTCGTACCCGGCGCCTGCGAGTTGACCAAGTCCTGTTCGGTCAGGCCACCCTGATAGAAGCGAGCGCGGAGCTGGTAATTCAAGTTCTTGCCTTCCAGGTCAACGTCCCACCTGATGGTGGGTAGCAACGCCCTCGCGAGCGGCTCATTGCCGCTCCGGCGCAACGCCGTGTACTGCCATGTCTGAGCCGCCAACCGGCTCGAATCGCTCTTGGTGACCTCGGCAGCTTTGTCGAACGCCTCGGCGGCCTCCGCAAAGCTCGTTGAAAACCAGAGGGAGAGGGCGTAGTGGTACCAGGCATCGAAGGAGTGGGGCGCCAGCCGCACGGCCTTGCTCAGGTCTGCGAGGGCAGCGGTCACGGCTCGCATGTTCACGTAAGTGTGACCGCGTTCGGTCAGAAGCAGGGCATCGTCGGGCCACTTGGCAAGGCCAACGGTGGCGCGGGCAACCGCCATGCGGTACTTGCCAGCGCCACGAAGAGCGTCGACCAAGGCGGCGCGAGCCGACGGGCTATCGCTCACCTCAACCGCTTTCTCTGCCTCCGCCACCTGGGCGTCGAGCGCCGTGGTGTCGAGACCAGCACGAGCCAAGTAGGTGAAGAGTTGCTTCCCTAGAAACGACACTGCTTCGGGTCTCTTCGACATGCTGCGAACCTCCGAATGGACGCGCGTGCGCGACGTCACCGCCCATGCGGACGTGTGACCTCGCGCCTTGATCTCATTAGTGTACACGGTCGACAGCCGACCGTTGACAATACGCAGAGCACGCCTTTATAGTCCGAACTAGGAGGCCCCAAACTGATTCACGCAAGCCTTGGCTGAATGTCGTGTACCTAGTTTCTGGACACGGCAGGCTCGGCTCGGTGATCGCGGATCTCGCTGGAGCGCATCAGTCGGCGGCGTCTGACTTTGGCACGCAGGAGGAAGACTGTATGAAGAGAGGCATCCTGGCAGTACTCGCGTCGCTCTTGCTCTTGGCGGCACCGAGCTCCCTGGCCGCCAACCCGGGAGAGCTAGTCGTTGCTGTTGAGGCGCTCGGCGACCACCTCGACCCGCACCGCGCTCCCGGCAACTCGGCTCACGTCCTCATGGCTATGTTCGACGGCATCACACGGCTCGACAAGGACGGCAACCTGGCGCCGTCACTCGCCTCGTCATGGGAGGCCATCTCAGACACGACCTGGGTCTTCAACCTCCAGGAGGGCGTGAAGTTTCACAACGGGGAAGACTTCAACGCCGACGTAGTCATCGCTAACCTCGAGCGCATGAGCGATCCCAACGAGCCCCGGGCCAGCTACTCGTTCGACGTGTTCGAGGGCTGGCGCAAGACGGGCGAGTACCAGTTTGAGATTTCGACCGTTGCGCCCGACCCACTCCTCCCGAACCGCATGAAGAACTTCTTCATTGCGCCCCCGAGCATGCTAGGCAACCCCAAGAGCGACGACTTCAACCGCCACCCAATCGGGACCGGGCCGTTCAAGTTCGTCGAGTGGATTGCCGACGACCGCGTGGTACTCGAGGCCAATGGGGACTACTACCTTGGGGCGCCAGAGGTGAAGAGGCTGGTCTTCCGCGCCATCCCCGAATCCTCGTCACGCGTCTCTGAACTCCTCACTGGCGGCGTCGACATCGTTACAGGCCTGCAGCCCGAGTTCATAGATCTCGTGAAGTCCAGCCCGAACGCTGGCGTCGTGACCCGCGTCAGCCCGATCAACGAAGTCATTATCCTCCGTACCGACGTGGAGAGCCCGCTGCAAGACGTCCGAGTGCGCCAGGCCATGAACTACGCCATCGACTTCGACACCATCATCAGCACGCTGCTGTCCGGCTACGCTCACCGCTACGCGACCGTGGTGCACCCGTTCGTCCTCGGGTTCAACCCTGACGTAAACCCGTACTCGTACGACCCCGAGAAGGCCAAGGAACTACTCGCCGAGGCGGGCTACGCCAACGGCTTTTCGATCGACTTCGACATCACGCCATCGGTAGGCGGCACCAACAACATCGAGGTCGCCCAGGCCGTCGTGGCCTACCTCGGCCAGGTTGGCATCACAGTCAACTTGCGCGTCAACGAGTACGGCGTGATGCGGACCCTGGTGTACGGCGAGCGTACGGCTGCGCCGATGATCCGCTGGCAATGGAAGACCTGGGACAACGACCCCGACGGCATCTTCTACGGCATGTTCCACTCGAAGGGAACGGGGACCTTCAACATGGACCCAGTTACAGACGAGATGGTCGTTGCCGCACGCTTCAACCTCGATCAGGAAGACCGGGCCCGCATCTACCGCGAGCTTCAGGAGCGGGTCAAGGAACAGGCGACCCACATCTTCATGTACTACACCGACGCCATCTATGGCATTGCCAACCGCGTGACGTGGGCTCCTCGCATCGACGAGCGCCTCTACTTCTACGAGGCGTCGCTCGCCGACTAGCGTTGGCTCTCTCTTCTGGCGCCCGCACCCCTCGCGGGCGCCAGAGGAGCCCGACGTGACCCGCATCCGATGCTGACGTACGCGCTCCGCCGCATTGGTCTGGCCATACCGACCCTGTTCGGTGTCCTGGTCACTGTCTTCTTGTTGCTCCGGTTTCTCGGCGATCCGGCCGTTATGCTCATCCCACCCGACACGGCCATCACACCCGAGCAACTACGCGAGATCAGACGCTCCATCGGGGTCGATGAGCCCCTCCCGGTGCAACTTTGGCTCTTCCTGACGAACGCCCTGCGCGGCGACTTCGGAGTCTCCTACTACGGTGGGCAAGACGCCATGGCGAACGTCGTCTCGCGTCTGGGGCCCACGCTCGAACTCTCTTTGGTGGCGCTCGGTTTCGCGATTGCGACGGGCGTGCCACTTGGTATTGCGGCGGCGCTGAGGCGCAACTCCGTGGTTGACATCGGCATAAGCGCGGTTTCCCTGATTGGCATGTCAATGCCCAACTTCTGGCTCGGGCTCATGCTGATCCTGATTTTCGGCGTGCAGCTGAAGTGGCTCCCGATATCTGGGCGTGGGGGGTTCATGAACATCCTCATGCCCGCACTGACGCTGGGCGCAAGCATGGTCGCCATCGTCCAGCGTCTCATCAGGACTGACGTGTTAGAGGCGCTCACACAGGACTTCGTGCGCACAGCCAGGGCCAAAGGCGCTAGCCCCCGCGCCGTCGTATGGCGCCACACGCTGAAGAACGCCCTCATCCCGACGGTCACCGTCCTGGGGCTACAGTTCGGCGCACTGCTTGGGGGGTCCATTGTCGTGGAGACGGTGTTCGCCTGGCCCGGGGTCGGGCGCCTTATGATCCAGTCGATATCAAACCGGGACTACCCCGTCGTACAGGCAGCGGTAGTGCTGTTCGCCGTCTTCTTCGTGGCCATCAATCTACTCGTTGACATCATCTACGGCTTCCTCGACCCGAGAATTCGCTATGACTAGGTCGCCATCTCTCTTGCGGGCTTTTCGCAACTTCGGCCGGAACAAGATGCTGACCATCGGGAGCATCCTTTTCATCGCACCGCTCGTCTGCGCACTATTCGCCCAGTGGATCGCTCCCCAGGACCCAGCCATCCAGGCCCTGATCATGCGCCTGAAGCCCCCTTCCTGGCTGGGCGGAGACCCTCGCTTCCTGCTTGGCACCGACGGACTCGGCCGGGACATCCTATCGCGGCTCATCTACGGCGCCCGAGTCTCGCTGATAGTCGGCCTCACGGTCGTCGCCATCGGCGGCACTCTCGGCACGCTAGTCGGGCTGGTGTCCGGCTACGTTGGCGGGTTGTTCGACGCCATCGTTATGCGCATCGTAGACGTGTTCCTGGCGTTCCCGTTCCTCGTGCTCGCGTTAGTAGTCATGGCGCTGACGGGCCCTGGCCTCATCAACGTCATCCTCGTCCTTGGCTTCACGAGTTGGGTGCCGTACGCGCGCGTGGCCAGGGCCAAGGTGCTGAGCCTCAAAGAGCGCGAGTTCGTCGAGGCGTCTCAGGCCCTAGCGGCCGGTTCCTGGCGAGTGATGCTGCGTCACGTTCTCCCTAACATCTTTTCATCGATCATCGTCATCGCGTCGTCTCGCGTTGCCACGGCAATCGTCGCGGAGGCCACGCTTTCGTTTCTCGGCCTAGGTGTTGGAACCGCAACCCCGTCGTGGGGCGCGAGCCTGGCCGATGGCCGTACGTATCTGCTCATTGCATGGTGGCCAGCTACTCTGCCCGGCCTCGCCATCATGCTAACCGTGCTTGCGATAAACCTCATTGGGGACGGCTTGCGTGACAGGCTCGATCCTCGGCTGAAGACGTAGGGAACCACAAGACAACTGCACCGAAGGAGTGAAGCGAGTGAAGCCAATAACCATTGCAGGTACGACCGTCCACCCTGGCGAGAGCAAGTTCGTGCGCATCCCGGTAGCACGCATGCCGCGGGGCGACACGTTGGAGCTCGTCGTCCGCGCAGTTGTAGGCCTGCAAGACGGGCCCGTTCTAGGGTTGGAGTCCGGCTCCCACGGCGACGAAGCCTTCGCAATTCAGACCATCCACGAGGTCATTGAGCACCTAGACGCCACCAAGCTTAAGGGCGCCGTACTTGGCATGCCAGTCTGCAACCCGGTGGCGTTCGAGACGTTCACGCGCCTGACCGGCATTGGCATGACAACCGACGCCGTGAACCTCAACATCGTCTTCCCAGGCTCCCCCACAGGCTCGCTCGTCTCGCAGATCGCGCACGCCATCGCCACCCACTTCCTTCCACACCTCGACGCCCTCGTAGACTTTCATAGCGGGGGGCTCGAGAGCGCTATTGACTACACTCTCGTAAAACAGAGCGGTGGGCCAGTCTCGCCGCGCATCCTCGAATTGTCGAAGGCGTTGGGCTCTGACTTCCTATCTATTACGCGGACCGACCCAAGCGGCGTGAGTTCCATTTCGGAGCTGGCTGAGTCCATGGGAATCGCAGCCGTGGTCACCATGCTAGGGGGCTCGGTCACGAGCAGCGACGTCGGAGTACTGCAGCGCTCCGTCGCGGGCGTGCAAAACGTCATGCGCACCCTCGGGATGCTGGACGGTGCCCCAACACCCAATCCTCGTCAGAGAGTAATAGGCGACCGCAAGCTCGTCAGACACCTGCAAGGCGGCATCTTCATCCCAGCTGTCGGGTTCGACAAGGTAGCCGCAGTGGTTCCAAAGGGCACGTTGGTCGGCTCCGTGCGCGATGCCAACACCTACGAGCTGCTTGAAGAGTACCGGGCCCCGTACCACGAGACCATCCTTATCATGATCCGCGGGGTGTTCGGCCGCGTGTTTGCCGGAGACTACGCGTTCATATTTGGGGATCAGTCAACCGCACAGGTCGTGTAACCGAGACGGAAGCGTTTTAATAGCGCTTGTCGGGGGAAGTCAAGCAACTTGTAGAAGCCCTGGATGTCGGTGAGCGTCACTGCGTCCAGGGCCGTATTCGTGGCAACGCTTAAGTCGGTCATGGCCATGATGGCGTTCGAATGTGAGTGGACACTTGAGGGTGGTCGTTGATGGCGATTGTGTGTGGGATGCGCTTCTGTTACTGGGTAAGGAGCGCACTTCGAAGAGCCGTAAATGCACAATCGCTTCGCGTAAGCATCTTCTGGCTGCGGATACGCTGGGTATTCTTGATGCACAGTGTGCCTTCGCACGGCGACGTGGAACGGTGTCGAGTACGTGCTGCTCGGCCTTGACGAGCGCTGATGGCATTGGTCGCGTGAAGATCGTCCAGGCCTTCGGCCGAATAGTCGAGGTGTCAATGGACTCACCGCTCGCTCCATGCCACTTTTAGTGCCGCACGATGCCCTAAATCGCTCAGTAGGTGCAGCGTATGGCTGGGAGTGGTCATTGGAGTAAAGAGAGAGACGGGGGCTCCTTCTTGATTTGAACCTGACTCGGTCAGCATAGGCGCAGGCCACGGTCGACAGTTAGACAATTGGCCATTATGGATGTCTCTCGCACGTTTGAGTGCGGATACTCCGTTAGCGAGTGGGCCTTAAGTAGGCAGTGTTGGCCTCGGATCCGTCAGTGCTATTGTTGTAGTAGGGTTGGCGGTGCTTAGTAGACGTCATGAGTGGACTGGGCCGAAGTTGGTAGGGGCACGGCTTCTCGGGTCCAGATAGGCTCTTGACTTACTAGCGGCTTCTTGAGGGACGGACCTTCGTGGAGGTCGCCGAGGAGTTCGATTGCTCGCTGAACTTCCTCTTCCGCCGGTCCGGGGCGCAGAGGGCGCGAGCTAGGTGTGGGCCGGTGAGGTCGCCCTTTTGCCTCTCCCCAGGCACGCTGATGTGCGCGCTGTATGGCGCGTGGCACGGCCGCGAGTACCGAAGATTGCTGATAACGCTCCCCTGCGGAGCGAGGCCGAGCGGCTCCTCACCGACCTGTGGTCGCCGCAGCAGATCAGCATGCACATTGAGGGGGCGTACCCTGATGATGAAGGTATCCGCATCAGCCACGAGTGCGTCTACCGGGCGCTGTTCGTGCAAGGGTTCCGCATGGAGCTGAGCACTTGTTTGCGTAGTGGCCGCGCCAGCTGGCGGTGACAGGGCCGCTACAGCACGCAAGGGCACATCCACGGAGCGTGGTGATGATTAGCGAGCGTCCCGCCGAGGTGGGCGACCACGCCGTGCCCGGACACTGAGTAATGGTCGGCAAGGAAGGTGAAGTCCGCCGTTGACACGCTGGCGGAGCGCAAGACGCGCTACCCGATACTGCTGCATCTCCTGTATGGCCGCACTGCGGCTCGAGTGAGCGACGCGCTTACTGAGCGCATCACTGAGTTGCACGAAACGTTACGGAGGTTGCTGACGCGGACGAGGGCAAGGAGATGAGCCAGCACGTTGCCTTCACGGTCGATACCGGCGTGCAGGTCTACTTCTGCGATCCGCACAGCCCCTGGCAGCGCGGCAGTAACGAGAACATCAACCGCCGACCCTGGAGCACCCTCGACTGGAAATCACTCGCAGAGGTTTACTCTGCCACTGTTGCGATGACCGATTTGGACCACCGGGATCTTTAGGCGATCCCCTGCCCCAGCAGCCACCGAGCGAACTAGGTGTTTCTTAACGCCCTCTGACCAAGTCCGTCCGCGTGCTCACCCGTACACAAGGTAAGCGCCCGCCGGCACGCGTCGTTCAAGCTCGCGGCATGCGCCGGGAGGGGGTTGCTGGCCGGGCGGCTGGTGCGGGTACCAGATGCGGCAGGTGCCGGGCGGCGGGAAGTGTCCGGGCGGGATCTTGAAGTAGCGGCCGTCCACGTCCTGCACTTCGATGGCGCCTTTACGGCTGGCTGGCACGTGCACCGTTAGCAGTCCGCTGCTGGTGGGGGTGGCGGTCACCCGGACGGAGGCGCCCACGTCGACCGTGAGCGATGGTGCGCAGGCCGATAAGGCCACTGCGAGCAGTGCGGCGGCGATGAGCGCACCGCGACGCGCGCTGCGGGTTAGGAGACGCGGGGAGGGCCGCATGCTGGAGTTTAACCACGCCCAGTTGAGTGGCGGGTGAGCACGTAAACAAGCGACCGCTTGTCATGCCCCTGTTGAACAGTTGGCCTCACGAGGTTCGAGTCTGCAAGCAATATGAATCCGGACCTGCAGAAACGAGCCTCGTGAGAGAAGGCCCTTACCAAACCCAGCGCAGTTCAAAGGCCCTCCACGACGACCTGCGCCGCGCCCCAGCCCCACGGTCAGCGGTCCCTAGTTCATCGATTCCGTGTCGACCTAGGGCGACGACTGAGGAGAGTATGCGTCCGGCGTCGAGGCAAGTCCTCATTCCTTCATAGCCTGATGTCGGACCACTTGAGAGCGGGGATTGCCGCCGGAACGCATCTTCTCGTGTCGTTGGAAGACGAATGGCTGGTTGGCATGGCGGCTGAGGATCTCGGCTGGCTACCTGAAGTGCACCGCCGCGCAATCCTGCAGTTCGCGAGCAGGGGAGGCAAACCATCGGCCGAGGCTCAGGCCGTGCCCCGGCCGGGAGACACTCGTTCAGTTTCCACTAGGCTTTGCGCCACGCTGGTCAGGAACCTGGCGACGATGTATTGCGTCTGGGCGTTGACGACCGAACTGCCTTGGACGCTGCCTTGCGCGGCTACCTCCGGGTGGGTGGTTTTCCTGAAGCGCAAGGCGTGAGAGTCCGCGACCGGATGCAGTTGCGGATGGCGTATTGGTCCTGCGCGACGTCATCGAACGCCACGGTCCGCGACTTACGGTCGTACCTCGAGGACGCGTTTCCCGTGTACGGGCGCCAGGCGATTGCCGTCAGATTCGATCAGTGTGGCGCTCACGCGGTAGGGGCCCAGTGCCAGGGCGCGGTTGAGGGAGGTTGCCAGGGTGAGAGCTCCAGGCGTCGCTTGGCGATGCAGGGTATTGCGCTAGGGTCAGTCCATGCCCCTTCGGGGGACTGACGGCCCTGCCACCGTCTCCACCTGAAGGAGGCGGAGATCTTCCAGGCTGGCGGTACCGCCATCCTGTCCTGTGCGGGTACCACGCCCGACGAGCTGCTGCATGTCCCGCTCGTGCCGAGAGTGATCAGGGAGAGCTTTGGCCCGTGCCTACGTCTACTTGCGTGCGGCTGCCGCAATCCTCGCAGGCGCCGGCGAAGCCCTTAGGGGCTCGCTCCAGTCGGACCTTCTTACCGCACGAGGGGCAGTCGGCTTTGGCTGCTGTGTTCTTGCCGCAGGAGGCGCACGCGCAGGAAGTGCGCGACTCGCAGCATCTCGCGTTCGTTGAAGTTGCGTGGCGCCTCCGCGAACCTGCCCAGGTTGGGGCTCAGCAGACCGGTGGCCCTGTCATATCTGCTTGAACCCCCATCACGGCGCACTCTCCTCAGCCATGCTGTAATGCCCTGTTTTTCCTAAACACGCCAGACGCAACGTCCAAGGGGCGGGGCCCAGGAGGCAGGCAGATGACGAGGGTGCAGGCATGCGTGAGGCTCGGCAGTACGGTGCTCGTAATCGCGTCGGTCCTGCTATCCGGTTGCGGAGGCGGCGGCGCCGTGCCACCGCAGCGGGCCGCCAGCGTGGTCATCGCGCCGGGGGCGCTGCTCTTCACTGAGGCAGGCGAGTCCGCGGTCCTGGTCGCTACGGTCACGGACTCCACCGGGGCGCCACGCGACGAGAGCGTCACGTGGAGTTCCTCCGACCCTAGCGTGGTCGAGGTTGACCAGGACGGCAAGCTGACCACGCACGCCGAGCTCGGCAGCGCCACCATCACGGCCTCTGCGGGTGGCGTCGCCTCCTTCCCGGCGCTCGTCATCGTGGCGCAGCCCGCTACCGGGGCCGTGCTCCTCGCAGACGACCAGGTGCAGGGGCCGCCAACGCCGGTGGAGGGCACCGCGAACCCCATCCAGCAACGCGTGGTTGTGTCAGGAGCGGCGAACCTCGAGCCGGGCACGCTCATCATCGGCTCCCAGGCGGTGAGCATCGGCGGCAGGGTCGTGTCGGCAACGCCCACCGCCGGCGGCGTCGAGATCATCTACGCCCCGCTACCTCCACAAGACCTCTTCGAACGGCTCTCGATAAACGCCGACATCGACCTAGCCGCCGCACCCGTCGTGCCCGCAGAAGACGTTGCCGGCCAGTTGGTCGTGCGCAGCCACAGCGGGGGCACGACGACATTCGGCCCCGCCAACACCCTCCAGCCGGCCGCGCTAGGCATCGAGTGCGAGGGCCGGGCGACGTACGTGTCGATCTCGGGCCTCAACACCACCCTCGAGAACGGGCTGCGCTATCACCTGCACCTGCAGGATGGCGTGACCGACCCGCGACCGACCGAACTCTACGTGGACGGTAACCTCACCCAGAAGGTCTCTGGCGGCCTGAACGTCAAGGCCGGCTACTCCGGCACGTACACGTGCAAGAAGGTCTTCTTCCGCATCCCTATCCCTATCGCGGGCGTGGCGGCGCTCGTCGCGCGGCCGGTGGTGCCCGTAGGGGTGGCGGCGAGCGTGACCGGTTCGATCACGGCGGCGGCGCTCAGCGTCAACCTCGAAGCCAGCTCCGGCCTCGACCTCAAAGCCGGCTTCACTTATGACGAGGCGGGCGGCCTGACGCTGCTCCACGACGTCACGCCGAAGCCGGGCTCACCCGACCTGACTTTCGACCTCGTGACGCCAGCCGGCTTCAGGGTCGGGGCCAGCGGTTTCGTGGGCTTGGCTTCCGGCGTCGAGTTACAGATCGCTGGGCTAGCGGACATCGAGCTGGTGCAAGCGCAACTCGGCGCGCAGCAGAGCTTCGATCTGGCGAGCGCAGAGGCGCAGGCAGACAGCAGCGCCTACGCTTCTGCCTACGACCTGTCATTAGTCGCCAGCGTAGGGATAGGCGCTGACCTAGACAAGCTCCTGTCGTGGCTCGGCATCGGGGTCTCCGCGCAGGTGGCGCAGTTCCAGGAGACCTACCCGATCTCGAAGTCGCCGTCAGGGACCTTCACGGCGTCCGCTACCAACGCCGTGCCAGGCGACCAAGTGCACTTGCACGTGGCGCTCGACGCCGACCACCTCACCTACTTGGGGCATTACAACGTCGGCAAGGTCCTGATCTACATGTCACAGGGGTCCGACGAGCCCACCCTCTTCCGCACCATTCCCCTAAGCGCCTCCAACCAATCCGACTTCGACACCGTGTGGGACACCACCGGACTGGCAGGAGGCGAGTACCGCTTCCAGGCGTTCGTCGTCGATGACCTCCTCGCCAAGGTGGTCGAGGTGCCGCTCGAGGTGACTGCCAACTCCACGGTGATCGTGAACCTGGCCGGCGTGTGCGTGGCAGGGCTGGGCTTGTCGCTGGAACCAATGGCCGCCTGCACGGGCGGCACCAGCTACGACTACAGTCAGCCGGATACCGTCAACGGCATCGCCTGGGACGTGCACACCACGGGCGCTGGCCTCACCTGGGTGCAGGACCCGCAGAACCCGCAACAGTTCAACCTGACCGGCGCAACGGTGTCGTGGACGGACCAAGCCGACTACACGGCCGGCTGCTCGATAACCAGCTCGGGCGACAACCTACGGGTCGTGAACACCGACCCCAACTTGGGCACCTACGTGAGCGGGCTGCTGGTCCTCTCCCCGGACGGCACCTACTACGGCTCGGGTTACGTGTACGTTACCGGCGGCGCCGACGACGGCTGCATGGGCGGCAAGAAGGACGAGAACGTGCCCCTGTTCCAGACCGGCAACCCGTCGCCCACGGTGGTCAGCGATGGGGCCGGCGGCAGCCTACTGGCCGGAAGTGCCGCTTTCACCTCCGACGTCGGCGGCAGCGGGACCTCGAGTTGGGACTTCCGGTTCCCGGACCTGGCGCCGTGAAGGCGGTCGGCTAGCCGCGCTCTCACGGCGCATGGCAGTGCGCGCCAGCTGCGAGATGACGGCCC
>CALCHY010000010.1 GCA_937907415.1 uncultured Trueperaceae bacterium
CCACCAAGCCCTCAACTACCTCACCCCCAACGAGTACACTGCCAGAAGGAACCTCTAAGTCTCAACTAGCCTGAACCAGTGCATCAGGTTGCAAATGCGGTTGGAACGATATAGCGTTGACTAGTACTTTGGCGGTGTCGCGATTCGCGAGGCGGTGCGAATGGGGGCCGGGGTTTGTGCCTGGTCAGATACCTGCAATTAGCCTGGTTAGGGGTCCGGCCGCCGCCTAGGAACCGTTTGGGGGGTTGTGGATTACGACCAGGAGATTTCGCTTAGAGATATAGCCGTTCTCATTCGGGACGGTTTGGTGATGGCGTTATCGGTCGCGCTTGGCGCGGCGCTTTTGACGTACTATTTGAGTAGTCGAGTCACGCCCACATACGAGTCGTCTGCCACTCTCCTTGGGAGTCAACCGAACAGTTCGCTTCAGAATAGTTTCGGAATAACTCTCGTCACGGCCCCTGCTCTCGATATGCGTGCCTTCGGCGCAGCTGCGACTAGTAGCCCCCTTCTTCAGACTGCGTTGGAGAGCATGGGCCTTGGTCCAGTTTCAAGATCACTGCTTGATTCATTCAAGCGCAACGTAAAGGTACGAGCGGAGGTCTTGGCACAATCGAGCCTTCTGCATATCACGGTCACAAACGCGAACCGAGAGACCGCAGCAGAGGCCGCAAACGCCTTGGCCCAGGCACTGGTCAGCTGGGACGTCCGTCGTGCAACGGAGAGTCTCGAGACCGCTATTTCTACTCTTGAAGGCGAGATTGCGTCGCTGGACTCGCAAATCGCGTATCTGGGTTCCGGCGCGGCAGATGATCAAGTCGCTGGCCTATCCCGCATTCGATCAGAACGGGTTTTGCACTTGAACGCCGCAAGAGCACTACGCAGCTCTGCGGTTGGTCAAGTGGCTTTGCTCGAACCAGCAGCCGTAGCCACCCATCCAGTTTCACCCAAACCTGCTACAAGCGGCGCGATTGCCTTCATTCTGGGGTTGTTCGCCGTCTACTTGATCGTCTTTCTACGCGCCGCGCTCGACCTGAGGTTCCGCAGCAGTGAGGAGCTGGCGACTACGACGGGGCTTCCAATACTCTCGGAGTTCCCACGACTACTCAATGCGGGCGATGAGTTGCCGAAGGAGGCCAGTGACTATCTCCAAGCTGGGCTCCAGTTCGCTACGGTTAGTGACTACCCAAAGGTTCTATTAGTAACGAGCGCCGTCCAAGCGGAGGGGAAGTCTTCGGTCGCCATTGCACTGGCGAAGAGCTACGCCCGAACCGACTATCGTGTGCTCTTGATCGACGCCGACATGCGCAAACCCAAATTGACCGCCAGAGTGGGTGCTAGCGGAAGTCCCCAAAATCAGCTCGCGGCTCATCTCGCGTCACCTAAGTCGCAACCCCAACCAGCGACAGTCCACCACGGAGGCGCCGCATTCGATATTCTTCCGACCTCCACGGAGGTCAACGCGCCACTCGATTTGCTAACTGGTTCTATCGGCACGCTGTTAGCCCGGCTGCGTGACCAGTATGACGTCATTGTCATCGATAGCCCGCCGGTACTACCAGTAGCCGACAGCCTCGTAATCGCTCCCCACACCACGGGGGTCGTGATGGTTGCGGGAATAACCAAGGTAGACAAGAGGCGGATTCTCGCAGCAATGGGCCTGTTCGAACGGATGGGTGTACGAATACTCGGTGTTGTCGCTACTGGGCTCGAGCAGAAGACAATGCTTCGAACTGGGGTCGGGTACGGGTACGGCTACGAACATAGCGAGAAGCGTAGATCCAGCAATGCGCAGACTGACCCATTAGCGGCAGCTGGGCAATTGGAGTTGACGAGGAAACAGCATGGCGACTGAGGGCGCGCTTAGTTGACGCATTCTGACCAGCCTCACTAGCTGACTAGGGTAGGGGCGTAGGGGTCGAGCAGTGCCAGTTACCTCGAGTTGTGCAGGATAAGGGGCGCGGCGGCACGCTCGTGGTTGACTCTGTAACCTTGGCGTAGCGCCCAGCGGTCATCAGCTTCCTGGTCTTGGCGATGATCCCGGGCGCGAGCTACCTCTTCGTGAACTCGGGTTTCCCGGCTCACTTGTCAAGGTGACCCATCGGGCTTCACGAACAAGTGACGTACTTTCACATAAGTCTGTGAGGTAGATGGAGCCCCCTCCACGCCGGAAACGACAACTCTCGTCGGCACGTCCCACTCCGTCGTCAAGGCTTCTAGCCAAAGTCGGTCTTGGCCGATTTGGGCCGAGTCACCAACTTCAGTCCCGATATACGACTCGTGGCGAAACGTCCGGTGCTCCGCACTCCGCTTGTGACTAAGCCGTTAGTTCGCAGCAACGACGGACTATGACGCATCTGCACGTCACGCACCTAACCGGGATAGTAGAGATGGCGCCTCTCAGAACGGTAGGGTTGCTGGCGTCAAGAACGCGCTGATTAGGCGCTTCTACGGATTCTGGCTTTATACTGAATGCAAACTGAGTCTATATTGGGGGCAAACAATGTTCGAAGACATCTTCAGCACGGCGCTGCGACAGTCGGCGCCCCTCCTCATCGTGGCGGCGCTCGCGTTCGCTGCGCTCTTAGTGCTCAAGACTCTTCTGGGCGGCTCCTCCTCGCGCGCCGTCACCTTCCCGTACGTCCGGCGCCCGCGCTTGTTCACGGAGACCGAGGCACGCTTCTTAAGGGTTCTGCGCGAGGCGGCCCCGGACGCGCACGTGTTCGGGAAGGTGCGGCTCGAAGACGTGATCGTAGCCAAGAGCGGGTTGTCTCAGAGCGAGCGGCAGTCGGCACGTAACCGCATCAAGTCGCGGCACCTGGACTTCGTTTTGGTGGATCTGGCGTCCACGCGAGTCATCTGCGCAGTGGAGTTGGACGATAGCAGTCACTCGAGCCCGCAAGCGCGTCGCTCGGATGCGTTCAAGGATGCGGCGCTGGCTGCTGCCAGCCTTCCCCTATTAAGGGTGCCGGCGCGCGGCTCTTACGACGTGGAGGAGTTGCGGGCATTGATCCGTTCGGCGGTGAACCCACCGGCGGTAACCCCCACGACTGCCGCCTGGGTGGAAGGAGCATGACCGAGAACCCCCACCCCAACCTCAAACCCCCGCACCTCATACCCCTCCACCAGCTCGTTCCAAGCCAACGTCGGCGCCCTCCGCACCTCGAGCGGCAACCGTAGCAGCTTCTGCAGGAAGATGTCGCTCTCTTGCATGGCGATGAATGACCCAGGGCAGCGGTGCCCGCCGTCACCGAAACTGAGCCCTGACGCCTGCACGCCGCGCGGCAGCTCGCGCTGCGGGCACAGCGCCAGCGGCGCCTCACCCACGACCTCGGCGTCAACGTTGGCGGCGCGGATGTCCAGGTTGAGTAGCGCGCCGGACGGAACTTCGTAGGTAACGCCGCCGTCCTCGATCTGCAGGTCGGCGGTCGCGCGGCGGTAGAGGCGCCCCACCACGGGCTCGAGCCTGAGGATCTCGTGGAGTATGGCGTAGCGTTCCTTCTCATCCCCGGCAAGGTAGTCGCGGCGCAGGTGCTCGCGCTCGAGCAGGTGCCAGGCGGCCATGGCGATGAACTCGCGGGTGGTGACCATGCCAGCGGCGCCGTAGGTGACGCATTCGATGAGGATCTCTACGTTCTTGCGGCCACCCGCTAGCAGGTGGCTGATGACGTCACCCTGAGGCGCGCGCCGGCGCGCGGCGATGGCGGGGCGCACGTCGCTCAGGTAGAAGTTGAGCAGGTTCGCTTGGCTCTTCAACCCTGCGAGCATGCGGCGCACCCGCGTGGCACCTTCGAGGCGGTCCATCGACAGGAGCGCCTCGAGGCGGCGGTCCATGCCGGGCCGGCGGGAGTCGGTGAGGCCCACCACGCGCGCCGCCACGTTCACGGCCAGCCGCAGCGTCAACTCACCCAGGTCGCCGTGACCATCTGCCACGAGCTTGGCGATGACCTCGTCGCTGTACTCCTCCATGAGGGTGCGGTAGTCGCCACTCACGGTCGTGGGCGTGAAGAAGCGGGCGATGGCAACGCGCTGCTCCTTGTGCTCGGCACCGTCCTGGAACAGCACCGGCTGTCTCAGCCCCGTGTTGGCCACCATGTCGGAGTTGAACCCGGCCTGGCGGGTGGCCTCGGAGTTACGCAGCACCTGGCGCACGGCGCCATAGGAGCGCACGTGCCAGACGTCGCCGTCTCGCTCGATGGCGGGCGCGTTCAAGTCCTCGCCGCGGCCGCTCTTGCGGTGGTCGGTGCCGTGCGGGAACGGGCAACGCGTGGCCACCGGACCGTTCTCCAGTGGTGCGCGCGCTGGCGCCGTGCCTAGTGTGGGGTGCTCGATCATGGTGTTCCTCTCGCCGCGCCGCGGGTACGAGACGCCTGGCGCAGGCCTGCTGTGCCCTAATGATACGGTGTGGCTCATAAGAGATTATGAGGCTCATAGCCTCTAGGGAGGCGTGGAGTGGTAATGCGAGCACTACTTACAACACCGCTTGACCAGGGCGAGGACCTGAGGGTGAGGCGCACACGCCGCCTGCTCGCCGACGCCCTCGTGGCCCTGGCCCTCGAACGCCCGTTCGAGGAGATCACCATCCGCGAGCTCACCGACCGCGCCGCCGTCGGCTACGCCACCTTCTTCCGCCACTACAAGAGCAAGGACGAGCTGCTGCGGGCAATGCTGCAAGACGTTCTCGGCGAGCTCCTCGAACTACTCGGGCCCGCAGCCAGCGTTGCCCCACGTGACGCAGGCACCCAGCTGTTCCACCACGCCGCGACGCACGCAAACCTCTACCGCCTGCTGTTTCGCGGCGGCCGCTCGAGCAACCTGCTGCAGGAAGCCGAGCGCGTGGGAGTGAGGGGCGTGTACGAGACGTTCGAGGCTAAGCCCGGCAGCCGCGTGCCGCTCGAAGTAGCCGCGCAACACCTCGTCGGGTCACTCATGCGATTGCTGGGGTGGTGGCTCGACCACGACCAGCCTTACCCGCCAGAGAGGATGGGTGAGATCTACCAGGACCTCATCCTCGGTCCACTCGAGGGGGCGGCGCTGAGGCGGCGTGAGGTCGGGCCGCGTGACGCCTGAGGGCGGGTTCACCCTAGTCTCGTGAATGTGCTTTCGCGGCATGTCATCTGACCAGCCCCGTGGCGTTCCCCCCTGCTACTGTGCTGCCGAGAACTGCAACGAGTTGCGCCGCAGCCAAGGGGGGAACTAGCTTGCGAATCCGACTAGGTCGACGGTCGTTGGTAGTCGTGGGGTTGCTGACGGGGCTGCTGGTGGTGGCTGGGGCCTGCTCCGGGCCGCAGCCTAGCCCAGAGATCCCCAACGTGAACAAAGTGACGATCAGCGGCGGGGACCGCACGCTGGTAGTGGGCGAATTCACGACTCTCGCGGCGTCCGTCGCCACGAGCTTCGGAGCACCCGCTGGTGTGAATTGGTCGAGCAGCTCCCCAACGGTGGCCAGCGTGACCGCTGCAGGGACCGTAACGGCCCTGGCGCCTGGCGAGACGACCCTTACCGCCACCAGCGTGTTCGATCCGGCCAAGTTCGCTACGGCGACCATCCGGGTGGTGAGTGCCGACGTCCCAAGGGACACCGCACCCGCCATCAGCTTCTTCACCGCCACCCCGGTCGCCGTAGCGCCTGGAGCGCCTACCGAACTCTCGTGGGCCGTAACTGGTACCGCCACCAACATCACCGTGCGTGAGCAGGGCGGCGCCCAAGTGGCAACCGGCTTACCTCCTTCCGGGAGCCGCACCGTGACTCCCGCAGCCACCGCGACCTACGAGCTGGCGGTCGCCTGGACGGGCGGGACCGATGTCGTCGGCCAAGCGGCCGTCACCGTGACGGCGGAGGATAACCACCCGCCCACGGCGCGCATCGTGACGACCACCTCGCTGAGCGGTTTCGCGCCCCTCACGGTTGGGTTCGACGGCGGGACGTCTTCAGATCCTGACGGCGACGCATTGACGTATGCGTGGGACTTCAGGGAAGGCTCCCTCGCTGCTCAGCAGCAGGTAACGCACAGCTTCACGAGGCCCGGCAACTACTTCGTCACCTTGACCGTGACCGACGGCCGGGGACTGAGCGCCACTGCCAGCACCGAAGTGGACGTCGGCTCCTTCAGCGCCGGGGAGCTCCTCGCGGATACCATCTCGCCCAGCGATGCATACGACCGGCAATGGATCGCGGTGGATTCAGGCACCGCGCTCGTGCCCATCGCTGGCGTTCCGGGAGCTACCACCTTCACGCGGGTGGACGTCTACCGAGCGCAGGCCGGCAGCTCCGCTTGGCGTTTGGAGGCCAACTTGATTCCCAGGGACCCGCCCACCGACCAGCTGGAGGTAGGACGTGCGGTCGCGCTAAGCGGCACGACAGCGGCCATCATGAGCCTGAGCCGCAAGCCGGTTCCTGGCGACGAGTATGAAAGTGTCATCCACATCTTCGAACGCCAACCTAATGGCTCGTGGGCCGAAACCGCGACGCTTCTGAGGGGCATGGGTATCGGCCCACTCCTGAGCTGGCGGGCCGACATCTCCATGGCCCTGAGGGACGACGTGCTAGTGGTGGGCATCACCGGCGAGGATGGCGGCTTCTACGGCTCGCGCATCCAGGTCTACTTGCCAAACCAAGGCGGCCCCGGCGTGTGGGGACTGGCGCAGGAGATCGGTCTCCCGGCCTCGGTGCCGGCGGACTTCTCCGAGTACTTCGGCACCGATGTGGCCGTAAGCCGTGGCGGCGAGCGCATCGTCGTAGCCAAGTCCATGCAGAACAACGACGGCGGCATTGGGCGCCTAGAAGCGGCGTTCATCTTCGAGCGCGTTGACCAGGCGAACAGCTGGATCTTGGTTGCCAGCCTCGATTACCTGGACCTACCGTCCACACTCTCGACGTTCGTGGAGATCGACGGCGATACTCTCGCTATCTCGTCCATGCCGGAAATCTGGTCCACCGAGACGACCGTAGCGGTCTATGAACGTAACCAAGGCGGCGAGAACGCTTGGGGTCGAGTGGCCACGCGTACGGTGAGCATCCCAGAGGCGCCGGTCAACGCTGGGCCCCTGATGGGTCGCTCCTCGATGCGATTGATGGGAGACACCTTGGCAGTCGGCATAGCGGCGTTCGGCTGCCCGCCGATCGACGAGGGCCCTTACAACTGCGGTCCGGGCCGGGTGTACCTCTTCGGTAGGGATGTCGGCGGGCACAACGCGTGGGGCGAAGCTCAGGTGCTAACCGCGCTGGGCTCGCTGGGTGACGTGACCTTCGGCAGCGCGGTGGACATCAGTTCGGACGGCCGGACGGTGCTCGTGGCCACCGCGCCATCGGCATACTCGGGGCTGGCGGCCAAGGTGTTCAAGTACTCACGGTGATAGCGAGGCGTGGCCCAACGCCAACCAGCGCAGACGGGAGCCCCGTGTCGGGGCTGCGGAAGTACGCTTACTCGCAGTACTTTCACCTGTTCAACGAGTACGCCCGGTGGTCTCAATCGGTCATCGCAACGGTGGCAGCATGAGCCTCAGCAGTTGACCTCCAGTTAAGGGTCTTGCGGGGCCGGCGGTTGAGGCTGATCTCCACCTCCTTCAACCGGGCTTCGTCGACGGTGCTGAAGTCGAGGCGAGCCTCAACCGTAGGCCAAGAAGAACCCTTGTCTGGAGTTCACCCGCACAGGCTTGTGCTGCCACCGTTGCACGACCAAAGCACCTCGTGAACCCGTGCTACACTGGTTCACATGGCAACGCGGAACATCACGCTCTCCTTGCCCGAAGATGTCGTGCGCCGCGCGAGAATACTGGCCGCCCAGCAGGACACCTCGGTCTCGGCGCTCGTCGCCCAGCTCCTCGATCAGGCAACTGGGCAGGGTGCTGACTACGAGGCCATCTGGGCTGCGGAGGAACGGCTGATGACCGAAGGCATCGGCCTCGAAGTTGGCGCCATCACCTGGTCTCGCGCAGACGTACACGAACGGTGAATCTCGAGTTCGTCGACACGAACGTGCTTCTCTATGCGTACGACACCACGGCAGGTAGGCGCCACGATGCTGCCCGTCAACTCGTCATGCGGCTCGGGAGATCCCGGTCGGGGGCACTGAGTGTGCAGGTACTGCAGGAGTTCTACGTAAATGCCGTTCGCAAGATCGCCAAGCCACTCACAACCGCTGCGGCTCGTGGACGCGTGAAGGCGTTTGCTTTGTGGCCAACGCACGTTCCGCAAACCCGTGACATATTGGCGGCCATCGACCTCGCCGACTCTGCGCAAATCTCCTTCTGGGACGCCATGATTCTACGGTCGGCGTCGGAGATGGGCTGCACTACTCTCTGGACCGAAGACCTGAATGCCGGCCAGGTAGTCGCTGGCGTGCGTATCGTTGACCCGTTCGCGCAATTCTAGTGAGTTGGCTGCTCCCGCTATAGCCGCGGCCACACAACTGACCTACGAGAGCCCCAACCGACAGGCAGCAAACCGTCGACAACTGCATGCCGGCTTCCAGTTCCCGTTCTGCGATCTGATTACGTTCCGCGGCAAACTCAATGGACAAGTGGATTCGCACGTCGTGCTGCTTGGTAATGCCCAAGTAAGGCCGTAGGCTGAGGTCAAGCGCATCGGGTTATCATCACGGCCGGTACCTCAA
>CALCHY010000011.1 GCA_937907415.1 uncultured Trueperaceae bacterium
GATAAACGACGCAAACGCAATGCCTCTTGACGCAAGCGCAACTAACTGTCGGCACGTGCACAAACCACCCAACTGCCGCCCCCTACCAGGCGACCGAAGCGGTCAACGTTTCAGTAGGCCCCAAGAGCGGCGGCACCGACCTTCACCCAGCCGTGTTCGAGGGCTTCGGCACTTTTTGGACCGAACTGTCAAGCGACATCTAGATCTACGAGCTAAGGCGACGTCCAGTGTTACGAGGGTTCCTTGATGTCTTTCTGGTCTTGTCATGTCTGTATGCTCACCGCCCTTTCCAGGTCCCTTAGCCGGTAGCTGCGGCCTTTGATGTTCAGCACGTGGCTGTGATGCAACAGCCTGTCTAGGATGGCGGTGGCGAGAATCTCGTCGCCGGCGAGTAGTTCGGGCCAGTCCCTGATGCCCTTGTTGGTGGTGATCAGGATGCTGCCCCTGCCGTAGCGGTAAGAAACCATGCGGAAGAACAAGCTGGCTTCGTGGCGGGTCATGGGTTCGAAGCCCATCTCGTCGATGATCAGCAGCGCCACGTTGAGGTACTTGCGGCGTCGGAGTTTGCTGGGGCTGAGGTCGGCGTCCTTGCGCATGGCGGCCAGCAGCTCCTCGAGGCGCATGAACAGCACGCTGAAGCCGTTCTCGATGGCCTTCACGCCCAGGGCGATGGCTAGGTGGGTCTTGCCCACGCCGGGCGGGCCCTGGATGAGCAGTGTCTCTTTCTCCCTAAGCCAGGCGCACGTTCCCAGGGTGTCGATGCGGGATCGCTCCACGCTGGGCTGGAAGGCGAAATCAAAAGTGGCCAACGTCTGGCCGGTGGGCAGGCCCGAGAGGCGCAGTGAGGTCCTGATGCGGCGCTCCTCGCGGAAGGCGAGCTCGGCGTCAAGGACCTTGTCCAGGAAGGCGTGCGGGCTGATCTCCTCCTTCACCGCTGCCGCGGTGAACTCCGGTAAGCGCTCGGCGGCGTGGTCCAAGGCCACCTTGCGTAGCCTCAGGCTGGTGGCGTCCAGGTCGACTTTCGGTTGGGATTTCATCTGGCCACCTCCATCAGGGCGGCGTACAGATCCAGCGGTCTAGCTTCGGGGGTGAGGTCGTAAATCTCCTGCAGGCGCTTACCCATGCGCCCCAGCGGCTGCGGCGGCAGGATGTTGTTGGTGGGTGTGCCCTCGAAGTGGCGCTGGTCGAGCAGGATGCGCTCCTTGGTGTTTCGGGGGTGACGCGCCAACGTGATGGCGCCCGCCACGATCAGCACGCTGCTGGCGCAGCCGAGCACCTCCACCTCGCGGCCGACGTGCTGGAAGGGCACGGAGTAGCTGCGGCCCTCGAACTGGATGGTGCAGTCCTTGTTCACGCGCCGCGTCACCGCTAGATCGAACGGCTCCGGCAGCGCGTCAACTGGCCCCAACAGCGGCAGCTCCGCCTGGTGCGCCTCCAGTACGCTCGTGCCCGTGGCGGGGCACTTGCGCTTCGCCCAGCGCGCCTCCCGGCCTTCGTCGCTCCACGCCTGCAGCTCCGCCACGTCGTTCCAGCGCCGCCCGTAGGGGCTGGCGCCGGCGCGGTAATCCAGGATGCGGCGCTCCACCTTGCCCTTCGCCTCCGGGCTCCGCGGCTGGCAGGCGTCGACGTGGAACCTAGCCACCTGCGCGTAGCGCCGGTAGGTGGCGTTGATCACGCCCCAGGCGCCCGCCCCGCGGCTGATGGCGGTCTTGACGTTGTCCACCGGCACCGTGGCCGGCACCCCACCCAAGCGCGCGAACGCCGCGTTATGCACGCTGAGCCACGCTAACTGCGCGGCGCTCTCGCTCCACACCACCACGTCCCCGCGGCTGTAGCTGAGCTGCAGGCTGAACGCCAGGAGGTCCTTGCGTTCGCCCGCCACCAGCACGTTCGGGAAGTGCGCCCAATCCGCCTGCGCCTGCGCGCCCGGCGGGGTCTCCACCCGCCGCCTCGCCCTGACTGGTGGGGCGGGGAACGCGGCCTTCACGTAACGCTGCAGGCTCCGCAGACTCCCCGGATACTCGTACTCCGCCACCAGGTGCTCATGCAGATCCTTGACGTTGCTGGGGCTATCCTCCCGGCTGGCGGCCAGGTACTCGTCGATCGCCGGCCGGAAGCCCTCGGCCAGGAACTCCTGCTTCGAGCGGCCATCCACCGCACCGGCCTCCAGCCGCTTGCGCTGGTACCGCACCGCCCCCTCGCTCACGCCCAGCAGGCGCGCGATCTCGACGTTGCTCACGCCGCGCTTCACCAACGAAGACACGCTCACGACATCACCCGCCGATAGCTTCGCCACGCCGAGACCCTCCAGAGAGGATCATGGCGCCTAACGGCCGCAAATCGTAAAACTGGACGTCGCCTTAACTCGAAGCTACCCCGTCGCTCGACACGAACAGCCTACTGCCGCTGCGCCGACCTGCTGGAGGTGCAGTGCTTCACGTACGGCTACAGCTCCTGGTCGATTTCCATGCCAGGCACAATCCAGGGGCGCATCTGGTCAGGCAGGTTCGTCGCCTCCAATCCCGTGTACGGACCGGACAACGGCACCTTGAGGTTCGCCAGGCGGTAGGCGAGCATGACTCAGAGTCATGGACCCCTTCCTCCGGGGTCTAGGGGACCCAGCCCTGAATCCGTTTGTCGCCCGTCCCGGCCAGCAGCCAGTCGTCGGTTTCATCGAAGAGAGTGCGGCGCGCTGCCTCCCGCTCGCCCCGGAGGATGCCGCCAGCCTCCATGATGCTCTCGACCAAGTCCTCGAACGGGCCCGCGTCCATTCCCTCGCTCCTCACCTCGGCCGGAGCGAAGGCGCCGGCCACCACACCGGTTTCGCTCTCCTTCTCGGTGAAGTTCTCGAGCAGCTCGCGGATCTCGGGCGGGAGCCCCACCTCAGCGTGCGAGTCGTCGGCCTTCCTCTTGGTCACTTCGACGGCTCAATCCCGACTCTAGGGAAAAGCCTCGGCCCGCAACCCAGCCGGACCCAGCTACCTTAGGCGCAGCGTCACTAAACACAAGTAGCGCCCGGTTCGACGTCGAGGTTCGCCCCGCTGGCCTGGCGACGATCCGGCTGCCAGTTGACCTCGCATTGACCTTCAGCCAACAACTCAACCAAGTGACCGCCAACGCCACCCTGCAATACGACGCCGGCATCTTCCGCCTGCAAAGCCCCAGCATCATCGAACTCAACGGCCGCCTTGGCCTGGACGATCACCTGAACCTGGAGAGCGGCTCCAACGTCCTGACCTTCGAAGGCAACTTCGTGGGCGACAAGCTGGTAGGGACCGTAGCCATCGCGGGAGTGGTGCCGGTAAGCAACGTGACGTTCACGCGGGCTAGGTGAGTTAAGCACCA
>CALCHY010000012.1 GCA_937907415.1 uncultured Trueperaceae bacterium
CCTGCCGCCTGCATGAAGGCGTGCATGGTGGTTGGGCCTACGAACTTGAACCCTCTGGCGCGTAGCGCCTTGGAGAGCGCCGTTGACTCTGGCGACACGGTGGCCGCCCGCGCGGCCGCTTGTGCCGCCCCGGCGGTCGGCTCGAACGACCAGACGAGGCGTTCGAGGCCGCCTTCCTCCCGTAGGGCGATGGTGGCGCGCGCGTTGGCGACAGTCGCCTCGATCTTGCGGCGATTTCGCACGATGCCAGCGTCTTGCATGAGTTGAAGGGTGCGCGCATCGTCGAAGCGTGCGACCGTCTCTGGCTCGAAGCCAGCGAAGGCCTCGCGGAACGCCGTACGTTTCTGGAGGATGGTGCTCCACGACAGGCCCGCCTGGAACGCTTCGAGGCTGAGGAGTTCGAACAGTGCCCGCTCTCCATGTAGCGGCACGCCCCACTCGTGGTCGTAGTAGTCGCGCAGCAGCGGGTGGGCCGCCGCCCAAGGGGGACGGGCGATACCGTCGTCTGCTAGGACCATGCCTGCTGGTGGTGCGCTGGTGCTCATGTGCCAAGACCTCCGGACGAAGCTGAAGTGGCGTTTTCGTGAGAACAGGCTAGCCGCTAACAGTCGGGTTTTGGCGGGCTTGCGCCTAGAGGCACTAGGCGTTCGTCGCCAGAACCGCCGCTACCGCTCATCTGACCTTGCACGAACCCTCATGAGGGCCTATGTTGACCATAGTTGGTCAATTAGGCTCGCTGGTCGCGCGTTTGAACCCGCACCTGGGTTACCCATTTCGGCCGCTCACCCGCCGCTCACCGTTCCCGCGCGAGCCACGCACAGGTACTTATCACATCGGCCACTCACGTTGGCCGCGCACGAGGGGAGGCCAACCAGCAACCAGGTAAGACCAAGGTGCCAGCGTCCGCGTTGCACGTTGCCTCCCACCCCTCCTTCTTCCCATCGCAACTTGCGGCGCGGGCGCGGCCACGCATTGTTCCCGTGCACGTCATGGGGCCCGCGGGTCAACCGCGGGTGAGGAAGGAGCATTCTGGCGATGGACCCGTTCTACAAGCTAGATCCGTTCGGCAGGCGCATCTCGCGGCGTTCGTTCATGAAGCTGGTCGGCGTGGCGGCCGCGGCCGCCGCGGCCGGCCCCTCCATCCTCAGGGCGCAAGGGCAGAGCGGAACGCTGCGCATCTTGCAGTGGAGTCACTTCGTCCCGAGCTACGACACCTGGTTCGACGCCTACGCCAAGGAGTGGGGCGCAGCTAACGGCGTGAACGTCATCGTCGACCACGTCAACCTCGCCGACCTACCCACCACGGTGGCGGCAGAGATCTCGGCAGGCAGCGGCCACGACCTCATCGAGATAGTCGGCGCCGAGGCCGGGCAGTTCGAGCCGAGCCTCCTCGACCTCACGGACATCAACCAGGATGCCAGCAATAACCTTGGCGGGCAGCTCGACCTGTCCAAGCACTACTCGTACAACCCCGTAACCGACAAGTACTTCGGGTTCTGCATCGGCTGGACGATCGACCCGGCCAACTACCGCCGCAGCCTGTGGGACAAAGCCGGCATGGCGGACGGCCCAACGACCTGGGAGGACCTGGTAACCATCGGCGGCAAGATCCGCGACGAGCAGGGCGTGCAGCTCGGCATCGGGCTAGCGCAGGAGCTCGACTCCAACATGGCGCACCGCGCCATCCTCTACTCGTTCGACAGCATGCTGCAGGACGTCAACAGCAACATCGTCATCGACCAGGGCGACGCGTTCACCAACGCCGTCGAGGCCGTCAACTTCATGAAGCGCCTCTACGACGCCGCCATGACCCCCGAGGTCTTCGCCTGGAACGCGGCGTCCAACAACCAGGCGCTCATCGCCGGCCGGGCGAGTTACATCATGAACTCCATCTCCGCATACCGCTCGGCGCAGGCCGACGTGCCGGACATCGCCAAGGACGTCTACTTCGGGCCGGCCCTGCACGGCCCGCGCGGCAGCGCGTGGAGCAACGCGCACGTGATCTACAACTACATCGTTCCGCAGCACGCCAAGAACGTCGACTCGGCCAAGCAGTTCGTCCTCGACCTCGCCGCGAACTACGACCAGGCCATGTACGCGAGCAAGCTCTACAACTCCCCGAGCTTCTTCAACTCGCCGATAACTGGCAACGGCGACTTCCCGGCCGTAGCAGGCGCAACGACCTTCGCCGACCTGCACGAGGCGTGGTTCGAAGACGACCCCTTCCGCCTCGAGGGTGAGGCCGTCGGGAAGCTCAAGCCCCTGAAGAACGCCGTCGAGTGGACCACCAACGTCGGGCGCCCCGGCTACACCAGCCCCGCCGTGGCCGAGGCGTTCAACACCTTCGTCATCCCCAACATGTTCGCGCGCGCGGTGCGCGGGGACGAATCGACGGAGGATTCCATCCGCACAGCCGCAGCGGAGGCGCGCAAGATCTTCGATGCCTGGCGCCAGCGCGGACTGATCTGACCTTGGACCCTCGCCCCTGCCCCCGGGCCGCCTGACGTGGCCACCCTCGCGGTCAAGTCGCTGCACACGCACTTCGGCGGAGTGCGTGCCGTAGACGGCGTTGACCTCGACGTGAAGGACGGCGAGTTCCTCGTCCTGCTTGGCGCCTCCGGGTCGGGCAAGACGACCCTCATGCGCACCATCGCGGGGCTCGAGAAGCTCACGTCAGGCGACGTGCTGATAGGGGGGCAGGTAGTCAACGACCTGCCCCCCAACGCCCGCAACATCGCCATGGTGTTCCAGAGTTACGCCCTCTACCCCCACAAGACCGTCGGCAAGAACATCTCCTTCCCGCTCGAGGCGGTCGGCATGCAGCGCGCCGCCATCCAGCAGAAGGTTGAGTGGGCCGCCAACCTCTTCGGCATCGGCCACCTGCTGCAACGCAAGCCGCGCGCGCTTTCCGGCGGCGAGCGCCAGCGCGTGGCCCTCGCCCGCGCCCTCGTGCGCGAACCGAACCTCTTCCTCCTCGACGAGCCCCTCTCCAACCTCGACGCCAAGCTGCGCCACCTAGCTCGCCACGAGCTCAAGAAACTGCACCAGCGCGTTGGCATAACGACCGTGTACGTCACGCACGACCAGGTCGAGGCCATGGGGCTGGGCGAGCGCGTGGCCGTCATGAACCACGGCAAGATCGAGCAGATCGGCACGCCAAGCGACATCTACCGCGAGCCCGGCAACACGTTCGTTGCGCGCTTCATGGGCTCGCCTGCCATGAACCTCATCCGCACCCCCGGCGGGGTGATCGGTTTTCACCCAGAGAACTTCCTGCCAGTAACGGAGTTCCAGCCCAACGCGGGCGCGCGGCGCCTGCCGTTCTACGTCACGGGCGTCGAGGACCT
>CALCHY010000013.1 GCA_937907415.1 uncultured Trueperaceae bacterium
CTTCTAAGCGGTAGGTCGAGGGTTCAAGTCCTTCCTGGTGCACCACCTTGTTCGTATAGTCTGAAGTTCCAAGCGGTCGAAGCAATTTACCCAGCCAGTTATCTCGTGCCTGACGGCGGTGCGGGTATTCGTGCCGCGTGGCCACGCTCATCAGCGTCCTGACCAGCTACCTCTTCGGCACGCCCTACAACGACGACCGCGGGCCCGAGGCGCTCAGGCTGCTGCGGGGCGCGCACCGCGCCGTGTTGGTCCGGGGCCGCGTGCTCGGACAGGCGAGAGCGTGCGGCCCCGGGATGCGTCAAGCGATCACATTGAGGCAGATCATCGGCACAACGGCCCACACTCCACCGGAGGCAGCGACCGCCGAACCGTGATCTTGGTACGAAACGCAGTTGGCTTCGTACCGCAATCCAACCAACAACTGCTGGGCGCCGGGTTGGTGCGCTGCGGCCCCCAGCTGCTGTGTCGCGCGGAGCCGGGCCAGTTCGGCAGCCGCTCTGTCTCTAGCGGCTTGCCTTACCTCAGCCCGCAGGTCGACCATCTCCCGCTTGACGTTCAAGGCTTCGTCGGGGACGGGAGCCGCTGCCATGCGCATGGCGTCGCGCGCGGTGGCCGGCTTCTGACCGAGGGGAGGAGTGAGCGCGATCGCGGGAGGCGCCGAACCGAATGTCGCGCCCGGATCGAGGAACTGGCAACCCACCGCCCCATGTGTGACCCCCAGGGTGAGCAGAGCAATCGCCGCCGCAACTACACGTACTAGTTTGCTTCGGAACTTGATCATGCGAACTTCCCTCCTCCTGAGACCCGGTCAACCGGGGCTTCACGAGCAGGTTAGTGAGGGGCGGTTAACGCTTCCTAAGTGGCATGAGGGCTTGACTAAACGCGTCCTAAACAGCGGCTAATCGGAGCGTCCTCGCACGTTCATCGCCGCGGCCAGCTTGGCCCGCACGTCACGCGCCAGTGCTGAAACAATCGGCACGAGTTCGGTAGGCGGTACCTGTAACCACCCGCCCACGACCGCCTCCGTTGCGGGTGGACGATCAGGCGGCAACATGGCGGCCGCTCGGCGCCGCACGTAGAAGCGGCTGGCGACGTGGCGCGCCGCGAGCTCGAGGCCGGGAAGTGGGCACAGGTCGGGGCTCAGGGCGCGTGCGGCGGTAATAGCTTCAAGGGCCAGTGGGACGAACGTGTAGGTTAGGGCGTCCTCGAGAACTGACCCAAGGCACTCGAGGGCCACAGCCCGCTGTAGCGTTGCCTCAACCTCATCGCTCGTGGCGGCCGCGGCAGCACTCGTCACGCGAGCCAGTTCGGCCGTGAAGAGTTGCTCCACCGCGCGCTCGTGCAGGCGCGCCCTGACGGCGTATCCGTAGCCCCGCAAGGTTATGAGCGTGGCGAGGTGCCCCTCCGCCGCCGCCGCGTTGCCCGCCTCAAGCGCCAGGCGGACCAAGACCTCTCGGCAGAGGCGATCAGTGGGCGCCCGCTCCGCCGCCGCGCAAGCCGCCTCCGGCTCCCCGCGGGCGTCGAGGAGCAGCGCCTCGACCAACTCGATCGGTGGGAACAGGCCCTGATCGGGATAGTCGTGCGTGTCTCGCTCCTCGATAAGCCGGTACGCTTGGGCCAGCCGCGCCGCGGCGCCCTCCAGATCACCCAGGTTGAGCAGGTCGTGGGCCTGCCGCACGTAGAAGCGCTCGAGGTAATCGTCTCGGCCCCCCTTGCTCTCCTCCAACTTGATGGCTTCCTCCAGGCGGGCCACTGCGGTAACACTGTCACCGTAGGCGTAATGCGCCTCGCCTGCCTCGTTCGCCAGGCAGACGGCGAGCTGGGCCGTTGCTCCTCTCTCCACGCAGACGTCGTGAGCGCGCTGCGCCAACTCCTCGTGCTGAGACGCCAGCGCCGTGACGAGGGAGAGGTTGCTGCAGGCCGCCCCGAGCAGCTCCTCGTCGTCGCGCAACTCCAGAAGCGGGATGGCGGCGTTCCAGTGGCGCCGCGCGAGTTCGGTGTCGCCCTGGAATGCGGCCACCAAGCCGAGGTGGTGATAGAGCTGGCCGAGCCCGTCCTTGCGCCCAAGGTCGACGTGGATGGCGAGAGCCTCGCCGAGCAGCCGCTGAGCGCTCACGGGATCCGACCAGCCCGCGATGGCGGCGCGCCACCGCAGCACCCTCGCCCTCAGCATGGAGCCGCTCGCGGCTACGCCGTCGGCCAGTTCGAGCAGCCTGTTGAGTTCGCTGGTGCGGCCGCGCAGGAACAGGAACCTCGACGTCATGAATACGGCTTGCTCGATGAGGTCGGTCCTGCCGGCGCTCGTCGCCCACTGCCAGGCGGCTTGCAGGTTGAGGAAGTCGGTACCGAGTTCCTCAAGCGCTTGGCGTTGGCCGGAACGCTGGTCGGCCGGGCGCTTGGAGGCGAACCACGACGTGTAGTGAACGGCGTGCCGCTCTCGCCACTGCTCGACCTCAAGCTGGTAGCCGTCGAGCTTCTCCGCCGCGTACTGCTGCACGAGCGGGTGCAGCTCGAAACGGTTGCCGTTACGCCTGAGCAGCGAGCGCTCCAGAAGGGTGTTCAGCAACTTGAGGTCTAGCCCAAGTACCCGGCCGGCCGCCGAGCGGGTGAAGCCGCCCCGGAACAACGCGCAACCCGCCAGCGCCGCACGCTCGTCGGCGGTCAACCTCGACCAGGAGTTGTCGAAGATCGCCCTAACGCTGTGGTGGCGCTCCGGCATGGCGCCCTGCCCGTCACCAAGCACGTCGAGGGTTAGCCGCATCTCGCTTAGGAGCTCGCTGGTGGGCAACACCCTCGAGAGGGAGGCCGCCAGTTCGATCCCGAGCGGCGATCCTGCGACGAGCTCGCAGATGCGCCGCACGCTGACGATGTCGACTGGGCCCGGCTCGAAGGTCGAATCTTAGCGCCTTGCCGTCAGGAGGTACAGGGCGACTGCATCGCTCGGCGATCCGATACCTGGCCCGTCACCACCCAGGTTGAGCCCGGTCAACTGGAACTGTGTCTCCGCCACCGAACCGAGCGGCAGGCGCGAGGTGATCACCACGTCAAGCAACGCCGAACCGTTGAGCAGCTCCTCGATCTGATCGCGCAGCGAAGCGGTGGGGTCGAGGTCGTCGATGACCAGCAAGACCTTGCCATCGCCCTCGCCTTCTGCCCTGTCCGACGCGCGGCGGCCGCGGTTCGGCCCGGGCAGCGCATCGGCCGCCAGCGCCGCGAACTGGTCGTCCACCTTGGCGCCGCCAAGAGAGATGAAGAGGACCTGCCGGTACCGGCCAGCCGCGGTGAGGCGCCGCGCGAGCTCCACTGCCAATCTGGTCTTGCCGATGCCGCCAAGTCCAGTGATCGTCACGAGGCGCGCGTCCGCCTCGAACAAGGCCTGCAGCGAAGCCAACTCGCCGTCACGACCAAGGAACGGCGTGAAGTTGGTTGGGAGCGAGCGCAGAACCGCGTTCTCCCGCTGCGCCTTCCGCACGGGCAGCGCAACGCCGAGCGCATCGGCTTCCTTGCGCAACGCGCCGAGGCGCGGACTGTCGACCTCGGCCAGCAGCGCATGCAGGCGCCCGAGTCGCAGCGGGTCGCCGCCGCCGTCAGGCGCCAACCTGACGGCGCGCTCCGCTAGGCTACTCACCTCAGGCAAGTCGGCTCGCGCGAGCGCCCGCTCGGCGAGTTCCATCAACACGGCCTGGGCCGACAGTGCGAACAACTCGCGCGTGGCGAAGAGCCATTCCTCGAGCTCGATGTTTCCGGACTCCACGTCCACTCCCGCCAGGAACGCACCTTCGTAAAGCCCTAAGGCCCGCTCCCATTCGCCGTTGGCGGTGGCCGCCCTGAACTGCTCGGCGTCACAACTCACGGCCGCGTGCACGCGCGGTCCCTCGCTGCGCACGAGCGTCGGCTCAGCCGCGCGTAGTTGAGACAGCGCAACCGTGAGGCTCTGCTTCGAGTCGCCGGCGTTGGGCCAGAACAACTCCGCGAGGAAGCGGCGATACTGCGGGCCCTCGAGAGCCAAGTACGTCAGGAGCAACAACGGCTTAGGGCGACTGAAGCGCACGCCCGAGAGCGACAACCTACCTAGGGTACGGAGAAGCATGGCATCAAGCGCGACCCAAGCCGCTGAACCATGACGTTCGCGTTCGATCCGACCTAGCCATGACCCTCCCCGTCGCCAGCCTGATCGAGGCCCACGCAAGCGGCCACGGCCGCCATCAGCGCCCGCTCGAAAGGTGATTGGCGCCGCCTCCGGGCCCGAAATGCACTTGCAGGCATTTTGCCATATGGCGCGTCGGCTAGAAACGGTTGATGATACGGTCCAGGACACACCTGGGACAGCATCCACGTCTTCCGCTCCAGCATGCGAGCATAGGAGGTGAGCGCCGCTGGCGCCGTCAGGGCGTGCAGGACGAGAGATCTGTGACCCCACCGGGCGGAAATTCAGTCTCGTCGTAGCCGCCCGTCAGCTCAGCTCTCGGCCACATCCTTGCCGAGCACGTCGCGCACGT
>CALCHY010000014.1 GCA_937907415.1 uncultured Trueperaceae bacterium
TAGTGTCGTGGGCGGCGGCCATCTTGGAGTTGGCGTTCCTATGAGGCGCCGCTCGACGAGATTCAAGGGTGCGATGCGAGCGATCACGGTTGTGTGGCGTGGGAGTTGGCACAGAAACCCTGCGTTGACGGGCCACTGCCTAACAGCTAGACTTCGTAACGCTAGCGATCGCGCTGGCGGAACGGGCGGCTAGCTCAGCGGGAGAGCACTCGCTTCACACGCGAGGGGTCACAAGTTCGATCCTTGTGCCGCCCACCAGAGAAAAGTCGATGGGCAAATCGGAGCGGCGAGGCGCATTGTGTGCCTCGCCGCCTGACTTAGGACGATGTTGGAGTTTTCCTGGAGTTCTCGCTGGCGGTCAGTTGGGAGCGCTCATGGGCTGCCAGAATGAACCGCGTGACCTCGTCGCGACTGTAGGCATTCGGATCGGTGTTGGTAAGGCGGCGCATTGAATCAATTGGCTTCGAACCCTGGTGGGGTCGTTGACTCACTGCACTTTCCGACCGTGGGATCAAAGCGTGATAAATAGGCTGGCTTGCGCATGGGTAGTAGACGCGAGTATGCCGAGGCCATGCGGCAGCCCTGGCTGGCGGAAGGCACCGTGCCCTTCATGCGGTCACCATGGGGCTAAGGCTTCACGAGCAAACTCACCGAAGGCTTGGCCGGAACCCATCTGCCTGAGCGTCAGTTAGCGTTGCGAAACAACGTTCAGGGTTCGTGGCGTCATAGTAGTCCTGGCCAGGTCGATGAACGATCCGCTCGTCGTTAGAAGAGATGTTGCCTTTGAGAGGATGGCTAACCGGACAGTTGTTTCGTGAGATCGGAGCGACTCCTGGCAGGAGCTCCAGTACTGGCTGCGTCGCGCCGACGGGAACCCCAGGCAAGGGCACCGACGTGCTTGTTGAAGCCGGTGTACCAGGAAGCCTAGTGGCCTCATTGTCAAGGCTTCGGGCGGCCAGGCTTTGCGGGTTGGTGTTGGTGGTTTCGGGTGGCTCGTTGGGAGCGGGTCGCGCTGGCGCCACCACCACGGCGGGTTCGTCATCGTGCGATACATCGGGAGGGACGGGCTCCATTGAGGTGACCGGTTCTGAGGGCGGGCTTGGTTCCGTTACCCCCAACGCCTCAGGCGCCTTTCCATCGCTAGGAGCACCACCGATTGTGGACAAGTCGGTCAGCGCTGAAAGTGGTGCTGCTTGTTGTGCGGGGTTTGGTCGTGACCAAGGCAGGATACTCATTAACAGCGCGCCCGCGCCGAGTGCCAAGAGAAGGCCGACGACTCCTAGTGGAGCAAGGTGCCTTCGGGGTTGGAGTCTGCGGCCGACTCCAGGAGGCGAGTTGTGCGCAACCGCCTTACGTGCGCTGGCGCTGACGTTTTTGCCTGCCTGGTGCGCTCTCGGAGATCCTTGCTCCGTACCCTGGGGCCTGTCCTGTCCTGCCTTCAGGACGAGGCGTTCTCGCACCACGTCGATAGTGCGCTGCTCTCGCCGGAGTCCTTCAAGCAGCGTCAGCTGAGAGGTCAGGGCATGCAGGTCCGGTGCGGTCATATGGGGCCGGTGGAGAGCAGAGAGTTGGTTTGATAGCTCGGATATCTGTACATTGATGCTGGAGAGCGAGGCGCCGAGCCCTTGTACTAGGCTCTCCGTGACTACCTCATCCCGCGGGGTGGACTGCATTTGCTCCGTGATTAGCATGAGGAGAGCTTCCCGATCCTCACGCTCCTTCTCATACTGCGCCTTTAGGTCCGTCGCGAGTTTGCGTACCGTGTCGCTGTCGGTCGTGTCTCGAGCCTCACTCCTCACATCCAACTTCGTTAGGAGCTCTTCAACGCGTGCGGCCAGCCGATCAACCGCTCCCGAGGTGTCCGGCGCCTCCTGGACGACGGGCGGAACAGCTTGGAGAATGATCTCGATACGGTTGGGGCCCTGCCCTAATCGAATCTCGCGCTCGTCGTCCAGGAACCCAGGCGGCGCAGAGACTCTGACTTCGTATGCCCCTACTGGCAGGCTCAGCGAGAATGAACCGTTCTTGTCGGTTTCGATCTCCTTCTGGCCGACCCTTACGAGCGCCTTCCGGACACTCTGCTTGGCAACCGCGTCTGCTCTGACCAGGCCCTCCAACTTGGCCCAGCCGACTTCCGCAAGGTCTAGCCTCTTAGCTAACTCATGCCACTGTCCTGGATTCCATGCTGGACGGCTGCCCTTGAACGAACGCATAGAACGCAAGTTTCGAGCCATGTCGTCGACGCCGTTGTAAGCACGCACGAAGCTCCGGACAGGTAAGTTCGATTCGGGGTGGTGCTCCGGAATTAGTACCGCCGGGAAAGTCGTTACGGAGCTAGAAAGATTGGCTGCTTTAATCCAGGCGCCGAGTTGATTAGCATTCTCGTCCGCCTGGTCGTAAGGATTCTCGCGTCGGGCGCCGTTGAGGGGGATGACATAGTTCGGCTTTCCGCGTTGCTTCGCTACCCATTCGCCGTTAATGCTGGCAACCACGGCTCCGCTGATATTCTTGATTTCGATTACCTCTAAGCCGTAATGGCCAGCGATAGCGAGATCGACCTCGCGCGACGGGCCGTTACTGGCCGACGGAGCATGGAACTCCAGTAGCGCTACATACTCTTCTCCCAGTTCCTCGAAGAGGTACCGGTAGAGGTCACCGTGTAGCGTCGTCGCCGAAAAGCTTGGAGGGGCGTACGGTCGCCAAGGTAAACCGCTAACGAAGCTGGTGCACGATGAACGTTGGTTGCTGGGCATCTTCCTGCCACACGCCTATTAAAGTAGCTGTGCCGGAGGAGAGTTGCTGAGCCATATCTCGGGTCCACACGCCTTCTGGTACCAGGCCACTAAACGTTTCCACGTAGCCGGATACCGAAAAGTCGAAGCGCAGATGGTTATAGCCGTCTGGTGTAAGAAACGTGTTCACCTCGGCGATCCGCTGGGCGTGGACTTCGAGCAGTTCTTTCACCCAGCGTCAGGCGTTGCGGGCTCCCGAACGCCGAAAACTAGCTTCGTAGTAAAAGAAGGCTTCCCTTGGAACGTTTCCCATATGCCGACTAGGCTGGCTCGACCGGACTCTAGTAAGTACCGTTCCTCTGCGGTCCAGTCGGGCTCGAACATTATGGCTGAGTGGGACTCCGGCCCAATGGTAAAGATGAAGCGCAAATGGGTGAGTCCTGCAGCACTCTTAAACGTATGGAGTTGCTCGATCAGAGCATCTTGTACGAGAACCAGTGCTTCGGCTTGTCCTTTACGGAGTCGCGGCTGGATCTCGTAGATCAACTCGGGCGGGGGCGTGATACCAGGTAACGCCAGAGCCACGTTCGGCCACGGTCCCAGGGCGACGGCCACACAGATGATGCACAGTAGTAACTTGCGGGGCAAAAGGATTGAACCGGTCATTCCCATATTGTCGCGCCATTTAGCCGATGTTCCTCGCTTGGGGTTTCGTGCATCGCGATCTCCATTTCTACCCAAAGTAGGTTTTGAGCGCATATTGCCGCGAACCGGTGACGCCACCTGGGGTGCCACTCCTCAAGTTGGTTGAGGCTCCTCCGAGGGATGGCACATCAATCTTCTTAACGACGAAGCGGTCCTTCTCGCTCACGCCGACGTTGTAATCCATCATGTACTCGGCCAACAGCTCGCCGGTTATCAGAGCAACTTGCCGGTCGCTCAATCGGTCTACGTAGGCAAGAGCTTCGTTGGTAAAACCGCTGGCGGTGATGAAGACGCCCTGCCGCGCATTCTGCCCGGTGAGGCTACCAACGAAAGCTTGAACGTCGTGCCTTGAAATCCGGCGGTCGGGAGCGTGCTTCTTAGCCTGCGCGTAAGTCTTCGAAAGGCCAAGCCGGTCCTCATTGATGACGCCGTCGACGCCTTCGTCGCCGCCCTTGCGAAACGCATGGCCTGCGCCTGCGCGGTTACCGCCAAAACCGAGAGCACGCACAACGTCGCTCACTATTTGTCCTACGCGGCTCCAAGTCACGCCCTGTATGGTTTCGGCAATGTCACTTGCCAGCGACTGGCGCAATGTCGAGTTTGCGGCATTCGTAGATTCTTCTGGAGTCATTTGATCCTCGGGATTGCCCTGCGCTTCAGAATCGCTGTTAACGGTGGGCCAAGGATTACGCGACGCTTCAGTCCACTGCCTATACGGTTCGTAGTCAAAGATGGTGCTGAGGTTCACCGGTGGCGGGTTAACGGCAAGCAGTTGTCGACCCGATTCGGAGAGTGCGAAGAACCCCCGTCGCACGGTATGGATCAGTCCGGCCTTACCTAAGTAGGTGCGGCCCCAGCCGACGCGATTATCGTACCGACCTTGACGACCGCTGGGTAGCAGCTCTTGGCGGCCTTCGTCCGTAAGCCCCGAATCATCCGCAAGAATATCTCTGGCGTCGGCCAGTGAGATCTGCCCGTGCCGCTCTACGAACCTTAGGAAGGGGAGGAACAGTTCTTCGAAAGCAGGAACAGCCATAGGATACGAGCAGGGTAGCAGCAAGTGGCATTGTGGTCTGGGGAAGGTTCCCACATGCCAGTTGGCGGGGGGTCTTGTTTCAGGGTACGTCTGTGCGAAGCCATTTGCTCCGGAGCCCAAGCCGGGCCTTGGCCTTAGACCGCCTAGGCTGAACCTCCAGATCCGCTGATACGCAATGAACCGCTCCGTATCCGAGAAGTGGCGGCCCTCCCAACGACGGTTTGATCCACGCATGTATGCCACCAAAGCGCCGCTGACGTAAGGACGTCAAGATGCAGGTGTTGCGTTGATGGACTGAAACCGCCGAGTCAACCTACCGAGAATATGCATTAATCGATGATCCGCGCCTTGTGTGCAGATTCCGTAAGGAGGGAGCGATAGTATGACCTGGAATGCCAGCCGATTACCTTGAACCTGCAGAAGTACCGCTCTCCCTTGTTGTCCCAGAGGACGATGTAGTCGAGAGGCTCTTTCGACCAGCCCTCTCTGTTGCGACTGAATACAAACGTGCGGTGGGGTACTTCTCCTCCGCATGGATTGCACGAAACGCACACGGACTAGCCGTACTTGCATCGCGAGGCGGGACGGCTCGCTGGGTAACAAGTCCGCATTTGTCCGAGAGCGACTGGTCGGCGCTGAGCGCCGGTCCTGCGAGTCGTGATGCGGTAGTTGCGCGCTCGTTACTCGGCTCAATCGAAGACTTGGAGCAAGCCCTTTCCTCTGATACCTTGAACACAATTGGGTGGATGGTGGAGGACGGCCTACTCAAGTTCCGGATTGCGGTGTCTCGGAATGGTGGCGCAGCCTCGGATTTTCATTCGAAGTTTGGGATCTTTCTGGACGGCACGGATGCCTTCATAGCCTTCATCGGTTCCCTCAATGAGTCCAATCGGGCGCTCACCAATCATGAGGTGCTTTCCGTCTACCACCGTGATCGGCCGGGTGAACTCGAGAGGATTCAGTTCCTAGATGAGCTTTTCGAATCAATCTGGTCGAATCAGGACCCGGCGTACGAAGTATTCGACTTGCCCGAAGCTGCGCAGCGGCGCATCGTCAATCTACGTAAGGACGAGCGTCCTTACGTAGTCAACCGAACCCCCAAGTTCGGGCAGTTGCTTCGGTCGTATCAGAACTCGGCCCTTGAAGAGTGGGTCAGCAACGGGCACCAAGGGATTCTCGAGATGGCGACTGGCACTGGCAAGACTATTACAGCGCTAGCTTGCGTCGAGTATGCACTTCGACTAGACCATGCCCCCTCGATGGTACTTGTGGTATGTCCCTTTCAGCACCTAGTTGACCAGTGGGCTGAACAATTGACCGATCTCGGCCTGCCAATCGTTTGTGCTCACGAATCGACCGCAAAGTGGCGACCACAGCTAAGTCAGGCGCTCGCGGCCGTTGACGCTGGGGTAAAGAGTGCAGCGATCATCGTCACCACATACACGACGCTCGTGTCCGGCGCCCTAGAAGGCGCGCTGAAACCAATTGCCCATCGGACAATGTTCGTGGCTGATGAGTGCCACTATCTTGGTTCACGCACCGCACGGGCGGGCATGGTACCTCAGTACCCGTTTCGCTTAGGGCTGAGCGCAACCCCGTCACGGCACTACGACGAAGGCGGAACTCAAGCTATTCTTGACTACTTCAATGGGGTGGTTTTTGAGTTTGGGTTGGCCAAGGCAATCGAGGGCGGATTCCTCGTTCCATACAACTATTACCCTCAGCTTGTCGAGTTGACTCAAGAAGAGACCGAGGAGTTCATTCGACTATCCGATCAGCTGGCTCGAGCAATGGCAAGTAACAACGGAGAGCCGCATGAGGCGGCTATGCGCATTGCCATAAAGCGTGCACGTGTATTGAACAATGCGACTCAAAAGGTCGAATGGCTAAGGGAGAAGCTAGAAGCGCAACCCGCCTCTACGTGGGAGTACACGCTCATCTACGCCGGAGACAAGATTTTTCAGCCTATAACACAGCTGGCCGGCAGGGAGAAGGGAATCCGCATTCATGAGTTCACCTCGCGCCAGTCACGCAGTCAGCGCGCATCTATCCTCAAACGCTTTGCGGAACGCGACCTTCAGATGCTCGTCGCCATGAAGTGTCTTGACGAGGGAGTCGACGTGCCTCCTACCCGAACCGCCTACTTCCTTGCCAGCTCGGGCAATCCACGTGAGTTCGTTCAACGGCGCGGACGCATACTCCGCACCGCACCAGGGAAGTCGCACGCTGTGCTCGTTGATGCCGTTGCGGTTCCTGCCGATACTCTCTTCTCTAAGTCGGCGGGTACTCCTGAGTGGAGGGCGGCGCGCTCGGCCCTTCGGTCCCAGGTCCGACGCATCTCGGAGTTCGCCAGCTTGGCTGAGAATCGGCTCGAGGCAGAGGCGGTTGTTTTCGACCTTAGCCTGAGGTACGACATCCCCCTTGTAGGTACGGAGGACGAGGTAACCGATGCATTCTAAGAGACGTCTACTACAGTCTTTCTCCCGCATAAAGGACGAGCGGCTTCGCGAACTGATCTCGGAACTGGTTAAGATCAATAAAGAATTCGAAGATGCAGCCAACGCTCCGACAGCTCATTATCGACGCAAGATAGAAGCTTATGCGGACGAGTATGGTAAGGCCCTCGACGCCACGTACTCAGACGAGGCCGCAACACCCGACAATGAAGAGTACCGGGTATCCAGTAAATCACTGGAACCTCGCGAGTTCAGCTCATTCATCACATTGAACAGCATTACATTGCTCAACTTTGGCTCGTACTATGGGGAAAACACCGTAGATCTAGGGCCAAGTGGCTCTCGCAATGTCACTGCATTCGTCGGGAGTAACGGCGACGGTAAGACCACACTCTTCATCGCGCTCAATTGGGCGTTGTTTGGAGACGACTACCGGCAAGCGCTCTATGCAGAAAAGGGGCGCCGCCTAGAGGACCTGGTCAATCGGGCCGCAGTCAAGGAAGCAAGTGCGACCAGCACTCCACTCACGGCGTCTGTCACACTCTGGTTCACTGTTGCGGGAACCAATTACTACGTGACTCGCGAAGTAGTCGCGAGCGCAGCTGCCCGAGGCGAGAGCACGGACGTTTCCATCCAGCCGCGCCCCACGAAGCTTCGAAAGCTAGACGCTCGAGGAAACCATACCGAGCTCTTGGAGGGAGCACTCATTAGTCTCTTGTCTCCTATGCCCAGTAGGGTCCGAGACTTCTACCTGTTTGACGGAGACGGGATCAACCGGTTCGTTGCACGCGGGGCGCAGGAACAAGTTCGGCTAGCGATACGCCGCGTCGTGGGCATTGAGGCGCTTGAAAAGACTGCCGATGACTTGCGACGTGTGAGTGCAGCGTTCAGAAGCGATGGCCGGCGGGCGTCAACAGGCGAGCTCGCCACAATTCAGGCGCAACTTGAGGAGAAGCAGAACCAGGTTGCGGCCGAGCGACAAAAGATGGACAAGAATCGGGCCGAGCTCATTGCACTACGGTCGCGGATTGACGAACTGAATGCCCATCTCGCGAGTGCAGAAGATGCTCAACCGCTCCAACAACGTCGAGAAGAGCTGGAGCAACAGATCCGTGAGCTTCGCGAAGAAGAGGAGCGCCTTGTCTACCAACTCCGAGAGCTGGCTTGCCACGCAAGTACCCTATTTGCATCCGATGCCGTGGCTCGCTTGGTTGCCGACATCGACAGAGAACGCCAGATGGGTGCAATCCCAGGTCCCATCAGTAAGCAACTAATCGCAGACCTCTTGGAGATGGAAGAGTGCATTTGCGGAACGGATATTGCGCCAGGCACTACTCCCCGAGCGGTTCTCGAGCGGAAGCTGAGTGATTTTGCTTCGCAGACGGAGCTGGCCGAGACCCAGCTTGCGCTGTTCTACGAGTTAGCAAGTACAGATAGGTGGGTCACAGACAAAGCAGACCAACTCGATCGGAGCTGGAAGTCTCTTGCGAGAGTTCGTGATCGACTTCGGGATGCACGCACTAAGCTGAGGGACGTTTCAGACAAACTTTCTGGCATTGAGATAGTTGACCGTTCCGGCTGGGAGAGGGAGCGCCGGGAGCGTGATCAGCAACGCGTACGTGCGGAAGCAACTGTGATGACGGCTACCGAGAGGATCAATGAGCTTGAGGCCGTCATCGAGTCATTAAAGGGCACGGAGCTGCGCCTCGCAAGCAAGCAAGAAGAAGCTCGAATAGCATCGCTCCGTGCCGCATGGTCTGAGGCCGCTGAGGCAAATGTACGGAACGTGTTCACGGACTTCGCTGCACAGGCCCGAAGAGACATTCAACGGGAGACCGGAATTCTTTGGCAGAGCATGTTAGACAACGTTGCCGGTTACCAAGTTGAAGTCAGCCCAGACTTCGCACTTGGGGTCTCGGACAATTTAGGACAACAGGCGCTCCACGAGTTGGCAATGGGCCAACAGCAATGTCTAGCGCTAGCTTTTGTCCTCTCAATTGCTCGCGTCGCGGAGACACGTCCTCCATTGGTAATTGACATGCCTTTCGGTCGACTCGGGCACGACGTAGCGGGCAAGGTCGCGGCCAAGCTGCCGCTGCTTACGGAACAGCTGATACTGTTCGTGCTTCCAGGAACCGAGTGGAATGACAACATTCGAGAGGCAATCGGCCCATCACTTGCACGGGAGTACCACCTTGTCTACGACCACGAAAGTCAACGTACACGTATCAATCCTGACTGATAGGGAGCTTGACAATGCCTCTTAGCATTACTAGAACCTCGGTCCGAGCCGAAAAGAGCTGGCATGACTTCTACCGAAACTGCACTTCCGAGTCCCGTGAGTCTGCCCTCGAAGTGCCCTTCTCTACAATGCGCCACGCCTTTGTTGCGTTCGCCTGCATCGGCTGGAAGTGCAATTGCTACGTCGAATTGAAGGATAAACAGGAACTCTTCATCGCCCCATCCCTCGAGAAGGAGCACGTTGCCGTACTAGTCGCATTGGCCTATGACAGGCTAATTGCCCAAGGAGTGGACTACAGGACCGCGATTGAAAGAGTCTCTTCTAGCAATGGGTTTGTGCCTGTCGTCGAAGGGTGGGCTCAGGGTGGTGCGCAGATCTTCCGCGATTGGCTAGAGGGTAGCTCGCTTGGCGTAGGTTCTGGATATCCCGACTTCCCCCCGAGCCCTGTGAGTCCACATCGAACTGAAGCGCTGATCGAGCTAGTCATACCAGAAGCAAGGCGAATTCTGTAGTTTGGTTCTTGAGCCTATGCGCTGTGTGCTGGAGCTTTGAGAAGCCTGTGCCTCGGCACACCTAGTGGAGTTTGGATCGTGCGGCACACTGTAGATGATGCGCGCCCATACGTCGTCGCGATACGGTGTCATCGCAGAACAGGTGCCAGTGGCGGCCGCCAGGGCAACCGGCCCCTCGTTCAGCAATACGCTCAGCACCGGCGACCGCAGAACACTTGCGTTGACATTCTTCTTCGCAGCGCTCGATCGCACCCCATAAGAGCGACGGCGTGGTCGTGATCGACGACCCCATTACGAGCCTGGACGAACACCGCTCACTTGCAGCGGTTCGGCAAGTCCGCAAGCTTGTCGACTAGGTCACCCAGGTAATCATCCTCTCCCATTCGAAGCGCTTCCTCTGCGCGCTGTGGGAGGAGGCACCGAAGCCGTGGCGATCCGCCTGCCAACGCACGCACCTGGACCACGGCTCGGCCTTCGCTCCGTGGGACGTGAACGACGACCTGGTAACCGGACACGACAGGCGTTACGCGCTGGTCGACAGCTTCATTCGGGGCGGCAGTTCCGCACCGGAAAGAGAAGTAGCAGCCGCCCTCAGGCACATCCTGGAGAAGTTCGTGCGCATTGCCTACGCCCGCTTCTGCCCACCAGGCACACTCATCGGGAGATTCATCAGCACCTGCGAGTACGCGCTGACCAGCGGCGAGCCCGCACCCTCTGCCGAGGACCTTGAGGAGCTAAAGACGCTCAAGGATTACGCCAACCAGTTCCACCGCGATACGAACCCATCCGCCCTGTGTCATTCAACTGCGGGGAGCTACGCGGCTTCTGCCACCGCACACTGAGGTTCACAAGGCGAAAGTATGTACCGTTGGTGGGGCCGTCGGCCTGGGCTGGTGCCGAGCATCGCAGCCAGCCGCCTGGCTGACAACGCACCAACTTGGACGCCCTATGGAATTGGCGAGCAATTGAGGACCAACACGATGAACGCGTGCCCACTTGGAGGCATCGACGTGAGGCTTCAGAATCCGCAGATCAGGTAAGCCTAGCTCCAATTGACAACTGCCTAGGCCGAATCCGTCCAGTAGTCGGGTCCGTGATACGGTCACTGCGTGGCGACGCTAGTACCTACACTCGAGATTCCTCGCCCATCACCACCCCTCAAATGGGCTGGCGGAAAGCGTTGGCTCGTTCAGACTTTAGAGCGCTCATGGTCCGTGCACAGCGATAAACGGTTGGTTGAACCGTTCGTAGGAGGCTTGGCTGTCTCCCTTGGCCTCGGCCCAAAGAATGCCCTTCTCAACGACGTAAACGAGCATCTAATAAATTTCTACAAATGGATTCAAGTTGGCCTGATTATCGAACTAGATTTCGAAAACAGTCCTGAATACTACTACTCAGCTCGTGGTCGGTTCAATGCGCTCATTAAATCTGGCGGCGCCGCCTCAAAGGAATCCGCAGAGCTCTTTTATTATCTGAACCGAACTGGCTATAACGGCCTTTGCAGGTTCAACAGAGGCGGCCTATTCAATGTTCCCTACGGAAGGTATAAGCGAATAAACTACGTGAGTGATTTTCTCGATCTCCAACCGGTCATACAGGACTGGAAGTTCACCGCATCGGATTACAGCGAGATCGAGATCGAGCAAGGTGACATGGTATACGCAGACCCACCGTATGACGTCGAATTTACCGCATACAGCAAGAGCCCGTTCGGCTGGAATGACCAGGTCGAGCTTGCCAAGTGGCTGGCAAATCTCCGAGTTCCAGTTATAGCTTCAAACCAGGCTACACAGCGAATACTCGACTTATACGCCAGCCTGGGGTTCGAGGTGAACACACTGAGCGCGCCGAGGAGAATCTCGTGCAATGGAGATAGGACCCCAGCATTCGAGATGCTCGCGACGTTACGCCTGTAGGTATGTTGTCGAGATACATGGAGCGGCAAACAGGCTAAGATCAACTCTTGTCAATGACTAACGCTGCCTGGAAGCTTCTGGATTCTCACTTGAGTCTACAAAACCGGCTTGCCGATGGCGAGAGTGTCGCTATCTCTGCCGAGACCATCAAGGCAGTTACGAAGCGCGAGCCGCGTCTAATGACCAAGTTTGACTCGCGAATCCAAAGGCCCCCAACCCTAAGCAATGCAACCATATTGCCCGTAAGAAACGGCGAGTACGTGATTCTACCGGGAGACGGTTATCACGAGGTGGAAGACTTACCAACGTCCGACTTGTGGACCCTGCCTGACTCGGCAAAGAAGCTCACAAGTCTTCCATGGAAGAGCGGGCCAAGCTCTGAAAGCCAATTGCTTGACATGACCTACTCGTCCGGTTTGCTGAATGAATTTCTTGAGGAGCCTGAACAGTACCTGACCGTTCGCGGCCGGCTACGTTCACCGGATTTTGAATTCAGGTTTCAAACCTCGTTCGGAATCGAACTCGTGCATGTGTCCGGCGTACAAGTTGAGGTTGATGCAGGCTACGAAGGGACTAGTCTCAATTTAGTCGAGGCTAAGCTCGGTAAGCGAGACGATTTCCATATTCGACAACTCTATTATCCGGTTCGCATGTGGCAGGAACGTCTCCCCGCCAAGCCAGCACGTGCCGTTTTCATCACGTACTCTGACCGCGTCACATCGCTTCGGCTTTATGACTTCTCCCCGGCTGATTACTATGGCGGGCTCGTACTCACGAAAGCTGCGGACTACGTATTGGACGACCAAGAGTTCCGTATTGACCTCCACGAGATATTGGCAAACACGCGGCCCGGACTTGCCCCTGAAGGCGTAACCTTCCCACAGGCGGACGACATGGCCAAAGTGCTTGATGTTGTCGATGCAACCGCTGCGGGCGTAACAGATACTAACGAAATCATGGAACGCTACGGTTTTGCTTCGCGGCAAGCAGTGTATTACCCTACGGCAGCCCGCTACTTAGGTCTACTTGAGCGCTCGGGGACGGAGCGGCGACTTACCGAAGTAGGGCATGTCTTCAGCACCGCCCCACGCAAGTTCCGACACAAGCTCGTGTTGGAGAGGCTTGCAGCTTTGTCGGTCTTCAGGTTCGCCTTGGAATACGCAATCGCAAATCAGGGGCAGCTACCGCAGGCAGAAGCCATCGCAGACCGGATATCCTCGGAATCAATACAAGCGGGCTTGCCGTTGGGCGGGACGACCCTTCTGCGGAGAGCTGCAACGGTTAGAAGTTGGACGCAATGGGCGCTGAACGTGGTTGATGAGTAACTGCGATTAGGGAACCTTCTATCGCATCTTAAGCTGAAGTTCCGATTGTTGCCGTTGTGGTTCTCTCGTCCAGCACGCAAAGTGCTGGCGTGCAAGTATGCGGCTGGGTATCTACACATTGATGTTAGCCTGCAAATCCGGCGCCATCTGCTGGATCTCGTTCGAGGTGAATGGCTCATGGTCGGCTCCTAAGCAGCGCCTCGTACTCGCTCAGTGTCAAGCGATACCTAGGTCTACGAGCTAAGGCGATGCAACAAGCTTGGTTCTCCCTCGACAAGGAATGGCAACAGCCCGGCCTGTGGTACCGTGAGGACGGTAGCGAAGTAGATCTCATCGTCGCTGAGGCTTTCGCAGGCGCTTCCGGTAGGCGAGGTGCTCGTATTCCGCCCCATGAAAACAAGGCCACTCGTAGAGCCCACGGCCTTGAGGGTGCGCAAGTCGACAATGACTAGCCTGAAGTTCCGCATGGTGGAAGCGTAGTTCCCCCGTCCTGCACGCGAAGTGCGGG
>CALCHY010000015.1 GCA_937907415.1 uncultured Trueperaceae bacterium
CACCAACGGCAAGCGGCAGAGGAACTCCTCGTAGTTGAACTGGAGTTCGGTGGCGAGGTTCATCGCCTGCGTATAGTGTTGTACTGCTGATACGAGGCTCCCGTTGGCCAACGCTATCTCGCCCAGTAGCCAGTTCCGCTCAGACTGGAACCGCTCGGGTGCCTTGGCCAAGTCAAAAGATTCCAGCTCGATTTGGGCTTCGCGGTAACGGCCCAGGTTTACAAGCACGGCGGCACGTCTAACTTGGATTTTCAGTCTCTCGCTTCCGTCGGTTGCCACTAAGCCACGTTCTAGAAACCAAAGTGCACGCTGCGATCTTCCGATTCTCCCGTGTAGTACGGCAAGTTGAGCAAGAATGGAAGGCGCAAGCAAATTGTACTCTGGTATACCTTGGATTCGCTTCCAGGCCTCTTCAGCGGCTTTCTGAGCTTCTCGCAGGTTTCCGTTACTCTCTTCCCGAATACTCAGAATGCGGTAATATAGCGCCTTATCATATTCGCTGAGGTCATCAAAGGTGACCTTTTCTAGTTCCTCACGCGCTTCTTCGCCTCTGTCCACAAACGGGAGCACGTGGGCTAGATACACGTGGGCACCGGCTTCTCCCCGGTTTGCAGACCGGTAGAGAACTTCAAGTGCGTCAAGGTCTTGTAACAGTTGAAAATAGCAGACACCCGCCCAGCGTTCGTCCTTGGGAGAAGGACTGGGGATGGCGCTGTAGGCAGAGATGCCTTCGCTGAACCGTTCAAGAAACGCCCAGCCCTGAATTTCGCTCTCTAGCTGAACTCCTGGAAACTGCTCATGCACGAAAGTAAAGACATCAGCCACGATTCAACTCGCTCTTATTTTGCTCTTTTGGGCGTGATATGTATAGCGCGGCTCAGACGTCATTTCTAGCGGTTACCATAGCGCACTTGAGATGTGTTTTCAACTGTGTGTATGAGGCAGGACTTATCGGGAACGGTCTTGTTGGCCCGGCTAGTTGTGTGATTTCCATTTCGAAATCAGTCCGGATCATTGTGGAAATTCGGCAGGCGCCTAGTAGATCGCAAGCGTTGGCGTTACGACGCAAGTGGGCGTGCGTTGTGAGCGGAAAGCCAGGTGCTGAGGGACTACCGACCCTATCTGTGTTCTGTGCCTTTGGCAGCGCATTGGGCTGCTTCCAGCAGATTCTGGGGCTTGCTTTTTTGGCGCGGCACTGGTAATGTTCACGCAATCAATGGGATTGGGAGATTCCTTGATTCTCGCTATGGGAGTAGCGTGACGTGGAAGAGGGTGGGAGGAGGCTTTCCCTTCTTTATAGGGGGATTCCTTCCAAAGATGAAAGGGTCCTAGAGCTTAGGGCCATCGGGTTGGGAGACCCGAGCATCGTGATTGACGCTTTGTCAATCAACTTGCTGCACATCGAGGCAGCCGTTCGGAAGGATGGGATTTTATGAAGAACACAGGTAAGCGCATCTTCGCAGCTGTAGTTTTTGCCCTACTTGTCAGCATGCCAGTCATCGTTTCAGCTGGCATGACCTACTCACAGCGCTAAAACTGCTGACCTGAACTAATTGCTAGTTCGCGGCGCGCCCAGGAATTGTCTGGGCGCGCCGATTTGTGTGGATGACAAGTAGCCTGCTATGTAATGGCGGCACCCTTGTAGCTTCGGATCTATGAAGATGCTAAAGCATGCTGGTCAATAGTCGGCCGTGCGGTTGTGGGCTATTGCCTACCTGTGCCTGTGGTGGGCTACGGAAACATTCGTTGTGGATCAACGACCAACAAAGGCCAACAGGTGATTGCTGCATGGGGTCAATGTCCGTGGAAGAGGTCCCTACGCGTCTTTCTTGATCACCGATGTTGGAGACGCCGAGAAAGTCCTTCACTAATGAGTCCGGAAAAGGCATTAAGTGTATGTTAATTCTGGCCCGCTATTGGTGGTTCGGGCCTTGTCGGGAGTAAGCGCTGTTGACTGGAATGGGCTCCTAAAGTACGTTGTGATGTGCTTTCCCAACTCGTACGCAAGGACAGGAGGTACGGCATTTCCAATTTGCCTAGCGACCTCAATATTCGAGCCACAAAAGCGAAAGTCATCTGGAAAAGTCTGTAGCCTGGCCGCTTCTCTGTGGGTGATCGGTCGATGGGCACGCGGATGTAGATAACGCCCCTTTTCAGGCTTATAGAACTCGGTGCGAATTGTAAGTGACGGCTTGTCCCACGAAAGGCGCCCGAAGACATCAGTGGAGCCAGTTGGCTTCTCGAGCCAGCAACGAGGCGTGATGTCTGGGCGTGCTCTCTGGAGGTCGAACCGATTGCCACCTTCAGGCACGACCTTATAGCGCTCCAGGCTCACTGGCCGAGGATTTCTAGAATTGTGCCAGTTGCTGCCATCTGGTTCGAGTGCAAGATCGTCAATGGCCCACCGGACTGTTCTACCGCTGATTGCAGGAGCGGGTACCGGGAGTGAAGCATCACCTCCGCGTAGAACGCCGAATATGAACGCTCTGCGGCGAAGCTGAGGAACACCGTGCTCATTCGCATTTAAGACGCTGGCGACCACGTCGTAGCCTAGCGTACGGCCAACTTCTAGGGTGGCTCGACCTTCTTCGGCACGCAGAATAGGCGGCACATTTTCCATTAGGAATGCGGTTGGTTTGACTACCTCCACCGCCTTAATGAACTCACGCCACAAGCGATTACGCGGATCATCTGCCAGTCCGCTCCCAAGTTGGCTAAACCCTTGGCAAGGCGGGCCACCTACAAGCAAGTCGACCTTGCCCGCATAATGCGAGAAGTCAACGTCTTCAACCGCTTTTGGTCGACCCGAAGCATTACGGACAACGTGGGCGCCAAAGTTCGTCTCATACGTGGCCGCCGCAGCAACGTCGAACTCTACTGCGCCAATACTCTCAAATCCAGCCCAGGACAGTCCAAGTGACAAGCCCCCGGCGCCAGCGAATAGATCTAGCATCGTATAGCGTACCGGGGCTGGAACTACGCCGTAGTGCTTGAGGCTGCCCTTTTCTACCATTGGCGTTCATGATACCCAATCGACCGAGCTTCGGGCGTCGTGCACCTAAGCGGCTACGTTGAAGAGCGCGCTTCCTTTGGGTCAAACCTGCGATGATAGGTGTGCATGCAAGCGGAAGCGTTCAGGAAGTTTAGGGAGCTTGCCGACGAGTTTGAGGCCACTGCGGGATCATTGCCGATTGCCCAGCGAGTTCTCATGCTTGGGCGGCTGCAGGACGCACTTCGGGAACTCGTGAAGGCCACCATTTATCCCGAGACGAAGCCAGCAAGACAACGTCTGCTCCGATACTTTCGCGAGAACGTAGGGAGGACCATTGACTCTAGCGAGCTGGAGATTGTATCTGGCATTAAGGATTACCCTCGTCGCATTCGAGAACTTAGGGTTGAAGACGGTTGGCCCATCGAGTCTGGTGCCCAACCCAGGGAACTTTCAGTAGGTCCAGGCGAAGAGTCGCCGATTTCCGGCCATTTCATCGAGAAGCTCAAACCCGATCAGTACATGCTGCTGGAAGATGCCCAGGACCACGATGCGGCGCGAAGATGGAGGATTGCTAACGAAATCCGGCGCAGCACATTAAGCACAAAGGAGAAGTTGCTGAAGTACTTCCGCCTCAATGTCGGAACTAATCTTAAGGCGGAAGAGTTGCGGTACGTGGCCAATAATAATAGCGATTGGGCGAGGCGGACACGCGAACTTCGTACTGAAGACGGTTGGCCGATTGTCACTAACTTTAGTGGAGATCCTTCTATGCCACTTGGCACTCACAAGCTCGCAGAAGATAGACAATCAGAGACGCACGACCGCCACATTTCTGAGATTGTAAGGCGAGAGGTGCTGCGACGCGACGGTGGGCAGTGTCAGTGGGAGGGGTGCGGATGGCCCGTTGGGTTCCCCGTATCAGACAAGCGCTTCCTTGAGGTGCACCACATTGTGCATCACGCTGAAGGTGGTCCGAACACCACGGGGAATTTGGTGACTTTGTGCAACATTCATCATGACGAAGCTCATCGCTCCGCAGGGGTTCTGCGCTTAGCTCACCGGAACGCGTAATCGCAAGGAAGTTTTACTTCTCGCGCCATTCAGACGAGATTGTCGGCGAGGTCAGATCTATCTGAGCGAAGTGCAGTTCATGTCACGACTAGCGAGGCGAGGGGGCGTAGTGCATACGTTGTTGCGGGCTCTTCTTGGGTGGCAACTGGTTGTGCGTCATATCGCTTGTGCTTGGGAGTCCGTTAGGTCGTCCAGATCACCACGAGCAGACCTCGCGAAACGCTTCGTGGGCCAACGAATCTAAGGCGTTGGCCCACAACCCACTGGTAGTTGGTGCTTAACTCACCGAGCGCGCGTGAACGTCACGTTGCTTACCGGCACCA
>CALCHY010000016.1 GCA_937907415.1 uncultured Trueperaceae bacterium
AAGGCCGTAGGCTGAGGTCAAGCGCATCGGGTTATCATCACGGCCGGTACCTCAAACGCCATGAAGCTATTTGTAGGCCCGACCGACCATGACTGGTACACCTACCTGCGTAACCAACAGCGGGACGAGGTCAACTTCTGGTGGCCAAGCGGCCACCAAGCCTTCAGGGCACTAGAACCCGGAGAGCCATTCCTCTTCAAAGCCAAAGCGCCGCACGAGGCCATCATCGGCGGGGGCTTCTTCGTGAGTTACGTGTCTGCTCCCGTTTCACTTGCATGGCAGGCCTTTGGCGAAGCGAACGGGACACCGGACGCCCGGACCTTGCTCGAGCGCTTAAGGAAATACCGAAGGGACGACGCCCCGGACCCCGAGATCGGCTGCACCATTATCAGCGAACCGTTCTTCTTCCCTGAAGAACTCTGGGTGAATCTACCGCCGGACTGGAAGAAGAACATCGTAAGGGGCAAGACCTACTCGACTGACGAGCCAATCGGTGCAAACCTCTGGGACGCCGTCGTCCGACAGATGGCGGACCCGCGCACTATTACCGGACCTAGCATCCAAGACGCCACGGCCGCTGGCCCGGCCGTTGATGGCAAAGTGAACATGTTCGGGGCCGCGAGCCCCGTGCGTCATCGCCTCGGCCAAGGCGCGTTCCGGCTCGGGGTCCTAGACGCGTACGGCAAGCGCTGTGCGGTCACTGGAGAGCGGGTCGTCCCTGTCCTCGAAGCGGCGCACATTCGGCCCTACACGAGCGAAGGTCCCCACCTGATCTCTAACGGCCTCGCGCTACGGGCGGACATCCACCGCCTGTTCGATCTTGGCTACGTAACCGTCGACCGGAACCTCAAGTTTCGTGTCTCCAGGCTACTCGAAGAGGAGTACGCCAACGGCAAGGACTACTACCGCTACCAGAACGCACCACTTGCGGTAACCCCACAACAACACGACAAGCGCCCAGCGGCTGAGTATCTCGAGTGGCATGGAGACGTGGTGTTCAGGCCGTGAAGCGCTCGCTGAGCTAGCTGACCAAGGCTGAAGGCGAAGCAACGGTACAAGTGTGTAGAGAGCCCCGGCCACCAACCGCATCCGCGCCCTCCACTTGCCCGTCAATCACCCACGGTCGTTCGGGCAGACAGTTACGAGACTCACCATGCGGAATGGGTGCCAACTGGAGGTCTAGCCGCCGACCACGAATTCAGATGCTGCGGCACGGTCCGTCAATCGTTAGAGGCCCGAAAACGTTGCCTCAGAGCATCCAGCTCCTGCTGGGCGCCCGTTTCAGTATCCTCGATATTCCAGAACACCCATCCACTCTTGGGCCAGTACTGGCGCCCACCAGAAGCTTAGGGGGGTCGACGCCGCGTAACCCTCCTCACGACCGCGACGCAGCGGAGCAGGCCTGCGCTATGCTCTCCCCCAGAAATTCTGCAGAAGGGGGGCCCAGCCGATGCCGTGGTGGTCGTACGCGCTGCTTTCGGCGTTAGCCGCCTCTGCCACCGCCATCCTCGCCAAGGTTGGCGTCCAGGACGTGCCTTCTAACCTGGCCACAGCCATCAGGACGGTGGTGGTGCTCGTCTTCGCCTGGGGCGTGGTTTTCGCGTCGCAGGAGCATCAGGGTCTGAGCGCCCTCAGGCCGCGCTCGGTGCTGTTCCTGGCGCTCTCCGGCGTTGCCACAGGCGTCTCGTGGCTCGCGTACTTCAAGGCCTTGCAGATGGCACCCGTCTCGCGCGTGGCCCCCATCGACAAGGTGAGCCTTGCCTTCACCATCATCCTGGCGGCCGTGCTTCTCGGTGAGCAGGTGTCCTGGAAACTCGGCCTTGGCGCCGCCCTCATGGTGGCGGGGGCGTTACTCACCATCTGGAAGTGAGCGGCCCACCCAGGCACTCCGGCTTGAACCGCCTCACGAGATCGGGACGTCCGAAATGTCGTTGACTTCTGAATAGGCGCTCCCACGCCCCACACACCACCCAGCGTATGCTCACCCATCCGAAAATCCGCGAGCGACCGCACCCCACGAAAGGAATACCGCCGCAAATGTCAACACCAAGCGCAAACGATGACCCACAACTAGTCGAACATATCCAGCAACGCCAACTCCTCAAGGCAGTCCAGCGCTACAAGGAGCTGACCGGCTCTAACTTGGCCGAGGCCAAGGCGAGTGTGGACGCCCTCGTGCGCTCGCCCGCCTACGCGCACCTCTTTCCGTCCAAGCGCTAGGGCCGGGGGTTCGTCGCGGACGAGTCCACGACTGGCGGCAGCACGCTCCTCCGCCCCCTCGCCCCTCCAACCTGCACGATCAGCGTCCCCACCGAGGCGAGCAGCAACCCGGCGATCTGCGGCGCGCTGAGGCGCTCCCCGAGGAACACCCACGCCAGCACGGCGATCTGGATGAGCATGGTGTTGTTGATGACGCTCGACTCCGTGGCCGTTAACCGCTGGAGGGTCAGGTTCCAGAGGGTGAACGCGAACGCGGTGTTCACGGCCGCAAGCCAAGCGATGATCAGCCAACTCTGCAGGGAGAGGGCGGGCAGTCCGTGCGTGGCGAGTCCTGTGCCGAGTAGGCCGAGGGCTCCGACGCCCATGCTCACCAGGGTCACGGCGGCCGCCGGGAGCGCGAAGGAGCGGTTGACGTAACGCCCGATGACGGCGGCAGCAGCGTTGAAGACCACGCTGGCGGCCGCGATGATCAAGCCAACGACCTGGCCGCCCGGAACGGCCGTCGGGTTGAGGAAGATCATGGCGCCAACGACCGCCACCAACACGCCTAACCCTTGCAGCCACCCTGGGCGCTCGCCGAGCCACACCGCCGCCAACACGGCCACCGCGATGGGCGAGAAGCTCAGCACGAGGCTCGTCGTCTGCGCGGGCAGCCGCTCGAGCGCCAAGAACTGCGCGCCTTGCGTGAAGGTGTACATCACGACCCCGAGCGCCACCAGCCAACCCCACTCGCGGCGCGATAGGCGCCGGAGCGGCGCGCGGACCCCGCGGCGGAGGAGCAGCGGCGCCAGCAGCAGGAACGCCAGTCCGTAACGCAGTCCCGCGAACATGAGGGCCGGGATCTCCTCAAGGCCGACCTTTATGAGCACCCACGACGTCGACCACAGGAACGTGACGAACAGGGCCTGCAGGATGCTTCTAACGTAAGGCGGCATTCACAACCCTCCGCGGGTACGAGCGTCAATGTCAGTAGCGCGTGCGCTTGACGCCATACAGGGCGCCGTCGGCCTCGGCAAGCAAGCGCCGCAGCACGGCCTCCTCGGAGCCCGGTCCGTCCAGCAACGCCTGACCCTCCAAGTCAGCTACTCCGATGCTCACGTCCAGCCGACCACCGTGGTCGGTGGGCTGCCTTGCGATCGCCTCTTGCAGGCGCGGCGCAAGGGCGGCCGCGGCTCGACCATCGGTTCCCGGGAGGAGCGCCACGAACTCGTCCCCGCCTAGGCGCGCGACTAGGTCATATGGCCTCAAGTTCGCACGGAGTCCTTCCGCAATGACGCACAAGGCCTTGTCGCCCGCCCCGTGGCCCCAGTTGTCGTTGATGCTCTTGAACTCGTTGGCGTCCACCATCAGCAGGCTAACCGGCGCCCCACTGCGCGCCGCGCGCTGTAGTTCCTGCTTGGCGCGCTCCTCGAACCCGCGGCGGTTCAAGAGTTCGGTGAGGGGATCGAGGTGCGCCTGGACCGCCAGTTCAGCCGTGACGCGGCCGCTGAAGACGAGGAAGTAAGCGAAGACTGCCCCTAGCCCGATGATCACTCCCACCGCGACCGAGACGGGAGGAATGCCCCCTTCTCCGAGCAACCGCGGCGCACCCCCAAGCGCTGCAGTGCCAACTGCCCGCACGGCGAGCAGTGCGGCCGCGGTCGCCAGCCAGTAGGCGGCGGGGCGCCTACCGGGGTTGAGGCTGGTTGCGCGGGGGCCGACTAACAAGCGCTGCGAGGTCAACGCAAGCAGCAACGACAACGCGGCCGACATTATGACCACCCTCGCCGAGTACGCGTCCACCACGTAGCGCGCCGCCAGGGTGAGCAAGATGGCTGGCGCCACGACGTACAGGTAGATGCCGCGCTGCGGCTTCTCGCCGTCCAACAGCCTGATGCTCTGGTAGATCAACGACCCCGCAAGCAGGTACAACAGGTTCGCGCCTAGCAAGGTCAGCAGCTCGGGCACCAGGCCCTCGAGCGCGAACAGCGCCCAGGAGCCAGCGAGCGTTGCAGTGGCTATGGCGCCGACCAGGGCGCTACGGCGAGTGTCCTTCGGTAGGGTTCTGACGAGCAGGCTAAGGGTGACGGTGGTGACGACCAAGAAGCCGACCCCCATCACGAAGACAGTACGGATGTCGAGGGTCATGGCAGGTAGTTGTGGTCGTCAGGCACGCAAGTCGTTAGCGCCGAGCACCGACAGGAACTTCGCGTGAACGTGCCCGTTCGTGGCCACCAGCAGGTTGTCGCCCAAGCGATAAGCCTCGCCGGACCCGCCCGTAGCCGCGCCGCCTGCCTCCTGCAGTACCAGCAAAGCAGCGGCCGCGTCCCACGGTTTGAGGGCCAACTCCCAGAACACGTCGAGGCGCCCGCAGGCGACGTAACAAAGGTCAAGCGCGGCCGCGCCGGGCCGACGCACGCCCTGCACCTGCGTCAGCACGCGCGAGAAGAGCTCCAGGTTCTCGAGCCGCTCACCCGTGTCGTAGGAGAAGCCGGTGCAGACCAGCGCGCGCCTTACCTCGCTCGTGGTCGTCACCCTGATCGGCTTGCCGTTCAGGAACGCCCCACCGCCTGAGGTGGCGGTGAACAGCTCGTCGCGGCCTACGTCGAACACGGCCCCGACGCGCACGACCCCATCGATTTCGAGCGCGATCGACACGTTGTAGTACGGGAAGCCGTGAGCGTAATTCACGGTGCCATCGAGCGGATCCACGATCCAGCGGTAGCGCGAGTCGCTGCCCTCGCTGGCGCCAGACTCCTCGCCTAGAACCGCGTGCGTCGGGTAAGCGGTGGCCAGCACCTCGCGAATACGCTGCTCGCACAACCTGTCGACCTGCGTCACGAGATCGACGTCGCTAGACTTCGTGCTCACCCGCAGCTCCGCGCCGCGCTGCGCCTGCTGGATGCGGCCAGCTTCGATGGCCGCGAACACGGCCGTGTGGAGGAACCGCGCCAACGCGCCAGTGTCGGGCGGAGTGAGGTCAGTGCGTGCAGTCATGCACGAGTTTACGTCGCTTGGCCCGGCTCGAGACCACCGGCATGGCGCGGCGCCGCAGGATGAGCAAGTGTCGCTGGCCGCCGAGCAACGGCGAGGGGCCGCCTAGCTTGGCGGCCCCTCGACCTCGTGGCTCTAATGGTACGCGTCAGCGGGCGCGCGTCAGCGGGCGCGCGTCAGTTTCCAGCGCCCTCGTAGATCAGGTAGCGAGAGTTGTCGTTGTCGGCTACGAAGAGGCGATTGCCGTAAACATAGACGCCCGCCGGGTAGTCGAGGCCCGTGGCTGAGGCAGATGCTGAGGTGGCATCGAAGTCGACTTGTCCGAGCACGGCGTCAGCGGGTTGGGCTGTAGTAGTCGGGAAGGTGCTCCAAACGAGCACGCGGTTGTTGTTTGCGTCGGCAACGAAGAGCTGGTTCCCGTTGCTATCCACGCTGTACGGGTAGTCGAAGCCCGCAGCGCCGGAAGCGGAAACGTCGCCAACGAAGTCGGCCTGCCCTAAGACGATGTCCGCATCCGCGAAGTCGGTGGTCGGGAAGGTGTTCCAGATGAGCACGCGGTTGTTGTACGAGTCCGCCACGACCAAGCGGGTGCCGTCACTCCACACGTTGCACGGGTGATTCAGGGTGTTGGCGGCGACGGGTCCGCCTGCGTTGCTCGCGCCAGAGATGAGGTCGGGCTGACCAAGCACGAGGTCGGCGGGTGTGTCTATCTCGGTGGGAACCTCGTCCCAGATCAGTACCCGGTTGTTGCTGGTGTCGGCTACTATCAGGCGCCCGCCAGCAATCGTCATGCTCTCTGGGAGCTGAAGGAAGTGGCCGTCGTCCCGGCTACTTCACTGACGAGGTCCGGTTGACCGATGGCGAAGTCGGCCGCGGCGCCACTAGTTGTCGGGGGCGTGTTGTAGACAGTGATGCGGTTGAACGAGTAGTCGAGGATGAACAAGCGTTGCCCGTCAGTCGCTACCGTCTGGGGGCCGCTGAAGGTAGCGGCGTCGACGATGCTGTCGTTGTCGTCGAAGTCGTCCTAGCCGACCACGAAGTCGGCAGCCGCTCCGTTGCTGGTCGGCACTTGCAGGTAGCCCATCACCCGGCTATTACCGTAGTCAGGCAGGTACATAACGCCGTTGAAGACTAGCGGCTTGAGGTAAGGGCTGCTAATCACTTTGTTCGTGGCGGTTTCGGAAGGTGCCTCGAAGTCAGGTTGACCGATAGCCACTGCGGCAGCCTGGGAGGCTTCAAGCGTCAGGAACGGGTACTCCAGTTCAAGGGTCTCCGTGCCTGGCACCGCCTGTCCCTTGTTAGCAACCGAAACGGTGATGGTGTTGGCGTTGTCCTTCAGTTCGACGGTGAGCTCGAGGACGTCGCCGGTACGAACCTTCGTGACGTCGCGCGCGTCGCTCGTCACGCCGATCAGCGCGTCTGGCTGGGCGCTGGTAAGTTGGGCTTTCACGACGACAATGCGGCTGCCGTGAATCGTCTGGCCGCTCGTGTGAGAGGTGAACGCCACTGCGGCGTTGGGCGTCGGCGGCGTGCACGCCACCAGTGCCGCGCTGAGGGCAACTAGGAGAGGAAGGATTCGGTGAAGGCACACGGTGAGAACGTCCCTTCTGTTCGGGCGGCATCTACCTGGAAGCGCTGCGAGTTCAGTGGCCTTAGGCCCCGTCCACCGCACTGAGGCGTAGTCGTTCCGAAGCGACAGGAAAGCCTAGCCCAGTGCTCTTCGGTGTAGCTGCGAAATCCTTCCCTAACGTTCGTGGGCCCGCCGCGGCGCTAGCTGTCGCGGCTACCGAGAATGCTGTCCGTGGCGCGCCCAAAGGGTCGGCGCCAACGCCCGGACTTCATGAGACCGGGTATTCTTGCCCAAACGCAACACGGGCGCGGCACGGGCACACTTCGTCGTACCGCTCAGAGGGGGCTCCCCAGCGATGTCATCCACACTCACCTGGATCGATCACGATTCGGAGGCGCGAGAACGCGCCTTGCGCATCTTGACGCTCTTCCAGGAGCGCGAGAGCCGTGACGAACTGGGCCTCGGCGCCGTACGGGACAGCCTCGCAGACCTCCTCTTTCCCGGAACCAGCACGCTTCATACGCGACTCCGCTACATGCTGTTCGTACCGTGGATATATGCCGACCTCGAGAGTAAGGGGCTCAAACAGCCGGCGTTTGGTCGGGAGGCAGATAGGACCGAGCGGGCGCTCGTTGACCCGCTGGTCAGTTCAGGTGACAACGCCGGGGTATTCGGCCGTACGGCCGGCCACGCCCTCAAGCGCTTACCGAGTTCGGCCTACTGGGCGGGCCTCGGAGCTTGGGGCATCAGGCTCACGCGGTACTCGCAGACCGAGTACCGCGAGCGCATTGCCGAAACGTACGAGCGCCGCGCCAGTCTCGCTGAACGCCGGAACAGCCACCGCGTGCGCGGAGACGACCTGGAGCCTCACGACATCATGGAAGTCCATAACTGGCACCCCCGCCTACCCGCCCTACCCGAGGGCTTCCCCGAAACAGTCAGCCTCGCCCTTACCCGAGATGAGGCGAACTTCGTGCAAGACCGTATACAAGCCGAGTGTGGCGGCAGCCTGCTCGCCCACCTCGCGCTGCTACAGGAGCCAACAGAGTGCGGCGCTCCGTGGGAACACCCCGCTTACGCTAGCTTCACTTCAGCGCACGTTGAACTCTTAACGCACGCTAGGAACGTATCAGACCTCATGCACGGTGCGGCGCTCTCTTACAACTTCCAGCTGGCCCAACGGAAGCTTCTTGATGAACGCAAGGATGAGTATCAGGCCAGGTTCGAGAAATGGGCCGCAGAGCTTCGAATAGCGGACCTGCGCGATTGGTCACTTGACCGGCTGTGGAAGCTAACGTCTGCCACCTCACACAGGGTTTCCCAACGCACCAAATACTTCGTGGAGGAGTGGCGGCGGCGTACGACCAGTTCACCAGGAACGCTGCTGACAGACGAGTCGGCAAAGATGTTGGTCAGGCTCCGAGAAAAACACCTGAAAGGGCCGCGGTCCCGGTTCACCAACTCCCGAGCACTCGACCAGTGGAGTGGCGCCTCCGGCGTCGGGCGCCTCACTTATCGGTGGCCGAACGTCCAGAGGCTGCTTCACGACTTGTACGACGGGCTTCAGCGCTAGTGACCCTGCTCGATCCCAACTCTAGGAGCCTCTACACTGCTGCTCTGACCCCCCCTCCTGGGGCAGTGTTCGACGAGGCCATCGGAACGTCGTTCTCCTTGGACCCCGCATTCCTACTTGAGGCGCCCGTCTACCTGGCGCTTGCCGCCTCCGGCGGAGAGCGCCAGACCGACCCGTTGGCCTTGTTAATCGCCATCAAGAACTACGCGGAGCGGATAACCGTGTACGTCCAACGCGGCCGCGTCCTCGTGCCGCGAGGCAGCAAGCCGAGCCCACTCTACGGGCACCTAGAGCGCATGATCGTTGAAGTCACGGCCCCAAGCGGCGGCGTCTTCCATCCGAAACTATGGCTCATCCGGTTCGTCGACCACGTGACTGGCGCCGCGCGCTACCGGCTCGTAGTCCTATCCAGGAACATGACCACGGACAACTCCTGGGACCTCGCCCTGAGGCTCGACGGCGACCTCCTCCAGAGCTCGCACCCCGGGAATGAGCCTCTTGCTAACCTCGTCCGTTCGTTGCCGACCTACGCGACTGGCTCCGTCGACGAGGCGCGGAGGAACCAAGCGACTAGACTCGCCGACGAGCTTCTGCACATCGATTGGGAGTTGCCTGCTGGCTTCGAGCGCTTGAGCTTCTACTTGCCTGCAACCGAGCACTTCTCGTGGGTGCCGCCAAACGCCAACAAGCTGGCGGTGATCTCGCCATTCTGCTCCGACGAACCTCTACAGGAGCTAGCAAACCGGACACGGTCTGCTGTTGCCCTCGTGTCGACGCCGGAGGCGTTGGCGAGCCTGAAAGCCGAGACGCTCGCGCTCTTCGATAGCTGCCTGTACCTCGACGAAGCGGCTGAAACGGACGATGGCGAAGACGAGAGCGTGGACGACGGCGTGCAGCCCAACTACACCCAGTCCACCACCGCTCTGCACGCGAAGGCGTACCTTTTTGAAACGAAGCACTGGGTTGACCACACACACGTAGTGATGGGCTCTGCCAACGCCACTAACTCGGCCCTGATGGCTGGTAGGAACATCGAGGTGCTAGTGGAGCTGGTCGGGAAGACACGGAACGTTGGAAGTATCTCCGACCTACTCGGCGCAGACGGCCTCGGCGAGTACCTGACCGAGTATGAACCCGCAACTGCCAAGGTTGGCGATCCTCTAATAAGGCAGGCCGAGCTGACCCTCGAGGCTGCTCGAGCGTTACTCGCAGGGGCAGGCCTGCGCGTGCGCTGCACGTCGGCCACTGAAACCGACACCTTTGAACTCAAGCTGTCAGGGGCTCCTGCGCTACCCGTTGGCATCAGCCACGCCGAAGCCTGGCCGATCACGATGGCCGCTGAGTCCGCCGTGAGCATCCTTGCCAGCGCTGCGGGCGGCCCCGTACCCCTTGGAAAGTTCGCGACGGCTTCGGTGACGGGGCTAATAGCATTCAGGTTAGTGGCGTCCAACTGCGACACGCGCCTAGCGTTCGTCCTCAACCTGCCATTAGACGGTCTTCCAGCCGATCGTGACGCCGCCATCTTGCACACGCTAATCCGCAACCGCGAGGGCTTCATCCGCTACCTGCTCATGCTCCTCAGCGACGAGACGTACGCCAATCTAACGACCGTGGCGGGTTCGAAGTACGAATCCTGGTTCAGGCGTATGGTGGCCGGTGAAGCCGTTCCTCTCTTAGAGGAGCTGACGCGCGCCTTCGGACGGAGTCCAGAAAAGCTCACCGAAATTGCGGAGTTGGTGAAGTCCCTTACGACGAGCAGCCAGGACTCTGTGATCCCGGCCGAGTTCGCACGGCTCTGGAGCGTCTTCGAAGAGGCGTTGGCTGAGCGCGATGACTGACGTTCCGCGCGCACTGGCCGACAACCTGAAGGAGTTCCAGCGGCGTACCGTCGACTTCGTCTCCGAGCAACTTTACGGCAGCGATGCCACGGATCGCTTCCTTGTGGCGGATGAGGTCGGGCTCGGCAAGACACTTGTGGCGCGCGGCATCATTGCCAAGGCCATCGAGTACCTCAGCGAAACAACGAAGCGCGTCGATGTCATCTACGTCTGCTCCAACTCTGCCATCGCCAAGCAGAACATCAAGCGACTCATCCCCGCTGGTTACGGCAAAGCCTTCCCAATCACTTCCAGGCTGACTTACCTGCCAGCCGACGTGCAGTTGCTGCGCGACAACCCCGTCAACTTCATTAGTTTCACGCCCGCCACGACGTTCGATCACACCCGCAGCCGCGGCGGGCAATCGCGGGAACGCGTCATCCTCTACCACCTGCTGGCCGAACTCCGCGTAGCTGGCGGCTTCAGGCTGGGGTGTAACCGCGGGCTATTGAACCTCCTGCAGGCCACATCAGGCCAGCAAAGTTGGGGCGCGCAGGTCGCAGCGTTGAATCCAGCGACGCTGGACCCGGACCTCGGCGCCGCTTTCCGCACCGCTCTGCGTGGAGACGACGAGCTCTGCGCCGCCGTGGAGGAGGGGTGTTCAAGATTCCAGCGCTACCGCGAAAATAGCAGTGTCCCCCGCGAGGACTCGGACTTCCGTTATGACCTAATCGCCAAACTCAGGCGTCTCCTCGCGGCTGAGTGTCTGAGTGCGCTTGAGCCAGATCTGGTGATTCTCGACGAGTTCCAACGCTTCAAGGACCTCCTTGATGGCGAGAATGACGCTGCGGAACTCGCGCGGAGCCTCTTCGAGTATCCGGGCGTCAAGCTCTTGCTGCTGTCGGCCACGCCCTACAAGATGTACTCCCTCGACCAGGAAAGAGATGAGGATGACCACCACCCCGACTTCCTGCGAACTCTCAGCTTCTTGTTCGGTAATTCTGAGAAGGTAGCCAAAGTCCAGGGCCTCATGTCGGAGCACCGCCGAGCACTGCAGAGCCTTGGAGGTAACGGGCCAAAGCCCGATCTCAGCAGCAAGCGGCAGTTGGAGGAGCTTCTGAGCTCCGTAATGTGCCGTACAGAGCGCGTGGGCATGACACACAACAACGATTCGATGCTCGAGAACACCCTTAGCGAGGTTTACCCGACCGCGTTTGACATACGTGACGCGGCGGCGGTCGGGGCTGTAGCCCATCACCTTGAGGTCGGGGACCAGGTTGAGTTCTGGAAGTCAGCACCCTATCCGCTCAACTTCATGGGTCGGTACGAGCTACGGAGAAGGCTCCAGCCCGAGTTAGCCGATCCGCCGAAAGAACTGCAAGGACCACTGCGCGCGGCGGTGAAGCCGTCGCTGAAGAAGGCGGTGCTAGAGGGCTACGGCCACCTGGATCCCGCGAATGCCCGGCTCCGGGGCCTGATGGACGACACCATCGGCCAGGACATGTGGCAGTTGCTCTGGATGCCGCCATCCTTGCCGTATCACCAGCCGGGCGGCGTATTTCGCGGTAAGGAGAAGTTGACGAAGGCCCTGGTGTTCTCGTCTTGGAGTGCCGTACCGGAAGCGATAGCCGCGTTGTGCTCTTACGAGGCCGAGAAGCGCATGGTGGAGGGCGCTGGCATCCCACGCAGCGAGCTTCACATTCGCACCAAAGCCCTGCTGCGCTTCGCGGTTTCATCGGTCGACGGCCGACTAACCGGCATGCCAGTGATCGCGTGGCTCATGCCGTCACCGAGGCTCGCAACTGAAGTCGACCCACTCAGGATCGCGCTGAGCAGTGGGCCGGAACCAATGAACGCTGAGTTGCTCCGGGCCGAGGCTAAGGTCATCTGCGAGCGTCTAGTCGCAACGTTGCCAGCCAGTAGAACAGAAGGACGAGTGGATGAGGCCTGGTACTGGGCGGCGCCGATACTCTTGGAGACCAACCGCGGCCTCCTCGAATGGTGCCGAAGCAGGAGTGGGTGGAAGTCCGCCGCCTCCGATCCCGAGGCAGGCACGTCGTTCCATGAACACATCGACCGCCTGGTGCGCGTAGCCAACGGTGAGGAGGAACTCGGGCCCAAGCCAGACGACCTCGCCGACGTGCTGTGCGACATCGCACTCGGCGCACCCGGGGTACTCGCCCTGCGGGCCCTACTCCGCCTAGGCGTCTGCCCCGAAGCCACGGATCCCGCGCTCTTGTCTAGCGCTGCCCGGATTGCGGAGGGCTTCCGAACCCTTTTCAACATGCCCGAGTCGATTCTGCTCCTGCGCGGGACTGGCGAGGAGACGTACTGGCGGCTGGCGCTACGCTACGCCATCGATGGCAATCTCCAAGCGGTGCTCGACGAGCACGTGCATGTGCTCCGCGAATCGCTTGGTCTTCAAGGGAGCGAACCTGCCGAGCAGGTGGCCGAGATCTCGAACGCCTTAGCGGGAGCCCTCGGGCTCCGTACTGCCCAGGTAAGCGTCGACGGGTTCCAGCAGAACGCTGGCGGCTTCACCGTCGAATCGTTCAACGTCAGAAGCCGTTTCGCAATGAGGTTCGCCAGGTTCAGCGACGCGGAGGGCGCCCTAGTGCGCGCAGAGTCCGTGAGGGACGCGTTCAACTCACCGTTCCGACCGTTCGTACTCGCATCCACCTCGATCGGGCAAGAAGGGCTGGACTTCCATACCTGGTGCCACGCGGTGGTGCACTGGAACTTGCCGTCCAACCCCGTGGACCTTGAGCAGCGCGAGGGTCGAGTCCACCGCTACAAGGGTCACGCAGTGAGGAAGAACATCGCCGAGCACTACGGGTTGACTGCTTTGCAGCGGCCGGGAGGGTGGAGTGACCCGTGGCAGTCCCTCTTCGAACTGGCAGCCACAGAAGCGGGTGACGATGGTCTCGGACTGATCCCGTACTGGGTGTTCGAACGCGGCTCGGCGCGAATAGAGAGGCGCGTGCCGCTCATGCCGTACAGCAGGGAAGTTGGGAAGCTCGAGGCGCTCAAGAACGGGCTTGCCCTCTACCGCCTAGTGTTCGGGCAGCCAAGGCAGGAGGATCTGATGTCCATACTCAGCGTGGGCACCGAACTCGACGCGGCCGGCTTGGCCGACTGGCTGATCTCCCTGACGCCACCAGCGCGAACCCCGTCGGAAGGCAGCTAGCTCCTCGCCCTAGCCCCGCTCCCCCCAGCCAGCCCGGATCTCCGTACTACTCACGTCCCGCCGG
>CALCHY010000017.1 GCA_937907415.1 uncultured Trueperaceae bacterium
TGCGCTTGGGCTAGAATGCCGGGCAGTAACTGGTCTTGGGGGATCGTGATGTTGCGTCCGGTTGCATTTTCGTCTCTTACGGTGCTTGTATTAGGGTATGCGGACCACGGGGTCGGGGGCCGCAGTGGGGGTGGCGCGCGCACGCAGTTGGGTGGGCAAGTACGCAGCCGGGAAGAGAAGCGCATGTCCGAGCACAGCCCGCCCGATAACGACCCAACCTTAAATCAACCTTTACGCGTGCTCCTGGTCGAAGACGACGAGGTGACGCTCGAGTTCATTAGTGACCTGCTGGCTGGTGAGGGCGCAAGCGTGACTGAGGCCCCTTCCGTGCAGTCGGGTGTCGCGGCGTTGGACGCTGCTGCGGAGCCTTTCGACCTGTTGTTGACGGATTATGTTCTGCAGGATGGGACGGGTGTGGATGTGGCGCTCGCGGCGCGTGGGCGGGTGGGGCGGGTGGTGCTGGTGAGTGGTGAGCTCGCGGGCGTGCCGCTTGATGCGGCGCGGGGTGCGGGGGTTGAGGTGTTCATCCCGAAGTTTGAGTTGAGCCGTGACCGGGTGAAGCGTTTGTTGGCGGATCTGTTCGCCTAGGTGGTGTGGGGTTCGTAGCTTTCTCGGCCGCCGTAGGCGAGGTTGGCGGCGGTCTTGGGGTTGAGGCCTTGTTTGTAGATGGCTTTGGGGGCGCTGCTGGCTTCTAGGAGGCGTTCGGGGGCGGCGCTGGGGGTGCTGGTGAGGACGCGGGCGGTGGCGCCGCGGCGCCTGGCGTAGCGCACGAGGGCTTCGGTTTCGTCGGGGTTGTAGTGGTCGTATTCGGTTAGGAACAGGTCGTAGTCGTTGGCTTTGAGCGCTTGGGTGGCTTGGGTGGCGTTCTGGGTGGGTGTGACTTGGGCCTTGACGTGCCTGAAGTGGTTGGCGGTGTTGGTTAGGTCTTCGGGGTCGGGGTCGAGCACGAGGATTTTGGGGGTGGTTCCTTGTGGGGTGGTGGCGATTCTGACTGCGGCGCGGATGTCTTCGGGTCTGGTTGGGGCGAGGTTGCCGCGCTTGAGGTCTCTGACGGTGATGGTGCGGCCGTCGATGTCGTGGATGGCGAGGAGCGGGAAGCTGATGTAGAAGGTGACGTGTTGGCGGTCGTCGTGGAGGTAGGCGCCTACGCGTCCGCCGGCGCGTTCTACGAGCTTCTGGGTGGACCAGAGGCCTATGCCGGTGCCGCGCGGGTCGTGCGCGGTGTTGACCAACCGCTTCTTGTACTCCCACGCATCCTTGATGGAATCGTGGTCTAGGCCGGTAACAGCGTTGGTTATCTCGATACGCACATGATCGGGTTGTTCTGGATCGAGAACGAGCCCAGCGGTGATGGCGCGTTCCCCGTCGCTTCCGGGGATGGCGTACTTGACGGCGTTCTCGACGAGGTTGCGCAGGGCGTAGTAGACGGTGAGGCGACCGGTGTCGCGCGCCCAGGCGGTGACGCCCTCAAGGCGGTTCTGGATTTTGATGGTTACTCGTTCGCGGTCAGCGCGGCGCAGCTTGTGGCGGGCGTAGAAGCGCACGTACCGGGGGATCTGGTCGATAACGATGTCGGTGAGATCCACGGTTTGCTCGTGCGGTTCGGGTTTGGGTGCGCTGAGGGTGGTGACGGCGTCGAGGAGCTGGGCGTGCGTGTCGGTGATCTCGCTCCAGACTCGAGCTTCGTCGTGAACGTCGGTGAGCTTCTGGTTGAGTAGGCCCCGGGTGAGTTTGGGCGCGCGGCGGATCTCGTCAACCAGGGCGGCGATGGCGTTGGCGCTTGAGTGCCGGTCGTGGCGAACGTGCCGTAGGCGTTCGGTGAGTTCCTTCTGGAGGAGCATCTGGCCATCGGTGATGTTGATGACGGCCACGAACCCGCGGGGTAGGGTTTCGCCTTCGATGCGGGTGCGGAGCAGCATGAGGCTGAGGTTGAACTCGCGCTTGGTGTCGTCGCGGGTGCGGAGGGTAACGGCGGCGCGCTCTCGGGTGGGTACGCGGCTGTTGTCGCCGGGTTGGTGCAGGAGCGCGAGCGCGTTCTCTCTGAGGCGGTTGAAGGTGGGGATGCTCTCCTCGTCGAGGAGCGCGGTGATGTTTAGGTCTTTGACAGCGAGCGGTTCGTACCCGAGATTGTCCGTGAGACTCTCGGTGGCCGAGTGGATGGTACCGAACCGGTCGAGGATCAAAAACATCCCGATTTGATGCATTGTGGTGTGGAGGATGGCGCTGTCGCCGAGTTCTTGGAGGCTTTCGCCTTCGGCGGTGCTGGGTCTGGCGACGAACGCGTAGTGGCCGGCGTCGATCCTGATGGGCGTGACCTGTAGTGAGAGGGTGACGTGGTGTTCGCCGCGGCTGCCGCGTGCTACGGCGTCGAAGTCGAGCGCGATGCCCTCGGGGTTGGGTTGGAGGAGGAGCGCGCGTTCGAGTTGTTCGAGTTCGACTCGGGCGGTTGGGAAGGTGCGTTCTATGGGGGAGCCGTTGTCGAGGGTGAGGTCGGGGCGGCGGGTGCGGAGCTCGTGACTCGAGGCGATGATCGTGTGCGTGTCCGCGAGGAGCCATTGGCGGCTGACGCTGCTGCCGGTGCCGCTGGCCAGGTCGCTCTTGTGCAGAACGATGGAGCGTAGGAGCGGCGCTAGGCCGTGTTCGACTAGTACCTTGCGGCGCGGCATGTACGCGAGTAGGTGCAGGGCTTCGTGTTTGTCGATGGCCATGGGGATGGCGATGACGGTTCCTGTGGGTGGTGTGCGGCGCGTTATGCCGAGTAGGTTGGCGAGACCGTAGGCGTCGAGGAGGCGCACGTCGCGTTGGGAGACGAGCGCGCTGGTGAGTTGATTGTTCTCGTTACGGCCGTGCAGGGTCTTCTTGGTGAGGACCTTGAGGCTGCCGGGTTGCAGGTGGGGGCGGAGCGCTCCGAAGGTGTGCCCCCAGGCGACGCTGGTGATTTCGGGGGTGATGACCAGTTTGCCTTCGGCGGTGTGGCTGCGGAGGGTCGCGTGAGCGGTGGCGCCGTACTCCTCTAGGAGCTCGAGGGTGAGCGTGAGGAGGTGTTCTGCGTCGTGGGTGGTGTGGGCGGCGTTGAGGTACGCGGCGATGCGCGCGGGGCTCAGGGTGGTGGGGTGCGCGCTCTCTTGGGGTTTGGTGTTAGTTCTGCGTAGGTTGAACATTCGTGGGGGATGGCGAGCTCGAGTTGGCTCGCATTAGGGTCATTATCGTGTGCCCGCCTAGTTTTCCTTGTGACTCAAGTTCCTGTTGGAGCTCGTGGCGGTTCGTGAGCCACCAGAAGCCTTGCGCGGCGCTGGGGGTGCTTAGTTGCGCGTCGAGGGTATTGAGGGCCTCTGTGTGGTCTTGCTGGGCGGCTAGGGTGGCGGTCAGCTCGAGGGTGGCGTGGACGGTGCGGCCGAAGGGCGTGAAGCCGGGCAGGTGGGGCCTGAGTTCTTCGAGGTGTTCGAGCGCTTGTTGGTGCTGGCCTTCTGCGTTGGCTTGGGCGGCGCGTTGGATGCTTTGGTCGGCGCGTTCGGCGGGCGCGCGCGGCGTGGGCATCTCCTGAAGGAGTTGCGCTGCCTCTTGGGTGTTGCCGGCGCGCAGGAGCGCGAGGTGGTAGCTGGTGGTGGTGCGGCTGCGGACGATGGGGTCGTGCTGCGTGAGTTGGTAGGCGCGCTTGAGTGACGCGACGCCTTCGTCTACGCGGTTCTGCATGAGGAGCGCTATGCCGCGGTAGCGGTGAATGAGTTGGAGGCTGCGGGGGTGGGGTCGGTTGGCGCGGGAGCGGAGTTCCTCTAGGTCATCAAGGAGTTCGTTGGGGCGCTCTTGCCGGAGCATGGCTTCGCTGACGGCGGCGAGGTAGAGGCGGTCGGCGTCGTTGAGGGGGTCCGCAGCGGTGGTCTTGAGGTGTTGGCGTACGCGTTCGATCTCGCCTGGGTCCGTGAGGCCGCGGAAGTGGTACTCGAGGGCGCGCACGGCGTGAATGGCGCTGTTGGGGTTAGGAGTGTAGCGGATGGTCTGCCTTACGTGCGTGGCGGTGCTGGCTGCGGCCTGGAAGCCGTCGATGCCGACCTCGAGCATGCCGAGCAGCACTCCGAGGTGAGCGTGCCAGATTGGGTGCTGTTCGCCTAAGCCCCAACCTTGGCGAGCGGAGTCACGCGCGGAGATCAGGTCGTCGCGCTTGACCGCGAGCATGACCCTACTGACGTGCGCCAGTTGACTGTTCGGGTCCAGACGCAACGCGGCCTTGATGAGCGCTTCTCCCTTAGCCTGCAGCAGCGTAGGATCCGACCGACTGCCGGGCTCCACTCCGACCTGACTGGCGTAACCAGCGGCGTAGAGCGCACGCAGATCTTGAGCGACGTTCACGTGTGCGATGCCCGCCAGGTGCTTCAAGTAAGCGTTCTTTGGGGCCGGCAGCTTCGCTAGCGGCAACCCTTGGGTCACGTCGACGATCTCCTGCCACCGTTGGTTGGCGGCCAACGGGTCGACGTAATCGCACAGCACCCGCGCGAGCTGGTGCCACGAGGCAGCCTCCTGCAGGAGCGCCAGCGCCTGACGCATGTCGCCGCGGAGTTCGAGGTGATCCGCAGTAGTGAGTAAGGCTCTCCGGTACTTGCCTGGGTGCTCGCGGAGTTCTTTCACGAGGGTTTCTCGCACGAGGTTGTGGGGCCTGAGTTCGTTTAGGCCGCCGCGATGCACGGGCAGCCCCGAACCAACTACGGTCTCTTGCCACTCCTGCGGCGGGATCCCGACCATGCGCTCAGCGAGCGCGTCACTCCAGACAGTCGAGGTCGCGAGCTGCGTTACGAGTTCTCGCACGTCTTGCGGGAGGGCGTCGAGCGCGCGGTGTATCAGGCCGGCTAGGCCCTGGTCGTTGTCGCCTTGCTGGTTGAGGGTGGCGACCGCCACGGGCCAGCCGCCGTGACTGTCGTAACGCGCGAGGGCGGGACTACCGGGGCCCCCGAGCGCTTCGACTTCTTCGCGGGTGAACGCGAGCTCGTCGCTGGTGATGAGGTTGATGCTGCTGGGTGGGATGCCTGGGTATAGGTCTTTGGGGTAGCGGCCGCGGCGCAGCAGGATGATGAGTTTGAAGGTGGCGTTGTGCGCGAGCGCGGCGCGCATGAGCGCGACGATGGGGTCGGGGTGTATGCGTTCGGCTTCGTCGACGACGATGAGTAGGCGTCGTTGTGGTTCGAGTACGTCGGGGAGGCGTTCGAGCGCGCGGGGGTCGATGGTGCCGGCTGGTACGTGCTTGTTTTTGGCGAGTTGTTGCCAGAGGTCGGTGGTGAAGCGCGTGGCGTCGGCGTGGTCTTCTTGGCCGGTGATCCAGACGCTCTCCCCTGTCCATGTTTTGACGATTTGTGCGGCGGCCCAGGTTTTGCCCCAGCCGCTGGCTGCGACCATCATGGTGATGGGTTCGGTGCTTTCCAGCGCGCGGTTGGTTATGCGGGGTCGCGGATGGTTGAGTCTCGTCATGGTCACGGTTTCGGGTTCGTTTGCGCGTTCTGTTTGTAGGCGAAAGACCGGCGTTTACTTAACTTAGAGTGTACCGTCAGTATGGAGTGAAGCACGGTAGAAATGCGACTAACAGGCAGGCCGGGCACGTCGTTCTTATCTTGGATGACGACGCGCTTCACTTGGACATGTTGGCTGAGCGGATCGAAGCTGAGGGGTACCGGGTGGCGCAGGCGTTGACGCCTGGTGAGGCCCTGGCGGCTATCGGCGAGGCTGACTTCGCGATTCTGGATTACTACCTTCCGGGCTTGCCGGAGGATGAGTACGTGACGTTCGTGCGGCAGTTGCGGGCGCAGAACCCGAGTTTCTCTGGTGCGCTCTTGACGAGCGAGCGCGGGAACAAGGCGCGCATGACAGCCGGGAGTTCTGGCTTGTCGTGGTTCTACAAGCCTGACTTGCAGCGTGATTTTCGGGTGTTGCTCGAGGCGATTGATGAGGCTACGGCCGGCATGGAGCCGGTGGATCAGTTCGGCGCCCGGTACCACCGTCGTGAGAAGAAGGTGGCGGTCGGTGGGGAGGTTGCTACGTTGACTCCCGTGACTTACCGGTTGCTTGATTTGTTGCGGCAGACGCCGCACGAGCCGGTGTCGTATGACGAGCTGTTGGCTTGTTTGGAGCAGGGGCCGTTGGCGACGTATCAGGCTCTGAAGACGCAGATGAGCAACCTCAGGCAGGCTCTCAGGCGGCAGGGTATTTCTGCTGAGATCGTGGCTGAGGGCGGCGCGTACGTGTTGCGCGATATGCGTGCTGCGGCTAACGAGTTTGATGTGGCGAGCCCCCCCTAATAATGAGCGGCCCCCGACTGGCGGGGGCGGCTGCTCGGTTCAAGAAGTATGCGGGTATCTAGGTCAGAGAAGCATGGTGGGCGGCGCGACGTAGTCATGCGGGATCGTGATGCGGTGCGGGTGAGGCTGGGGTTCCACGGGCTCTGCGCCTTCTAGGAGCACTTCGTTGAGTCGCGCGGTGAGGTGGTCGTCGGCGCGGATGGCGCTCAGGATCTTGTCGTTGCACTCGGGGGTGAGGTCGTTGTCGTCGTTGAAGCGCAGTTTGATGCGTGTGCCCCCCCTGGGGTACATGACGAGAGCGATGCTGTTCTCGCGGCCCCGGAGTGCGAGTTGAACTTGTGCGGCCCCATCCGCGTCTCGCGTGACTTGCTCCAGGATCGTTAGGGTTGTGATGCTCAGGTGCATTTAGTTCTCCTCCAAGAAAGAGGATATCTACCCGTCGCGAGCGCGTGGTAAAGGTGACGGTAAAGGTCCAAGTTTACTCATCTTTACCGGGTTGGCGCACGCTGTCTGTGTCGTGCTAGCCGAGAAAAGAGTGCGCCCCGCTGGGTTACACCAGCGGGGCGCTGCTTGCCTCGTGTTTAGGGCTTACGGGGTGGCGTCAGCGACCGTGTTGCCCTGGCCGTCGAAGATGGGGCAGTTGCCTACGGCGCTGTCGTGGACGCCCTGGAGGACCTGGACGCCTTCGTTCGGGGTGAGGATGTAGGTGTGATAGTTCTCGGTGTCCTGCGAGTTCCAGCGGGCGACCACGCAGTAGCCGGAGTACGCGTCGGGCACGTTGGTCTTGATGACCATGCTGATGTTCTCGGGCATGGCGATCTCGAACGCGTCATCGAACGCAGCCTTGGTGCCGGTATCCGTGAAGGTGTCGTCGGAGCCCGGGCCGGCCGTCGCGTCGCCATCAGCCAGGGTGAGGAAGCGGTTCACGAAGGAAGCGACGCCGTAGTAGACCTCGTCGCCGGCGTACACGAGTTCCGTGTCGTCGTAGGCGCCGGGGAAGTAGTAGCCGCCGTCGGCGTACTCGATTTCCATTTCCTGAGCGAAGTTCTTCAGGAAGGTCTGGACGGCCGAGTTGTTGGCGCGCGCGCGGGCACCGAGGGCGTTGGGGATGAGTACCGCGGCGAGCAGGCCGATGATCAGGGTGGCCACGACCAGCTCGATGAGGGTGAAGCCCTGGGTGCGCTTCTGAGGCTTGTTGTGCATCTTGTGTTTCTCCGTCTTCTTCCCGCGATTGCGGGTTCATTAGTTCTGAGCGCCGTGGGGGGTATTTGCGCTCTGGAAGTAATCATACACCATATAGAGAAGAGAGAATGAAAGGGATAACGACAGAGAGAATAGAACGGCCTCGCTTGCCCACAGAGCACATATAACAGCGAGAGCCGCCCACGGGGCGGCCCTCAACGTCGGGGTGTTCGGAGGTTGTTAGTCGACGATTTCTGCTGTGACGACGATGACGAGTTCGCTCTTGTTGTTCTCTGTGACGTCGTGTCGGAAGAGGTTGCCGAGGATGGGGATGGCGGAGAGGACGGGCACGCCTTGGATGGTGTTGACGAAGCTGTTCTGGATGAGGCCGCCGATGACTACTACTTCTCTGTCTGCGACTACGACGTTGGTTGTGAGGGTCTTGTCGCTGAAGCGTAGGCCGGTGAGGTTCTCTAGCTCACCCTCGAAGCCACTGACGCTGGTGGTGAGCTGCAGGTCTACCCTGCCGTCGTTGGTGATACGCGGCGTCACCGTGACTTGAGTGCCGAAGCTGATGCTGTCGCTCTGCTGCCGCGCTGCCTCACCGTCACCGATCTGCACCGCCACGTTAATGTTCCCACCGCTATTGAGTGTGGCCGTACCGTTGTTCGTGACCATCAGCACCGCGTTGTCGAGCGTCCTTGAGAGGCTCTGCGCTTCGAGCGTGTCGAGCACCGCGTTGATGTTGAGCGCCGTCAGGGCCCTAGCGGGATTGAAGACGAACTGGCCAACCCCGTTGATCAGGCTCCCGACGAGCGCGCCAGCGTTCGCGGTGATGCTCAAACCAAGGTTCTCCGCCTCCCGCTGCGCTATCTCTTGGATCCGCACGGTGATCCGCACCTGCTTGGTCGCCTCGTCGAGCTCGAACACTAGGGTTTCGACTTCGGGGATGAGGCTTTCGGGCGCGCGCACCACGAGCTTGTTGGTGCGGTCGTCAGGCACGAAGGTGGCGGCGTAGCCTTCCTCCGCGGTGGCCAGCACCGCTTGGATCGTGGCCGCAAGCTCGGTGGCGCTGGTGTTGCTGATGCGATAGGTGCGTTCGACTATCTCGGGGATCTCTTCGCTCTTGATGGCGCCGGCGTCTTGGCGCTCCTGCAGGAACACCTCGTACTCACTGATGTACGCCTGTATGGCTTCGAGCTCCGCTTGGGTGGCTGTGATGGTGACGGCGCGAGCATTCTCGACCACCTGAATGCGGGCATTCGGGAACTGATCAGGCAGGAGCGTAGCGAGGTCAGTCAGGCCGCGTTGCACAGGCACGAAGGCGTTCACGAGCGGCTCTGGCTCGATCTCTTCAACGGGTTTCGTGTCGGCTTCGGGCGTGTGCGCCTTGTAGTCGGTGATGAGCTCGCGGATGTTGTCGTGTTGAGTGGGGGTGGCGGTGATGAGGAGGCGTGTGCCGCTGTTGACGCTTTGGGCGGTGACGCCGGGGTGGAGGCTGGTGATGACGCTGGTGAGTTCGTCGGCGGGGGCGCCGCCGAGGTCGATGATGTCGGACATTCTGGTCTCCCGTCGCGA
>CALCHY010000018.1 GCA_937907415.1 uncultured Trueperaceae bacterium
GATGCTAGAGGGCAAAGAAGTGCAGGTGCCCTACAGGAAGCACGGCAACATTCCCTTGTGAGAAGCTGCAGGAGCGGGTAGGCGCGGAAGTCTCCACCTGCCCGTTCCCTAGCCTCCTAGTGGCGACGGTCCGCACGCCGGTGGCAGCCGGCGCCCATGTTGTCGTCTCGAGCCTATGGTTGATTGACAATCAAGATTGACAATCTATTTGCCGACTGCCATCATCGGCCAATGTTTGACAGTCCATACATGTTCGGCGCCCGGCGCCTGGTGACTCACGTGACGGGTGTCAAGCCCGAGGAGCGCGCGCTCATCGTCATCGATGCTGACACCGACCCGATCATCGGCGGGGCCCTAGAGGCAGCCCTCGGTGAGGCCGGCGCCCAGGTCCAGGTCTTGCGCACCGAGCGGGCCAAGACCGACTCGGGTGAACCCCCAGAGCACGTTGCTAAGGCCATCGAGGCCGCCGACGTGACGTTCCTGGCGGTGCAGGTGTCACTCACGCACACCGACGCCGTCAAGGCGTCGTGTGCCCGGGGAGGCCGTGTGGCTGCCCTCACGCAGTGGGTTCCCGAGATGCTGGTCAAAGGTGGCATCGAGGCCGACTTCCACGCTATAGAGCCGCGCGTCATGCGCGTGGCAGCCGCCTGGGACGCTGGCAAGGCGGTGCGGGTTACCGCACCTGGCGGCACCGATATGATCCTCGACATCACGGGTCGTTTGGGCACTCCGCACGCCAAGACCGGCGTCGTGCGGCCGGGCACTTTCCATCCGATTCCCGACATCGAGTCGCCCGTATCTCCGGTGACGGGTCACGGAATCATCGTGTGCGATGCCAGCATCCCTTACCTCGGGATTGGGGTGCTGTCCGAACCCGTCACCCTACGCGTGGTGGGCGGACAGGTCACGAGCATAGAGGGTGGCCCAGCGGCGGACGTCGTCCGCGCCTCCTGGGAAGCTTTGCAGGACCCGAACGTCTACCACCTTGCTGAGCTCGGTATCGGGATGAACCCGTACTGCGAACTCACCGGGCGGATGCTCGAGGACGAGGGCGTAGCCACGACCTGCCACTTCGGCATCGGCACGAGCAACACGTTGGGTGGGAACGTGAAAGCCAAGAGCCACTACGACTTCATCGTGCACGACCCGACCATCACTGTCGACGACGTAGTGATTATGAATCTGGGACAGCTCAAGCTGTGACCCCCGGGCGCTTGGCGGCCTTCGCCAACGTGATCGCCGGCTACTGCCAAGCTGCCGGACCGGGCGAACGCGTGCTGCTGGAGTGGACACCGAGCACCGAGGCTGCAGTGCTGGCGGTGGCCGCTGCGCTAGAGGCGCATGGCGCCATACCCGTCCTCGAACGGGCCGCGACACTCGACCAAGGCGTCCGCACCTCGGCCGAGTTCCCGAACGCGCGCGCCCTGTGGGACGCCATCACCGGCTACGTGGGCCTGCGGGCCGTAGGCGACGGGCCCGCAAGGCGTCCGGATGTACTTACCCCCGAAGACGCTAGCTACGTACGACAGCTGCGGATGACGAAGCGTAAGACCACTACCGTCCTACCGGACGCTGCCTTGGCCGACCGGGCAGGCATGAGCCTGGCTCAGCTCGAAGACTACTACGCGGCCCTGATGTTCCTCGACGAGCCGGAACCGGCTGCGGGCTTCGAAGCTCTCAAGCGCTTCCAGGCCGAGGTCATCCGACACCTCGAGGGCGCGTGCGAGATTCGCATCGTCAACGGCAGGACGGACCTTAGGTTAAGCGTGGCGGGGAGACCGTGGCAGAACAGCTACGGCCGGCGCAACACGCCCTCCGGCGAGATGTTCACGAGCCCCATCGAGGACTCGGCGGACGGCGTGATTCACTTCGACGTTCCAAGCCACAACTTCGCAGAGCCCGTGCGTGGCGTGACGCTCGAGTTCAGGCAGGGGACGGTGGTTGCCGCCAGCGCGGAGGCGGGGAGCGCTGCGCTCGAGGCCGCCCTTGGAACCGATGCAGGTTCCCGTCGACTCGGTGAAATAGGCATCGGGGGCAACCGTGCGATGACACGCTTCGTGGGTGCCACCCTGTTCGACGAGAAGGTGGCTGGCACCGCTCACCTCGCGCTCGGCAAGTCGTACCCGCAGGCGGGCGGCAGGAACGAGAGTGCGCTCCACTGGGACCTTATCATCGATCTCCGCTCCAGCGGACGACTGTTGGTGGACGGCGAGCCCTTGCTTCAGGATGGCGAGTTCCTGATCTACGGCGCAGGCAGATGAACACCGCTCTACGGCTGTCATGCGCCCCGCGCGCAGCAATTGGTTCAAGGAGGAATGCATGAAGAAGCTCATCACAACCGTCGCCCTTGTGGCGGCACTTCTGCTGGGAAGCGCCACCGCGGCGAGTCAGGTCACGGTCGCTGTCGGCCAGCTACCTGGCCACTTTGACCCCCAGAACAACAACGCCTCCACCGTGTCTGGAATCATTATCAACATCTTCGAGTACATGGTCATGAAGGACGAGCAAGGTCAGTTCATACCTGCGCTTGCCACCTCGTGGGAGTCCGTCGACCCCCTCACGTGGCGCTTCACGTTGCGTGAAGGGGTGAAGTGGCACGACGGCGTGCCGTTCACGGCTGCCGACGTGAAGTTCACGTTCGAGCGCGTAGCTAAGGACGCCACGCTCGTCCGCCATGCCTACTACAAGCACATCGAGAGCGTGGAGATCATCAACGACCACGAGGTCCTGTTCCACACTTCCACACCAGACCCGATCTTCCTGAGCAACCTCAGCCGGAATGGTGCCAGCGTCCTGCCGCGCCACCATTGGGAGGCCATGGGTGCAGACGTCGCGGCACAGAAGCCGATTGGTACCGGACCGTACGTTTTCAGCGAGCTTCGCACGGACGATCGCCTCATCTTGACGGCCAACGACGACTACTGGGGCGGCCGGCCGGCCTACGACACCGCCGTGTTCCGCCGCATCACTGAAGGTTCGACCGCAGTGAGCGAGTTGCTTACGGGCGGCGTTGACCTCGTGGCCTCCGTGTCCCGCGCCGAAATAACGCGGTTCGATGGTGCCGCCGCTGCCAAGGTCGTGCCGGTAATCGGCAACCGTATCAACCATCTGACCTTCAACACCCGCGAGGGCCAGATCACGGCTGACCAGCGGATCCGCGCCGCCGTCGACTACGCAGTGGACGACGAGCTCCTGCTCGAGGTGCTTCAGGATGGGGCCGGCGCTCCGGTGCAGGCGCGCGTTTCACCGGGCACGTTCGGTTCGCCACTCGAGTATTACGACAGCTACCTTTACGACGTCGAGGTTGCCAAGAACCTGCTGGCCGAAGCGGGCTACGGCCCCTCGAAGCCCGCCGCCATCACGCTCATGGGTTCCAACGGCTATGCCGATACCGCCGATCTGGTCGGTGCCATGCTCGAGGAAGCCGGCTTCGTCGTGGAGATCAAGCTCTTCGAACCCAGTGTGTGGAGCGCCAAGTACTCTTCCACAGGGGACTTCACCAACGTCGCGTTCGGTGCGGCTTCCGACTCCAGCTTCGATTACGGGAACTCGCTGATCGACAACACGTGCCCGAACGGCGTCTACTACGTCCAGACGGGGTGGTGCAACGAGGGTTACGACGCGCTCGTCAACCAGGCGAACACGGAGTTTGACTCCGAGAAGCGTGTGGCTCTCCTGCGCGACGCCACAGAAATCCTGGTGGCGGAGCGTCCCCAGTACTACATGTACGCTTCTGCCACCTTCGTCGGTGTTTCCAACGCCATGGAGTTCCGGCCGCGCGCGGACTCACTAATCATCCTCGCTACGGCGCGGCCGGCGGCACACTGAGGCTATGCACGCCTCGGCAGCGCGCTCGTTGAGGGGCGGCTGGCGCCGACCCCTTGCTAGAACCGCTGCAGGCAAGGGTTTCCGATGACCGTCTACGTCTTCAAACGTCTGCTGCAGGTGATCCCCACGTTGGTGGGGATCACCCTACTCGTCTTCGTCGTGCTGAGGCTGGCCGGTGACCCGGTTGCCGCCTACCTCGGCGGGGAAGACGCGGAGGTGGCGGCGCTGCCGGTGGAGCAGGTGGCCGCGATTCGCCAGAAGCTCGGATTGGACAAGCCGGTGATCGTGCAGTACCTCGTGTACGTCGGCAACATCTTCCGCGGGGACTTCGGCCGCTCGCTGATCTACCAAGGTCGTGGTGCTTTCGGCCTTCTGATAGAGCGCCTCCCCAACACCGCCACCCTGGCTGGCGCTGCGTTGGTCGTTGCCATCTTGATCTCGTTCCCCGGCGGCATCTTGGCAGCGCTCTTCAAGAACCGCTGGCCAGACACGCTCGTGAACGTCTATTCGGTCATCGGGGACGCAATGCCCAGTTTCTGGTTAGGTGTGATGCTGATCCTCTTCTTCTCCGTGGAACTCCGCTGGCTGCCAGTAAGTGGCAGTGGCACGTTCAAGCACCTGATCTTGCCAGCGCTGACTCTTGGCACTTCGATCGCTGCGCTACTGACCCGCTTGATGCGAGGCGGTCTCGTCGAGGTGATGAGCCTCGACTACGTGCGGACGGCCAAGGCGAAAGGCCTGGCCCCGCGCACCGTTGTGTTCAAACACGCTCTGCGCAACGCCGTGCTGTCGTACGTCACGCTGCTGGGGCTGGCGATCCCCGGCCTGTTAGGCGGGTCGGTGATCATCGAGCGCATCTTCGCCTGGCCTGGGGTTGGGCTGCTTTTCATCAACGCCCTTGGTGGCCGCGACATGGCCGTGATCCAGACGGTCGTGATCTTCACGTCCGCTCTGGTCGTGCTCGGTAACCTGCTCGTGGACATCGTCTACACGCTCATCGACCCGAGGATCCAGTACCGATGAGCGGCCAGCACGTGATGGAACCGGAGCAGGAGGGGACCCATCTAGCGACCCGGCGGCCCCGACACGGTACCGGCAAGTACTTCGCACTGCTGGTGCGCAACCCCCTGGCCCTGACGGGTGCCATCGTCGTGGTGCTGTTCGTGCTCGTGGCGATCTTCGCGCCGCTGATCGCACCGCTTGACCCCCTCAAGCAGAATCTCCGCTCCCGGCTGCTGCCGCCGGCCTGGTCGCCCGCGGGCGACCCGCAGTTCGTCCTCGGAACCGATCAGTTGGGCCGCGACCTCTTCTCACGGCTCATCCACGGGAGTCGGGTGGCCGTGATCGTGGCGTTCTCGGCCACGTCCCTCGGGCTCGCGATCGGTGTGGTGCTCGGCGGCCTCGCCGGGTTCTTCGGAGGACTGTGGGACACGATAATCATGCGGCTGGTGGACATCCTCGTTTCGGTGCCTAGCCTGGTCCTCTACTTGACGATCATGGGCCTAGCGGGGCCGAGCCTAACCCTGCTGATCCTCGTGATCGGTTTGTTGGGGTGGACGACTACCTCCCGGCTGGTCAGGGCGGAGGTCCTCTCGTTGAGGAGTAGGGAGTTCGTCGAGGCGTCGCGAGCCCTTGGCAGGCGCGAGGGCTCAACGGTCTTCAAGCACGTGCTCCCCAACGTGATAGGCACGATCGTGGCCGTCGGTACGCTGAAGGCGTCTGGCGTGATCATCGCGGAATCCAGCCTCAGCTTCCTTGGCTTCGGCGTGCAGCCCCCGACGATCACTTGGGGCCAGATGCTTTCGACGGGCCGCGAGTACGTGACGACCGCGTGGTGGTTGGCGACGTTCCCAGGCATCGCGATCACGCTGTTCTCACTCGCCCTGATCTTCCTCGGCAACTGGCTCCGCGACGTCACCGATCCTCGCTCCAAGTCGGGTTGACTCAGACCCTACGGGGGTGGGCAGTAGAAAACCGCGCGCCGACAACCAGCCAGCTGCCCGACAACAGGAGGTGGCCAACCTTGCTTAGCACTCAAGTATCATCCTCAATATGAGAGACCAGGGCGGATCCAGCCAGTCGGATGACCAGTTGGGGGCCGACGAGGCAGCCGCGTTCTTGGGGGTGAGCAAGGCCACGCTGTACTCCTACGTGAGTCGCGGGATGCTCACGTCAAGGCGACTGACATCGGGGAGCCTGAAGCGCGTCTATCACCGCGCGGAACTGTCAGCGCTGAAGCACCGGGCCGGTTTCAGGAAGAACCCCGAACAGGCGGCTACGGAGGTCATCGAGTTCGGGATCCCAATCCTTACGACCGCCATCTCACAGATAACCGAGTCGGAGCACTCATACCGGGGCATCAGTTCACGGGACTTGGCTCGGGAGGCACGGTTCGAGCAGGTCGCCGAGTTCCTGTGGACGGGTGTGCGTGAAGAAGGCCGGTTGCCGCCTGCCAACCACGCCTGGGGGCTGCAGATCGATGTGGCGCTAGCTGACTCCAGCCCCACTGACCACTCACCGATCGAGCGCATGCAAGCGTTACTTCCCGAACTGCAGCACCGGAGCCTGCATGGGTTCGGTACGAGGCCGGCCGCGCTGGTACCCAGTGCCATCGAGGTGATGCGCTACCTGGTGTACCTGAGCTGTGGGAGGCAGGTGGCGGGCAGTGTCGCAGCTTCCCTGGCGGTGTCTTGGGGTGCCGATCCGCAACGCCTCGACACCTTACTGACCGTGGTCGCCGACCACGAACTGAATATCGCCACGTTCACGGCACGCTGCGCCGCCAGCGCGGGGGCCTCGCTTCACCAAGCGGTGCTGGCCGGCCTCGCGTCGTTACAGGGGTACAGGCACCTGTATGGGCAGGTGTCTGAGGCCAAGTTGTTCTTTCAGGAAGTCTTGGACTCCGGCTCTCCGGAGGACGTCATCCGCTCGTACCTACGGCGTCGGGGCACCATACCTGGCGTGCACAACCCGTACCGCAGGCTTTACGTCGGGCACGACCCGCGTGTCGTGACGCTGGTGGAGAACCTCGCGGGCACCGAGCGGTTCGAGGTCTTGACGGAGACACTCCGCCTCATCGAAGTGGCTACGCAAGAGCCACCGCGCATCGACTTCCTGCTTGCCGTGTCCGAGCCGCTCCTTGGGTTGCCGCACGACGCCATCCACTCGGTAATCGGCATAGGCAGGAGCGCGGGCATCATCGCGCACGTGCTGGAACAGTACGGTTCTGACCACGTGATACGGCCGCGCGCTCGCTACGTCGGCGTGGTCTAGCTGCTGCAGCAGCTAATCAATCCACCTCGCGCAGGTCGCTCATGAGCTGCCAACCGACGTCTGCTGGGGTGGCGTTG
>CALCHY010000019.1 GCA_937907415.1 uncultured Trueperaceae bacterium
AGGCAACTAGCGCAAGAGGGGCTGCTCGTCATCGAGCCGAACCGCGGCGTTCACGTGCCAACGCTCAGCCTCGCCGAGGCCGTCGATACTTACGCCGTGCGCGCCCCCCTAGAGGCCATGGCCGCCGGACTGGCCGCCGTTCACTCCACTGACGCCGACAAGGCCGAACTGCGCGCCTACTTAGGCGCCATGAACGCCGTGGCCGTCGGCGACTTCGCCGAGCACATCCGCACGGATAACGCCTTTCACGAGCTGGTTGCTGGACTATCGGGCAACCCGGTACTCCAGGAGACGATCCAGCGCCTCAGCCAGCGCGTCATGCGCGTGAAGATCCTCACCCGCGACGTGAACACGAGCGCTCAAGCGCACATGCAGCACGCTGGTATCGTCGCCGCCATCGTCGCTGGCGACCAAGCCGCCGCCGAAGCGGCCATGTCAGAGCACATCCGCACCAACCTAGAGATTGTCAAGCACCGTCTTGGCTAGCAGGCCGACAACCGGCCGAGAGGAGTAAGGCATGCAAGTGAACTGGGAAGGCGTCATTCCAGCCATCACCACCCCCTTCAACGAGGACATGAGCGTCGACTACGCGCTGCAGGCACAGCACGCGCAGTGGATGGTCGAAGCTGGCTGCAATGGCATCGTCCCGTTCGGTTCCCTTGGCGAGGCCGCCACGCTCACCTACCAAGAGAAGCTGAAGACCGTCGCCACCCTCGCTGAGGCACTGGACGGCAAGGCGCCAGTCATCCCCATGGTCTCCTCACTGAGCACAGCCGAGGCGGCGCAGTTCGCGCGCGACGCCGAAGCGGCGGGCGCTAGCGGCTTCATGGTCTTGCCGCCGTACGTCTACTCCAGCGACTTCCGCGAGATGAAGGGCCACGTCGGCGCCGTCCTCGCCGCCACAGACCTGCCGTGCATGCTCTACAACAACCCCATCGCGTACAAGACCGACTTCCTACCTCCACAGGTGGCCGAGATCGTGCGCGAGCACCCCAACGCGCAAGCGATCAAGGAGTCGAGCGCCGACCTCAGGCGCATCACGTGGCTGCGCACCCTCATGGATGAGGACTTCAAGATCCTCATCGGCGTCGACGACCTCTTCGTCGAAGCCACCTACGCAGGCGCCGTCGGTTGGATCGCGGGCCTCGTCAACGCCCTGCCAGCCGAGTCGGTCAGGCTCTACGAGCTGGCGCGCGCTGGCCGCAAGGAGGAGGCGTTCGAGCTCTACCAGTGGTTCCTGCCGCTGCTGCGGCTCGACATCGGAACCAAGTTCGTGCAGAAGATCAAGCTGGCCGTCGAGTACGCCGGTTGGGGCAGCTCGAGCGTGCGCGCACCACGTTACGCACTCGAGGGCGCAGAACTGGCCGAGGTCATGCAGGTCATCGAGGAAGGCTTCGCTAACCGCCCAACCTTGGCTGTGCGGTCGTGAGTCCTACCTTCAGCGCCATCGACCCCAGTACCCTCACCCTCCTCGAGGGTGAGTTCGAGACGACAACGCCTGAGGAACTAGCCACCTTGGCCACCGCCGCCCGGCAGGCGTTCCTCCCCTACTCGCGCCTCACTGGCGCGGCGCGGGCGCGCTTCCTGGACGCCATAGCTGCTGGGCTAGAGGACGAGGCCGATGTAATTACGGAACGCGCCATGGCCGAGTCTGGCCTGCCCGAAGGGCGGATACGCGGCGAGGTCGGGCGCACGAGCAACCAACTGCGGATGTTCGCGCGCCTCATCGAGAGCGACTCCTGGACGGAACCGCGCATCGACCACGGCGACCCGGCGCGCTCGCCCGCGCCGAAGCCGGACGTGCGCTCCATGCGCCGCCCGCTGGGCCCCGTCGCCGTGTTCGGCGCCAGCAACTTCCCTCTCGCCTTCTCGGTGGCGGGCGGCGACACGGCGGCGGCCCTGGCCGCCGGCTGCCCAGTGATCGCCAAGGCCCACCCGTCGCACCCAGGCACCTCCAAGCTGGTGGCGGACGTGATCCTCGAGGCCGCGCACCTTACCGGCATGCCGCACGGCGTCTTCGGCTTGGTGCTGGAGGCGGGCTATGAAGTGGGCCAGGCGCTCGTGCGGCGCCCCGAGGTCAAGGCGGTTGGCTTCACCGGCAGCCGCGCAGCCGGAGAGGCGCTCATGCGCCTAGCTGCAGCACGGCCTGAGCCGATCCCCGTGTACGCGGAGATGGGCAGCGTGAACCCCGTGTTCGTCACGCAAGGCGCCCTTGAAGCGCGCTCGGAGTCGCTGGCACAGGGACTCTTCGGCTCGTTCACGCTGGGCGTCGGCCAGTTCTGCACGAACCCCGGCGTGACCTTAGTGCCTGCCGGGCCGGCCGGCGACGCGTTCGTAGCTCGCCTCGCAGAACTGACTGCGGCCGCCGACGCTGGCGTCATGCTCAACAGCGCCGTGTGCGAGCGCTACGGGCAGGGGCTCAAGGAGTTGGCGGCAGTCGGCGGGCGTGAGGTCGCCCGCGGCGCAGCCGCACATGGCGGCGCGTACGGCAGCCCCACGCTGTGGGAGGCCGACGTACTGGCCGCCCTCGCCGATCCTCGGCTCCTAAGCGAGGTGTTCGGCCCAAGCACGCTCGTCCTGCGCTACCGCACCCAAGGCGAACTGGAGGAGTTCGTTGCCGCCATCGAGGGGCAGCTAACGGCGACCATCCTCGGCGAGGACCACGAGGCTATTGGCCTCGCGCCACTAGCCGAGCTCCTAGCCGAGCGCGTCGGCCGCGTGATCTTCAACCAGTTCCCAACCGGCGTAGAGGTTGGCCCCGCCATGGTGCACGGCGGGCCTTACCCCGCCACTTCAGACGGCCGCAGCACTTCGGTGGGCACACACGCCATCGAGCGCTTCACGCGCTTTGTCGCTTACCAGAACTTCCCGGAAGAGCTGCTTCCAATGGCGTTGCATTAGTTGCGAGGGCAGAACGCCGCCCTCGCAACTGCACCGCGCCACGGTTGTTCGGGCCGAGCAGCCCCCGCCGAGCAGCGCGCGGGGGCTAATCAGGCGTGGTTCATGGAGTTCTCACCCGGCTACGTACCGATTACACGCACGCAACTCGAAAGGGAACCACTTCGCACTGCCGAAATCAACCTTCAATGATCCACACACCAGGTCGTCTGCGGCATCGCTGAAGTGCCGGTCAGGAAAGGTTTCAGTTGCCGTCAGCAACTCTGCCTCCAGATCCTCCCCCGAAAGTGCCCGAATATAGAGGGGTACCGGTTCGCCTGACGAGTCGACCTTCAGTTTCATCCCCACTATGCCGCCCGCCCTCTCGGTCGCCACCTCGAGCGAGTCATGAAGTATTACGAACCGGGTTACTGCTAGTTCTGGATAGTAGCGCGCCTCAATTCCTAACTTGAAGCCACCCGGTCCATCCACCACTTGCGAAGCCACGGCTTCATAGCTTCCAAGACCATCCGTGGCAAGGGCCGCAACATATTCTTGCCAACTCCTTACTTGGTCGGCCGGAACGAACGCCTCGGCAGCTACAGGGGCTGGCTTGCTACAAGCTACCAGCACCGCGACCGCCACGGCGGCGGCGAGTGAAAGCCAAGTGCGATTTCGGAACAAGGTAATAGGTTTCACGCTGCACCTCTCATATGGCGATTGCTCTCCAAACTCGCCTGATTCTCTGGAGGCGTGCAATCGTAGACCGGGTACGAGCCTGTTTCTTCCATCCAAACGGTGACTACTCAGAAGTGGTCGTGATTCCGCTCATTGCTCGTCGGCCACAACTCTCTTGACTCGTACCACACTTGCTTGTAATGAATACAGTGCACAACAGGGTCGGGATGCCAAGACACCCCAGTTACGGAAACTTAGTAGCAGCAAGAATGGGCCCTCGCTACTCCAATGAGTAGCGGCCACGCTATTAGTAGTCCAACTATGGAAAATCTTAGCACTCGAATCTCCCTTCCCGAGATTAGAACGCGAACGCGAGCCGCCATTCCCTCCTAACTATTCCGGCCACTCTATATAATTGCGTGGCCCAACCATAGTCAAATTGTCGACAACTGTCAAATGTGCGCACGAAACCGACAACAGAGCGCGCCAATGCCGCTAGCACGTCGGCGTTCATGCCAAACTGGCCCAATGGACACCCGCAATATCGGCTCGATTACCGTTTCCGTCATCGGCCTCGGCTGCAATAACTTCGGGCGCCGGCTAGACCAGGAAGCCACGAAGAACGTCGTCGACGCGGCCATCGCCGCTGGCGTCACCTTCTTCGATACGGCAGACATCTACGGCGACACGCATAGCGAGTCGTTCCTAGGCAACGTGCTGCAAGGTAGAAGGAACAAGGTCGTGCTCGCAACGAAGTTCGGCATGGCCAGCAAGAGCAACTCCTCGGTCGTTGGCGGGGCCAGGCCGGAGTACGTGCGCAGCGCGCTGGAGGCAAGCCTGAAGCGGCTGCGCATGGATCACGTCGACCTCTACCAGCTACACGAGCCAGACGAGGAGGTGCCGCTGGCCGACACCCTCGGCGCCCTCGCAGAGGCCGTTAGCGCCGGGCTGGTGCGTGAGATCGGCTGCTCGAACTTCACGGCCACGCAACTGGCGGAGGCCGAGGCGCTGGCGGTTCAACACGGCTGGCCGCGCTTCGTTAGCGTGCAGAACGAGTACTCCATGCTGCGCCGCGGGCCAGAAGCGGAAGTGCTTGACGTATGTAGGCGCCTCGACATCGCCTTCCTGCCCTATTTCCCGCTCTTCAGCGGCATCCTCACCGGTAAGTACCGCAAGGGCCACGACTATCCCGTCGGCACGCGCGTTACGGGCAGTTCCCGCTGGGAGCAGTACCTCACGCCGACGACCCTCGACCTCATCGAGGCGCTGGTGGCGTTCGCGGCCGAGCGCGGCAAGGAACTCGTCGACCTGGCGTTCGCGTGGCTGCTGGCCGAACCAGCAGTTGCCAGCGTCATAGCTGGTGCGACGAGCGCCGAGCAAGTGCAGCGCAACGCCCAGGCGGGCGCCTGGCAGCTTAGCGCCGCTGAGCGCGCCACCGTCAACGACTTGTTAGCGAGGCACGGCTTCACTGCCTGACGCACCTACGTGCGGGCGGTGCTCCGCCCTCACACCACCCCTAACGTCAGCATGGCCACAGCCACCTTGCGGAACGAGGCGATGTTGGCGCCCAACACGTAGTTGCCTGGCTCGCCGAACTCTGCAGCCGTGTCGTAGCACAGCGTGTGAATGTCGGTCATGATCTCGCGCAGGCGCTCATCGGTGTAACCGAACGTCCAGGCGTCGCGGCTGGCGTTCTGCTGCATCTCCAACGCCGAGGTGGCTACCCCGCCAGCGTTCGCCGCTTTGCCCGGCCCGAAAGCCACGCCCGCCTGGATGAACGCCTCAACGGCTTCTGGCGTGCATGGCATGTTCGCGCCCTCGCCAACGGCGACCACACCGTTCGCGATAAGCCGCTTGGCGTGCTCGCCGTTCAACTCGTTCTGCGTGGCAGAAGGGAAGGCGACGTCACATGGGATATCCCAGATGCTCCCGCCGCCGCGGTACTCGGCGCCGCGGTGATGCTGCACGTACTCGGCGATGCGCCGGCGCTGGACTTCTTTCAGGCGCCTGACGGTGTCGAGGTTCAGCCCGTCCGGATCGTAGATGACGCCGTTCGAGTCGGAACACGCCACCACCTTGGCTCCTAGGCGCTGGAGCTTCTGGATGGTGTAGATGGCCACGTTCCCTGCGCCTGAGACGACACAGGTCTTACCCTCGAGCGAGTCGTTGCGCGCCTCGAGCATGCGCTCCGTGAAGTACACGCAGCCGTAGCCCGTTGCCTCTGTGCGCACGAGGGCGCCGCCGATGGCGAGCCCCTTGCCGGTCAGGACCCCTGACTCGTAGCGGTTAGTTATGCGCTTGTACTGCCCGAAGAGGTAGCCGATCTCGCGCTGGCCAACGCCGATGTCGCCAGCAGGAACGTCCGTGTACTCGCCGAGATGGCGGTAAAGCTCGGTCATGAGGCTCTGGCAGAAGCGCATGATCTCGCCGTCGCTACGGCCCTTCGGGTCGAAGTCCGACCCGCCCTTGGCGCCGCCGATCGGCAGCCCGGTGAGGGCGTTCTTGAAGAGCTGCTCGAACGCCAGGAACTTCATTACGCCGAGGTTCACGCTCGGGTGGAAACGCAAGCCGCCCTTGTATGGGCCGAGGGCGCTGTTGAACTCGATGCGGAAGCCGCGGTTCACGTGCACGTTGCCAGCGTCGTCTGTCCACGGCACGCGGAAGATGAGCTGACGTTCCGGCTCCACAAGGCGTTCTATGAGGCGGTGCTGCAATAGTTGCGGCTGCTTAGCTACCAGCGGGCCTAGACTCTGGAAGACCTCACCGACGGCCTGCAGGAACTCACCTTCGCCCTGGTTACGCCGGTTGACGATTTCGAGAATCTCGCTTAGCGGGTCCGTCATCTAGGTCGCAGCCTCCCAGTCGCCGGGCCAACGTGCTTGGCACTTCATGCAATGCGTTGCATGAAGACCCGGTCAGGGGCCGAATCTACCACCCCTAGAGCGGCGTCAGTCAATATCACATGGTGCACCACGCGGGCCATGGGCCCGATGATGAGAGTACACAGGCCTTAGGTCTCGCCGAGGTACGCCCTCTTCATCCCCTCGTTAGCGAGGAGTTCGCCCGCTGCGCCAGAAAGGACGACCTCGCCCGTTTGCAGCACGTAACCGCGGTCAGCGATCGATAACGCGACGTTAGCGTTCTGCTCCACGACGAACACGCTGATGCCGCGCTCGTTGACCTGCTTGATGATCTCGAATATGCGCTCGACGAACAGCGGCGCTAGACCCATGCTCGGCTCGTCCATCAGTATCAGCCGCGGGCGGCTCATGAGCGCCCTGCCCATCGCCAGCATCTGTTGCTCGCCGCCGCTCATGGTGCCGCCGCGCTGACCCAACCGTTCAGCTAGCCGCGGGAAGAGCTCGAGCACGTACGCCAGGTCCTCGTCCAGCTCGGCGCCGCGCGTGCGCAGGTAGGCGCCCATCTCGAGGTTCTCCCTCACCGTCATGCGCGGGAAGATGCGGCGGTTCTCAGGCACGACGGCCATGCCGCGCGCGATGCGTTCAGAAGTGGGGAGGGTGTCTGCGCGTTCGCCTCGGAACCACAGCTCGCCTGCGCTAACGCCCACGATGCCGAGGATGGTCTTGAGGGTCGTGCTCTTGCCGGAGGCGTTCCCCCCCAACAGGCAGACCATCTCGCCCGGGTACACCACCATGTTCACGTCGTGCAGCACGCGGATCGGGCCGTAGTGCGTGGTCACGTTGCGCAGTTCGAGCAGCGGCTCAGCTGCGCCGCCTGCCGGGGGCGTCGCGGGCGTGGTGGCGGCAGCGCTCACGGCCGCACCTCGTCATCGGCCGCGTGGGCGGTGAGGCCGTCCGCCATCTGCGCCCTGGCAACGGCGCTCGTCTTGTCCGCGCGTTTGCCGAGGTACGCCTCGATGACCGCCGGGTCGTTGACCACCTCGTGGTACGCGCCCTCAGCTAGTTTGCGGCCGTAGTCGAGCACTATCACGCGGTCGCTGATGTCCTTCACTAGGTTCATCTTGTGCTCGACGAGCAGGATGGTGTAGCCGCCCTCGTCGCGCATGCGGCGGATGATCTCGGTGATCTCGCGGGTCTCCTTCGGGTTCATGCCTGCGCTCGGCTCGTCGAGGAGCAGCAGTTTGGCGCCGGTGGCCATGGCCCGCGCCATCTCGGTGCGGCGCCGGTTGGCGTAAGACAGGACTTCGACGGGCTGGTGGAGGCGGAAGCTCATGAGGCGCGGCCCGAAGAACGACAGCTTCTCCAAGGCCAGTTCGTGCATGGTGCGTTCCTGCTTCAAGTAGCCGGGAGTGCGCAGCACGGCGGCTAACCAGTTGGAGCGCAGCGAGTGGTGCTGCGGGATGAGGACGTTCTCGAGGACCGTCAAGTTGGTGAAGAGCCGCAAGTTCTGGAAGGTGCGGGCCACGCCGCGGTTGACGATGGTGCTCGGCGTGAGGCCCTTGATGCTGTGGCCCTCGTACAGGATGTCGCCAGAGTCTGGTTTGTACACGCCCGTGATGAGGTTGAACACGGTCGTCTTGCCTGCCCCGTTCGGGCCGATGACGCTGACGATCTCTCCCTGCCCGAGCGTGAACGAGAGGTCTGAGATGGCCTGCAGTCCGCCGAAGGCCTTGTTGACGTTGCGGACCTCGAGCATGCTCATGGCTTCACCTCCAGCTCGTCGTCGTCTTTGGCGTCCGCGCCAGCTGCCGCGTTGGAGAGCCACGCGTCCTGGCGCTTCTCCTCCTCGGTTGGTTCATCGATGCGTTCACGGAAGAGCCACGCCCAACTGAACTCGCGCCGACCCATGACGCCGCTTGGGCGCAGGATCATGATGGCGATGAGCAGTAGCGAGAGGGTGATGGCGCGCATGCCGAACCCCTGCCAACTGTCTTGAAGGAGGGGGATGCTGCCGCCGAAGAGGCCGACGAGCGCTAGTCCGACGCCCAGGACCACGGGCACGTAGACCGCCGGGCCGATCACCGGCCTCGTCCTGCGCGTGCGCCGCAACCAGTACGCGATGAGCCCGACGACCACGAGCACGATGCCGCCAGCCACCGCCCAGGTGCTCAGCGGGTAGGAGTTCTCTAGCGCGTCACCGTACTGCCGCACCCACACGACGAGCGCCGTGCCGATGAGCACGCCAGTGATGGAGCCGGTGCCGCCGACGCTGATGGCGACGAGGAAGTAGAAGGTCAGGAAGAAGAGGAAGAGGTCGAGGCGCGCCGTGCCTACCCAACTGACCCACAGGCCGCCAGCCACGCCAGCGAAGAACGCCGAGATGGCGAACGCCAGCACCTTGTGGTACGCGGTCTTGACGCCCATGGCCTCGCTAGCTATCTCGTCCTCGCGGATGCCCATCAACACCCTGCCGTACGACGAGAACTTGAGCCGCGCCATGACGAACACGGTTAGCGCGAGGAGCCCGAACGTCCACCACACGCTCTTACCGAAGTCGGACGGCACCCCAGCGAAGCCGAGGGCACCGTTGGTGAACGACGACATCATGGGCGTCGAGGCGAGGAGCCGGATGGCCTCGCCGAAGGCGAAAGTGACGATGGCGAGGTAATCACCGCGCAAGCGCAAGGACGGGAAGCCGACGATGACGCCGAACACGGCCGCGACGAGCCCGCCGATGAACAGCGCGATGAGGAACCTCACCCACAAGGTCTCCGGGGTCGTAAGGGCGTCTAGCCCGAGCCCACGGAGCATGTTCTCCACCGACAGGCCGATGGCGAAGGGCGAGAGGTTGCTGCGGGCGCTCGCCGCCAGGTTGTCGCGCGTGGCTGCAGGGAGGATGAGCAACCCGGTCGTGTAACCACCGACGAGCATGAAGCCGTGGTGGCCAAGCGAGAGGATGCCGGTCACGCCGTTGACGAGGTTGAGGCTGACGGTCGCGATGCCCCAGATGGCGAAGAGCGCGACCACCTGCTTGAGCTTGATGCTGGCGCCGCCGTCGACGAGGAACAAGATGAGCACGACGACAACCACACCCGCTAGGGAGAGGAGGGCGTTGCGCACACGGTTGGTGGTGTAGTGCGGCCGGTAGCCGGGCGCAGCCACCACCGGTTCGCGGTCGGCTGGGACGCTCATACCTTCTCCGAGAGGTCTTCGCCCACGATGCCGCTAGGGCGGATCAGCAGGATGAGGATCATGGCGAGGAACGCGAAAGTGTCCTTGTACTCTGTGATGCCGCCGAAGTACTCGGTGCGCGGGAAGAGCGCCGTCAGGAAGTTCTCGAGGAACCCGAGCAGCACGCCGCCGACGACGGCCCCCGGCAGGCTGCCGATGCCGCCGATGACGGCCGCCGCGAACGCCTTGATGCCGGGAAGGATGCCGAAGATGGCGGGCTGGTTGATGCTCCCGAAGGTCATGCCCCACAAGACGGCAGCTGCGGCCGCCAGCATGGAGCCGATCAGGAACGTGGTCGCGATCACGCGGTCGACGTTCACGCCCATCATGCGCGCCGTTTCGGCGTCTTGGGCCGTTGCGCGCATGGCCTTGCCGAGGCGCGTGCGGGTGACGAACAGGGTAAGGGCCACGACGAGAATGGCGGTGAGGACGGGAACCAGGACGATCATCCACGAGGTGAACAGCGGTTCGCCAGCCACGTTGAGTTGCAGCGTTCCCGTCCAGAATGACGGCGGACGGAAGGGGGTTTGGCGGTTGGAGAACGCGAGGATACCGAAGTTCTGTAAGAAGAAGGAGACGGCGATAGCTGTGATGAGCATAGAGTTGCGCGGCGCGCCCCGCAGCGGCCGATAGGCCACGCGGTCGATGGTCATGCCGAGCACGCCGGTGATGAACATAGCCGCGACCATGGCCGCCAACCACCCGAACTTAGCCGAAGCCAACGCGAACGTCACGGCGGCGAACGCTAATAGCGCACCGGCCAACACTATCGGGTCGCGGCGGGCCGTCCGGAAGAAGCTCAGGAACTGCATGACGCCGTAGGCGACGGCGGCGCCTACCAACAGCGCCACGGGCAGCGAGAACGGGGTGTTGGTGAACAAGAAATAGGCGGCGAAGGCACCGACCATGAACACCTCGCCGTGAGCGAAGTTGATGAGCCGGATGATGCCGTAGACCATGGTGTAGCCGAGGGCGATGAGGGCGTAGAGGCTACCGAGCTGGAACGATCTGATGATCGCGCCGGTGAAGAACGCCGCGTTGAAGGCCTCGTTCACCCCGTAGAGGTAGAACATGCGCCAAACGGTGAGCGCCAACCCGCCAAGGCCTAGCAGCCAAGGGAGCCAGCGGCGGCGCTTGGGAACTATCGGGCTAGCCGACAAGCTGTGCTCCATCCGATGGTGAGTGCGCTGCAGTGGCCAGGTTGGCCAGATACGGTTCGCGGCAAGGGGCCGAGGCGCCCTTGCCGCGAACGCTACTTATTGACCTCAGTTTCTAGCTCCGGTCACTGAAGGGAGATGCCCTTCAGGATGACCTTGTCCCACGAGCCGTCCGCCTTGACGGCGTACTCGTAGAGCCCCATCACGCGGTTGGCTGGCGTGCCGTCGGTTCCGACGTAGGTGATGTCGCCGGAGACGCCAGGGAAGTCCTGAAGCGCTGCTAGGGCGTCGCGGACGGCGGCGCGGTCGGTGCTGCCAGCGTCGGTGATGGCCTGGGCGACCACCTTGTAGGCGTCGGCGCCGGAGAGGGTGAAGCCCGTGAAGTGATCGAGGGTGTAGCTCTTCTCGAACGCCGTGCGGAACTCGGCGGCGCGCTCAGCTGCCGCCCCCGTGAGGACTTCTGGCTCGCCGAACGAGGTGAAGGTGAAGCCGTTGAAGGCCGCGCCGCCGCCTTCTGGGCACTGCGAGTCGTCGGAGGCGTCGCCGCCGAGGATGGGCTGGTTGAACCCTTGCTGCCTCAGTTGCGGCACGAGCGAGGCGGCCTCAGCGCAGAAGCCCGTGAAGTAGATGAAGTCTGGAGCGAAGGAGCGCAGGTTGTTGATCTGCGCCGAGAAGTCGACGTTGTTGGAGGTGTAATCGAGAACGGTGGTGGTGCCGCCGTAGCCCTCGAAGGAATCCTTGAAGAACGAGGAGAGGCCGACGCTGTAGTCGTCGTCCTGCTGGCGGAAGATGGCGGCCTTGCGGGCGCCGGCGTCGGAGTACGCGTACTGGGCGGCTACCGCACCTTGGAACTGGTCGGTGTATGGGATGCGGAAGATGTAATCGCCGATCTGCGTGGTGGCCGGGTTCGTCGAGCCGGTAGACACCATGACGATGCCCGCTGGCTGCAGCACGTTAGCTGCAGGGATCGAGTGGCTGGAGGAGTAGGAGCCGAGCACGGCAACTACACCCTCGTCAACGAAACGGTTCGCGCAGGCGACGGAGCCCTCGACGGTGCTGGCGTTATCGCACACCGAGAGTTCGACGGTCATGCCGTTGATGGTCGGCTCCTGCTGGTTGGCAACGTTGATGCCGTACAGCGTGTCGTTACCAGTCACCGCCATGCGGCCTGACAACTCCAGGAACACCCCGATCTTGATTACTCCCTGGGCGAGCGCCATGCCACTTAAGGCCAAGGCGAGCGCGAGCGCAACGGTCAGTCGCTTCATCTCGAAGTCCTCTCCCACGAACGATGTCGTGTGGCGCGAGTGGCGGACCATCCGGTGAACAGCGCCGCTGGCGCCACCGTCACGCGATTCTTTGTACGTCTCCGCACTATATGTGTGCTCGGTGGAGGTGTCAACGAACCGTTCGTTAAGGTTCAGCCGCGTTCTAGGCGTGTGCTCTACCCGGCTGCTGCACCGCCGTCAACTTCGCCCTTAAGGGCAGCCGCCACACGTGCGAGCCTGGCATGGGCCTCGTGCACCACGCCGTCCAACGACGCCCGCGCTCCGTCTGGCACGGCACCGAACATGACCCGCGGGTTCACGATACTGACCTCGGTGACCTCACCAACTTCGCGCAGTACGACGTTGCACGGCAGTAGCAGGCCGATGTTGCGGTGGACGGAAAGCGCCGCGTGCGCCAGTGCTGGGTTGCAGGCCCCCAGGATCTCGTAAGGTTCCATCTTCTCGCCGAGTTTCGCCTGAAGCGTGGCGGTCACGTCGATGTGCGTGAGCACGCCGAACCCTTCCGCCGCCAGCGCCCGTGTGACCTGCTCCTTGGCCGCCAGGAAGGGGGCCGCGATGGTCGCCGTAAAACCGAGTTCTTGCATCTAGCTCCTCCTAGGGGAGGGGCACGTTCTCAGCCACTGTCACTCGAGTGCCGTTACCGCACCACGCGCGACCGGCCCCGTGACCGCTCCCGTCATGAGGCCACTATACATACCCCCATGGGGTATTTGTGTCAGCTAGCGGCACCTATCCCTGCTCGCAGACCCGGCCTAATGGTTGTCGCCGTTCGGCTGCCAGCGTCTGGTATGCGGCTGCGCCTGGGCGGGCGGGTCGGAGGCAGGGAACGAATCGTCGAGGGCGTCATCGAGCTCGCTCTCGCGTTCTTTCACTTCCGCCGCGACCAACTCTGGCCGCTCGTGGTCCGTCGCCTGCTCGTCAACGGCACCCTTCGACGCGGCCGGCGCTACTTGCGACTTGCGCTCCATGGCTACCTCCTACCAGCAAGTTAGCCCTCAACAGCCAAACTGTCCGTGTCGGCGTTGACCGTAGGCGCAGCATGCGTGCTCTGGCCGTGATCGCCTCGCTTCAGCGCTTGGCGTGCTCGTCCAACTCAGCGGCCCAGCTGGCGACGCGGGTGACGCTGGCGTCCAAGTCGCGCAGCAACGTGAGCACCTCCAGATGGTGCGAGCTCGACGCGCGTGACTCAGGCAGTTGCGCCTCGAGGCGCGCCAAGTGAGCCACGCGCATGCGCCCAACCAGCTGTTCCAGCTCGGGGCGGCGCTCGATCACTGACCGCGCCATGGCCCTGTCACCCGTTGCGAGCGCAGTGAACGCGCCGCGCATGCGTTCAAGCACGCGTTCGCCGGTGCTTGCCAGTTCCGCGCGGCCCTCCTTGCTGAACTCGACCCCTTCCGTGCGCAGCTTCTCCTCGCGCCTGCCTAGCCGTCTGATCTGGTCGCCCATGTGCTCGAGCTCGGTGGCTATCAGGAGGAGGCGCTCGGAGATGGGATCCTCGCCGTTCGCCCGCCGCACCCCGGCAACGTAATCGACGACCTGATGGGTCAAGCGGTCCACTTTGAGCTCACGGGCCGCGATGGGGCCCGGGTCCCAGCGCCCTGCGCCGAGGTACTCAGTCGCGCGCTCCGTCATGACGGCGACCTGGTCGCTGATGCGGACCGTCTCCCTCAACGCCAGCGCCAGGCCGAGAACGGGGTCCTTGATGGCGTCGGCCCGCAGGTACTTGGGCGCGGAGTCGTCTTCTGCGGCCGGCACGAGCCTCGCGCTGAGCGAGGCGAGGGGGCCGACGAGAAGCGTGCCGACGAGGCTAACCGCGAGGTTGAAGAGCGTGTGGGCGTTGGCTACCTCGCGGGCCTGACCCCCACCGATCGCCTGCAGCCCAGCCGCGACGGGCTCGAGCGCGAGGACCACGGCGACCGCGCCGATGGCCGTGACGAGCAGCTGCATGAGGGCGGCGCGCTGGGCGTTCCTGTCGAACGTCCGCGACACCATCAGGGGCATGAGCGCCGACCCGGCGTTGCCGCCAACGACCAGCGCTACGGCCGTCTCGAGGGGGACGGTGTTGGCTACGAACAGGCCGAGCGCAACGGCGGTGGCCGCGTTCGAGCTAGACAACATGGCTCCGAGGGCCGCGCCGAGGAGGAGCACAGCTAGCGGCTGCTGCTCCGCTGCGCTCACGAGGAGGTTGAAGAGGTCGCTGCCGCTAAGCGCAGAGACGGACTGCACGGTCAGGTCGAGGCCGAAGAACAGCAGGCCCGCGCCGAGGAGGAAACCGCCGAACGCGTGGCCACGGCGCCACAACGCGAGCACGTAACCAACGCCGATCATCGGCAGGGCGTAATCGGAGAGGTGGAACGCCGCCAGCTGGATGGCGAGGGTGGCGCCGAGCTTGGCGCCGAGGAGCAGGGCGATGCCCTCCCTCACGGCGACCAGGCCACCGCCGACGAGACCGAGGACGGTTACAGAGGTTGCGGTGCCGCTCTGCGTGGCCGCCGCCACCCCCGTGCCAGTGAGCATGGCGAGGAACGGCGAGCGCGTCGCGAACGCCATCCAACGCCGCGAGGCGGGTCCGAGGATCTCTTGGAGGGCGTTCGCGATGCGGTGAATGCCCAGCAGGAACAGCGCCAACCCGCCAAGCATGGTCAGCAGCATGGCGAGTGCACTCCAGTTGGTCGGCGCGAGGTGAGTGGCATGGGTGAAGGCGTCACGGTGTGTCCCGTCTTAGGAATGAATAGGCAGTGTACTCCTACCACTGAACGGCGAGGCAACGGCTGCCAGGTATTGTATAGTTGTCTAGACATCAATAACGCCACGTCGCGCCGCTTCCCAGGAGGCCAGCAGTGGAAGGCAACGCCGCCTTACCCATCTACGTCCGCATTCAAGCGGACTTACGCACAGAGATCGCGGATGGCAAGCTGCCGCTCGGCAGCAAGGTTCCAACCGAGGCCGAGCTGAGCGCCCGCTACGCCGTCGCGCGCATGACCGTGCGCCACGCGCTCGACGGGCTGGTCGCGGCAGGCGTCCTGGGGCGCAAACGCGGCGTTGGCACGTTCGTGACGCGCACCAAGACGGAACGCGTTGCGAGTCGCCTCCTCGGTTTCCATGAAGACGCTGAAGCCCACGGCATGGTGCCACGAACCGAGGTGCTGAGCAGCAGCAGCGAGGCGCTCGGCGCCGCAGATGGCGCCGCCCTCGGCGAAGCGCCAGTCACGCGCGTGCAACGCATAACCAGGAGGCGCACGGTGGACGGCGAACCGATCGGCCACAACACCATCGTGCTCATACCGCCTTTCGCCAAACTCCTAGCCGACCTCGACCTCACGGACTCCCTCTACGCGGGCGTGGAACGCACCCTCGGCGTGACGGTCGGAGACGCCGACCAGCAAGTCGAGGCCGTAGCGGCAAGCGACGAGCTCGCGGCCATCCTCGACGTGCCAAGCGGCGCACCGCTGCTGCGCGTGACCCGCATCACTTACCTCTCCGACGGCCGCAAGCTTGGCCTCACCCGCACGCACTACCGCGGCGACCGCTACTTCCTCTCGCTCAGGCTCCAACGCGGGGCCCCAGAGCCAGCCTGATCAGCAGGCGGCGACCGCAACCAACTGCGCCGCTCCCCCACCACCCCGAGGCCCGGCAACGCCGAGCGACCCACTAGGAGGCAGCACATGCAAGTCAGTCAGACCACACCGCAGCACCGCACGCCAACAACCAGACGCGTCATGGCGCCAACCCGTGCGCTGCTGGCCGCACTCCTTGCGCTACTCCTGACGGGCGTGGCCGCAGCGCAAGGGGGCTGCGAGCGCGGCGCCCTAGACGGCCGATACTGCGACGTCAACGGCGATCTCCTAGCCGACGCCCCGACAGACGGCAAGTACTCAGACCCAAGCACCCTCGTCTTCACGTACGCTCCAACGGAAGACCCGGCCGTCTACCAAGACGCCTTCGCCGAGTTCATCGCTTACCTCTCCGAGCTGACCGGCAAGCAGGTCGTGTACTTCCCCGTGCGCTCATACGCCGCGCAGATCGAGGCGATGCGCGCAGGGCGCCTCCACGTGGCCGGTTTCGCTGCAGGCTCCGTCGAGGAAGGCGTGAACAGCGCAGGCTTCATCCCGGTCGCCGTGATGGCCGACACCGCGGGCGTGTTCGGTTACGAGATGGAAATAATCGTGCAACCAGACTCCGACATCCAGAGCCTCGAGGACCTGAGCGGCCGCCAACTCGCGTTCGTGTCACCAACCTCGAACTCCGGCTTCAAGGCGCCATCCGCCCTCCTCTTCGCCGAACTCGGCATGAAGCCGGACGTCGACTACCAAACCGCCTTCTCAGGCGGTCACGACAACAGCATCCTCGGCGTCGTGAACGGCGACTACGAGTCCGCGGCCATCGCCTCCTCCGTGATGGACCGCATGATCGCGCGCGACGTCCTCAAGGAGAGCGACGTGCGCATCATCTACACCTCGCAGACCTTCCCCTCTACCGCGTACGGCTACGTTTACGACCTGAAACCCGAGCTGGCGGCCAAGGTGCGGGAGGCGTTCCTGACCTTCGACTGGACGGGCACCGCCCTGAAGGCGGAGTTCGCCGACTCCGATGAGTTCCTCGAGATCGACTACAAGCGAGACTGGGACGTGCTGCGCAAGATCGCGGCCGCCAGCGCCGAGCTGGAGTGAGCGATAGGTCCACCAACCACCCGCTCGAGATCAGCGAGCTGGTGAAGCGGTACGGCCGCGGCGAAACAGCCGTGAACGGCGTGAACCTCACGCTCCGCCGCGGCGAGGTGCTTGCTCTCATCGGGCCATCCGGCGCGGGCAAGAGCACCCTCATCCGCTGCATCAACCGCCTCGTCGAACCGACGTCTGGCAGCGTGAAGGTGAACGGCGTGGAGGTTACCGCCCTCGGTCGCGGCGCGCTCAGGAGGGCGCGCCGCGGCATCGGGATGATCTTCCAAGAGCACGCCCTCGTCGACCGCCTGACCGTCATGGAGAACGTCCTCTCCGGCCAACTCGGCTACGTCGGCTTCTGGCGCTCCTGGTTCAGGCGCTTCCCGCAGGCCACCGTCGACCACGCGTACGAGCTCCTCGAACGCGTCGGCATCCTCGAGCAACTCGACAAGCGCGCTGACCAGCTCTCCGGCGGGCAACGCCAGCGCGTCGGGATAGCCCGCGCACTGTTGCAGGACCCGAGCATCTTGCTCGTCGACGAACCGACCGCCAGCCTCGACCCGAAGACGTCGCGCCAAGTCATGCGCCTCCTGATGGAGCTAGCCGCCGAGCATGAGCTCTCGGCCGTCATCAACATCCACGACGTTGCCCTCGCCAAGCTGTTCGTGCCGCGCATCGTCGGCCTGCGAGGAGGCGTCGTCGTGTTCGACGGCCCCCCGAGCCAGCTTGACGACGCTCGCCTGACCGACATCTACGGCGAGGAGGACTGGACCGCCGCGCCCCAAGCGGACGCGGCTGAGGGCGACGCGCCCATCCACGAGGCCACGCCCTCGAGCGCCGCCCACGCGCTGGCGCCCGGCCACGCCGCCGCCGAGGCCGCCGACCGCAACGGGATGGAACCAGCGTGAGGGGCCTGGCGGCTAGCGGGTCGGCTGGCAGCTCGGCCGCTAACCAACCGTTGCCGCCTAGCGCGGCCGCGCTGCGCGGGCAGCCGTGGCGGCCACGACCGGTCGTCGCCAACCCGCTCTTGCGCTACGCCATCCCCGTCGCGGCGCTCGCCTACCTGGTCGCCGCCAGCGCCAGCATCGACGTCAACTGGCAGCGCGTAGCCCTCGGCCTGGAACGCGCACGCGTGCTCTTCCGCGGTTTCGCGGCGCCGGACTTCACGTCGCGCTGGGCGTTCATCCAGACGGGCATCCTCGAGAGCCTCGCCATGACGGTGGTCGCCACCGCCCTTGGCATCTTGTTGTCCGTGCCCTTCGCTTTCGGCGCGGCGCGCAACATAGCGCCGCTACCCGTCTACCTCTTCTGCCGCGCCTTCATAGCGGTGGCGCGGTCGTTCCAAGAGATCGTGATCGCCATCTTCTTCGTCGTCATGGTTGGCTTCGGGCCGCTGGCAGGCGCCCTCACCCTGGCTTTCGCGACCATCGGCTTCCTCGGCAAGCTCCTAGCGGAGGACATCGAGGACATAGACCCGCGGCCCCTCGAGGCGCTGCGCGCGACGGGCGCGAGTTGGCTCAAGCAGATGAGCTACGCGGTGGTGCCGCAGATCTACCCGCGCTTCATCGGCTTGAGCGTCTACCGTCTCGACATCAACTTCCGCGAGTCGTCCGTCATCGGCATCGTCGGTGCGGGAGGCATCGGCGGGGCCCTCAACACGAGCATCTCGCGTTACGAGTACTCCACGACGGCCGCCATCCTGATCGTCGTCATCGCTATCGTGCTGCTAAGCGAGTACGCGAGCGGCGTCATCCGGAAGCGGGTGCAGTAGGGTGCCGACGACCATCAGGGGCGAGAGCCGCATCTGGCGCAAGCGCACCCCGCGCCAAACGCTCATCACGTATCTCGGTTACCTGCTCGGCGCCATCGCCCTGGCCGTGGCGTTGCGGTTCATCTCTGGCCAGACGCTCTGGTTCTTCGTGTGGGACGCCCCGCAGCAGGCCGGCGACCTGATATCGCGCATGTTCCCGCCCAAGTGGAGCTACCTCGCAAAGCTGTGGAGACCGCTATGGGACACCATCAACATCGCGACCATCGGCACCATCATCGCCCTCGTCGTCGCCATCCCCGTAGCGTTCCTCGCCGCCAGGAACACCACCCCGCACCCGATCTTCAGGCAGCTAGCGCTGCTCATCATGGTGTCGTCGCGGTCCGTGAACGCCCTCATCTGGGCGCTGTTGCTCGTTAGCGTCATCGGCCCGGGAGTGCTGGCAGGCATCATCGCCGTTGGGCTGCGCTCCATCGGCTTCTGCGCCAAGCTCCTCTCCGAGGCCATAGAAGAGATCGACTTCAAGCCCATCGAGGCGCTTGACGCCACCGGCGCAAGCGGCGGTCAGGTCGTTACCTACGGGATCATCCCGCAGGTCGCTCCGGCGTTCGCTGGCATCACGGTCTACCGGTGGGACATCAACATCCGCGAGTCAACGGTCGTCGGCCTCGTCGGCGCCGGCGGCATCGGCTTGCCGCTCGATGCGAGCATCGCGGCGCTGCAATGGTCGCAAGCGACCGTCATATTCGCGCTGATCCTCGTGCTCGTCGTGTTCAGTGAGTGGGTATCAGCCAAGGTGAGGGCGGCCATCCGGTGAGCCTTTCCGGTGTTCGTTCCCTCCTACTCGACTTAGACGGTTGCGTCTGGTACGGCAACGAGTTAGCTCCAGGCGCCGCGGCCTTCGTACGCAACGCACGCGCGGCCGGCCTGCGCCTAGGTTTCCTCACCAACATCTCGAGCGGCGCGGGCGCTGCGGTGGCGACGAAGCTCACGCGCCTCGGGATCCCAGCCGAGCCACTTGACGTGTTCGCGCCACTCGACGCGCTAGCGGAGCACCCGCTCATGCGCGACCACCCGCCGACTTACGTGCTCGGCACCCGTCAGGTGGCTGCCGCCGTTGCGCGCCTGACGCACGAAACTAGCGACCCGAACGAGGCGACGCTCGTCGTCCTCAGCCGCGACGCGCAGCTCACGTACGAGCGCCTCGCAGAGGCGGTTCACGTGCTCCACCGCGGAGGCAAGCTCCTAGCCCTCAACTTGGACGCCCGCGTGCCTGTCGCCGCTGGTCGCGTCGTGCCTGGCAACGGCGCCATCGCGGCCGCACTGACCACCGCCTCCGGCGTGGCGGCTGAGTGCGTAGGCAAGCCAGCGGCGCGCTTCTTCGTGGCGGCGATGGAACGGCTGGGGATGGAGCCCGCCACGACGATCATGGTGGGAGACAACCTCGACTCCGACATCGCAGGTGGCAACGCCGCTGGGCTCCGCACGGTGCACGTCGGCGGCGACACCTTCAGCGCCCACCCGCAACCCCCGACTCCCACCGTGAGCGTCATGGGCTTGCCAGACCTCGCCCTGCTCCTACAGCTCGAGGCAGTCGAAGCGCAAGCGTGATGTGTACCCCGCACCGTTCGCGCTGGGCATTTGACCGCGCGCCCGGTTTGCTAAGTTACGGGGGAACGCAACTAGCCAACCCTAGGAGGGTAACCGAATGAAGCGAGTTCTGATCGCGTCTTTGTTCCTAGTCTTGACCTTGGTCGCCGGCGTGGCGCTGGCCCAAGACCCCGTGAAAATAGGCGTGATTACGAGTATCACTGGTCGCTTCGCCGAGTTCGGTGAGCAGCACCAGGCTGGCATCAAGGCCGCGTTGGAAGACGTAAACGCCGCCGGAGGCGTGAACGGCCGCACCGTGGAGGTCGTGTTCGAGGACGACACCTCGGAAGTCAACGCCGCCCTCGCGGCCTCCGAGAAGCTCGTCAACCAGGGCCTGCCCCTCGTGATGGGCGCCTACTCCTCATCCATCACCAACCCGATCACCCAGTACTTCACGCGCCAAAAGCGCCCGTTCCTCGTCTTCACCTCGTCTGACGATGCCATCACGCGCCCAGGCTCCGACTGGGTGTTCCGCACCAACCAGCCGTCGTACGCGTACGCTCAGGTCCTCTTCGACGTGTTCGACCAGATCAACGCGCAGCGCGGCGCAGGCACCCTCAAGACCGTCGTAACGGTGCACGGCAACGGCGCGTTCGAGAGCGCCGTGGCTGACGCCGTCGACGAGATCGCCGCCGAGCGTGGCTACACGGTCGTGCAGCGCCAAGACTACGACCAGACTGGCGCGGACTTCCGCCCGATCCTCAACCGCTTCAAGGCCCTCAACCCAGACGTCCTCTTCATGGTGTCCTACGCGGCAGACTCCGTCGCCCTCATGCGCCAAGTGCAGGAAGTCGGGCTCGACGCCAAGGTGTTCGCTGGCGGCGCCGCCGGCTTCGCTCTCCCAGGCTTCATCGAAGGCGCCGGCCCAGCGGCTGAGTACGTCTTCACGGCCACCATGTGGACGAAGGACGTGCCTTACCCCGGCGCTCAAGAGCTGAACGCGCGTCTCACCGAGATCCTCGGCCGCACGCCCTCGTACCACGCCGCCCAGGCGTACGCAGGCGTCATGGTGGCGGTCGATGCCCTCAAGCGCGCAGCGTCGTTCTCACCAGAAGACGTGCGCGCGGCGCTCCTCGCGACCGACATGCCGAACACCGTCTACGGCCCCATCCGCTTCGAGGACTACCAGGGCTACAAGAACCAGGCCCCGCTGCCGGCAGTAGCCGAGCAGGTCGTCAACGGCGAGTTCGTGACGGTCTACGTGAACGGCGCGGTCGTCGGCGATCTCCTCGAAACGCCGTCTTGGAACGCTCGCTGACCGCGGCATAACTTGCTGACAGCATCTTCGGGACGGAGCCATTGACCATGGAGGGCTTGGCTCCGTTCCTACAGAACCTAAGTGGCGGCCTACTGATCGGCGGCATCTACGCTCTCATCGGCGTCGGCTTGTCGCTGATCTTCGGGGTCATGCGCATCATCAACTTCGCGCACGGCGAGTTCGTGGCGGTTGGCATGTATACGGCCATCGTCTGCTTCCAACTCTTCGGCCTCGACCCGTACGTCTCGCTCCTCATAGCCGCCCCCATCGGGTTCCTGCTCGGCGCGCTGCTGCAGCGCGTGGTGCTCGCGCGCCTGATCGACGCGTCCAGCGACAGCACCCTGCTCGCCACTCTCGGCCTTGCCCTAGTCATCTCCAACGTCCTGTTCCTGGTCTTCGGCGCCGAACCGAAGTCCATCTACGTGCCGTACGCCACGCAAACCGTCACGCTCGGCGGCGTACGCCTACCCGTCGCCCAACTGACTGCCGGCGCCATCACGCTCGTCGTCATCCTCGCCCTCTGGTTGCTGCTGACGCGCACGGAGTTCGGCCGCGCGGTGCGTGCCACGGCGCAGAACCGCCTCGGCGCGGAGCTCGTCGGCATCAATACGCCACGCATTCACGCGCTCGTCTTCGGGCTTGGGATGGCGCTCGCCATGTGCGCGGGTGTCATCCTCGCGCCACTCCTCTTCGCCGTTCCCACCGTTGGCTCGAGCTACACCCTCAAGGCGTTCGTGGTCACGGTCCTCGGCGGCCTCGGCAGCGTGCCTGGCGCCATCGGCGGCGGCCTCCTGCTCGGCGTCGTCGAGTTCATGGGCGCGTCTTACCTCTCGTCTGGTTACCGCGACGCCTACGGGCTGTTCGCGTTCCTCATCGTTCTCCTCGTGCGGCCGGAGGGCCTCTTCGGGCGCTCCGTCAAGCGCGTATGACGCTCAAGCGCACCAGCTTGCCGTGGACCTGGCTGGGAATCGCCGGGGTCGCCGCGGTGGGCGCGACGTGGTACTTCGCCTTCCCAAGCTACCTGTCACTCGGCATCTCGCTGTTGCTGCTGGCCGGTTGGGCGAGCGCCTGGGACCTCCTTGGTGGCTGGACGGGGCAAACGAGCCTCGGTCACGCCGCCTTCATCGGGCTGGGGGCCTACACCGTCGGCGTCACCGCAACCAAGTTCGACTTGGCACCGTGGTGGAGCTTCCTCCTCGCCGCCGCCTTCGCGACCGTGCTGGCGTTCCTGTGGGGCCGCCTTACCTTCGGGTTGCGCGGCTCGTACTTCGTGCTCTCCACCATCGCCGTCGCCGAGATCCTGCGGCTGGTGGCCATCAACGAGCGCAAGCTCACGGGCGGCGCCATCGGACTGTTCATCTTCGACCTCAAGGAGCCTTTCGGGTTCGATCTGTTCAGCAGGCACACGGAGTTCTGGCTCGCGCTTGGCTACCTGGTGCTTGTCCTGGTGGTAGTCGCGTTGGTCACGCGCGGCAAGCTCGGCTATCAGATGCGCGCCGTTCGCGAAGACGAGTCGTCTGCCCAAGCCGCGGGCATCAACCCGGTGGCTGTCAAGTCGTGGGCGTTCATGTTGTCAGGCGCCCTCACCGCGATAGGCGGCTGCATCTACGGCATCTTCCTCTCGGCCCTGCAGCCGCAACCCATGTTCGAGTTGCACTTGAGCGTGCGCATCGCGTTGGTCGCCATCATCGGCGGTCGCGGCACCCTCTTCGGACCGCTCATCGGCGCCGCGCTTCTCACCCTCGCAGCGGAACTCTTCCGCAACACTTTCGCAGAGGCCAACCTCCTCATCTACGGGCTCCTGATCGTCGTCGTCGTCCTGTTCGTGCCACGCGGCCTCATGGGCGCGCTGCGCGCACGCGCGGTTAGGAGGCGCTATGCCAAGAGCGCTGGTGGCTGAGAACATCACCGTGCAGTTCGGCGGCCTGATCGCGGTGAACGACGTATCGCTGACGCTTGACGCTGGCCAGATAGTCGGCCTCATCGGCCCGAACGGGGCAGGCAAGTCGACGCTCTTCAACGCCCTGACCGGCTACGCCAAGACTCGGCGCGGCAAGGTCGCCTTCTTCGGCACGGAGGTGGGTCGGCTGCAGCCGTACGCGCGCACGCGCCTCGGCATGGGCCGCACGTTCCAGATCGAACGCCCGTTCGAGGGCCTAACTGTTCTCGAGAACGTCCTCATCCCCGCGTTCCTGAAAGCCAATAACCGCGCGGCGGCCGAGCAGGCCGCTACTCACGCGCTCGAGCTCGTCGGCTTGGCGGATAGGGCGATGCAGCTATCTTCTGACCTCAACCTAGCGCGGCGCAGACGCCTGGAGCTAGCCAAGGCCTTGGCCGTCAAACCTCGGGTCTTGTTCCTCGACGAGCTGATGGCCGGCCTCAATCCACCCGCCCTCAAGGAGATGATCGGCTTCGTGCGCTCGTTGGCGGAGTCCGGCATCGCGATCGTGATGGTCGAGCACATCATGCAGGCCGTCACCGAGCTCTGCGAGGACGTCATCGTGCTCGCTTTCGGAGAGAAGATCGCGCAAGGAACACCGGGGCAGGTCATGAACGACGAGCGCGTCATCGAGGCGTACCTTGGAGGCGCGGATGAGTGACGACGCCCGCAGTGTCACCGGCGTAGCTGGCGCAAAGGCGGCCGCGCCGCGCCGTGTCCTCGACGTCGTCGAGGCCAACCTCGGCTACGGCGACCTTCAAGTGGTGTTCGGCGTCTCGCTGCACGTGAACGCCCACGAGCTCGTCGGGTTGGTTGGCGGGAACGGCAGCGGCAAGTCGACTATCCTGCGCGCCGTCTCCGGCATGATCCAGCCGCGCGGCGGCAAGATCCTGCTCGACGGCGAGGACGTCACCGGCCTCAAACCCCACCATCTGGCCCTGCGCGGGCTGGCGCACGTGCCGATGGGCCGGCAGCTGTTCCCTGACATGACGGTGGAGGAGAACCTCTCCCTCGGCGCCTACTTGCCGCCAGCGAGGGCGCGGCGCGCCGAGGGCTTCGAGCGCGTCTACGGCCTCTTCCCCGACCTGCAGAACAAGCGCCGCATAGCGGCTGGCGCGCTTTCCGGCGGGCAGCAACAGATGGTGGCGATCGGCCGCGCGCTCATGCTGCACCCGAAGGTGTTGATCATGGACGAGCCGAGCCTCGGCCTGGCGCCCCTCCTCGTGCGCGAGGTCATGCAGGTCATCAGGGGCGTGTCTGAGACGGGCCTGCCCATCTTGCTCGTCGAGCAGAACGTCACCCAAGTGCTCAAGATCAGCGACCGCGCTTACGTGCTCGAGAACGGCCACCTCGTGCTGGAGGGGCCCTCCGAGAAGCTGCGCGGCGACCCCCTCATCCGCCGGGCGTACCTGGGGCTCTAGCCGCCAGCTGGAGCGCGCACGCCGCGCACCTCTTCTCGGCTACTACGACCTCGGGTGACGTAGCAGACACCAACCGGTCCTCACCTCTAGAATGTTCCCGACCCCACGCCACGTCCAACTTCCTTCAACTGGGTCACGGAGGGCGGATGGCCACGATTCTCGCCGTGATTACTGCGCTAGGCGTAGTAGTCACGATCTTGACCAACCTAACGAACATCGCCCGCTACATGCACGAGCGGCGTGAGCGCCGTGGCACACGGCTGCAAGTCGCGGCCGCGAGCGAGCGCTCCAGTAACCCGCGCCCGCCGGCCGCTGCGACACCGGAATACGCACCCCACCCTGAACTGCCAAGCAGCGCGACTGAGGACCCTCCCCCGGCGGCGTCGCTCGACGCCTACATCGGTCCGCCAAGCAGCGGCGTCATCGAGCCGATCCCACCGTTGCCGCTCACTGCGCTTCCGCAGCCGCTCACGTCGTTCGTCGGGCGCCAGGCGACCCTTGCGCAGCTAACGGCGCTGTTACGGCTACCTGAGACGCGGCTCGTGACTCTTCACGGGCCGGGCGGAATCGGCAAGAGCCGCCTCGCGCTCGAGGCGGCACGGGCATTACGGCCGGACTTCACGGATGGCGTCGCGTTCGTGCCACTGGACGCCGTGCACGACCCGGAACTCGTGCTAGGCGAGATCGCTTATGCCGTTGGGTTGACGGAGTCGGCTACCACCAGCCCGCTCGACCGGCTCGCGAAAGTGCTCCAGCGGCGCGAGCTCCTCCTGGTGCTCGATAACGTGGAGGGGCTGCTCGGCTCCATGGGGCAGGTCAGTCAGTTGCTGGCAACGGCGAACGGCCTCAAGGTCCTCGTGACTTCCCGCACGCTACTGCACCTCAGCGGTGAACTGTCGTTCCCAGTGCCGCCCATGGCCTTGCCAGAAGGCGGGGAGCCCGTGACTGCCGAGGGCGCCATGGACTTCGGGGGTGTGCGGCTCTTCGTCGAGCGCGTGAGGGCCCTGCGCCCCGACTTCACCCTCGATGACGAATCCGTTGGCTCCGTCGTGAACCTCTGCCGTCGCTTAGATGGGTTGCCCCTAGCGCTTGAGCTTGCAGCGGCGCGCCTTGGCAGCATGACCCTCGCCGCGCTAGTGGAGCGAGCGACGCAGCGCCTACCGCTCCTCACGGGTGGCCCGCGCGATGCCCCGGCTCGGCAGCAGACGCTGCGCGCCACCATCGCCTGGTCACACGACCTCCTCAGCCCCACCCAGCGCACGCTCTTCGCGCGGCTAGCGCTGTTCGACGGGAGCGTCTACCTGGAGGCCATCGAGGCGATCTTCGGGCTCGAGCCCACCGTGATGGACGGACTAAGCAGCCTGATCGACGCCAGCCTGCTCACGCGCTTCGACCTGGAAGCCGGCCGCCTCGGAATGCTCGAGACGCTCAGGGAGTTCGCGCTAGAAGAGCTGGCCAAGGACCCACAGTTGGCGGTGCTGAAGGCGCGTCATGCGCATTACTACCTCCAGTGGGTGGCTGGCGTGCCAGAGGCATTGCAGGGACCTCGGCAACAGGAGTGGCTCGAGCGCCTGCGTTACGAGGAGGGCAACCTCCGCACCGCGTCGGCGTGGTTCGTCGCCGAGGGCGATGCGGAAGGCGCGCTTGGCATGGCAGTGGCGCTAAGACCGTACTGGCAGCGCATGGGGGCGTTAGATGAAGGCCGCAGGCATCTGGATCAAGCGGCGGCGATGCCTGGTGCCGTAGCGCCAGAACTGCGCGCTTCGGCCGCGTTCGGCAGTGGGGTTCTCGCGTGGCGCCAAGGTGACCTGGCTGAGGCAGAGAGCCTCCTCGGGCAAGCCTTGACACTGGCGCGCACGGCGCAGGCGCCCAAAGTGGCAACGGCGGCGCTGCGCATGCTTGGAGTACTGGCGCAGAACCACGCAGACTACACGCGCGCTGGCAAGTTGTTGAAGGAGAGCCTGGAGCTCGCCAAGGAACAAGGCGACGTCGAGGCGGTTTCGAACACGTACCTTAGCCTTGGCAACGTCGCGTTGGACCAAGACCATGGCGCCGCAGCCACCGACTATTACGAGAAGAGCCTGCAGTTGACGCGCCGCAACGGCGACACCCTCGGTGAGGCCATGGCCCTTGACAACCTCAGCGTTGCAGCCTGGTACGCCGGCGACCTGACCTCAGCTGAGCGCCTTGGCCAGGAGGCGTTCGTCCTCTACCAGCAGCTCGTGCTGCCGAGCGGCTGCGCCAACATCTGGCACCGCAACGCGCTGGTGGCGTTAGGCCGCGGCGACCTGAACACCGCCGAGGCGCAAGCGAGGTTGGCGCTGCGCGTGCGGCGCGCGCAGGGAGAGGGCCGCGGCGCGGCGTTCATCCTTTACGACTTGGCGCGCGTCGCCTTGGCGCGCAAGGACCATGAGTCCGCCGCCCTGCTGCTAGCGGAGGGCTTGGGCTTGGTGCGCCCGCAGCAGGCGCCAGTGCTAGACCTCCTCTACTTGGAGGGCACGGCCGCCTACCTAACGCAACTGGAGCGCTTCGATGAGGCCCACGTGTTGTTGCGCGTGGCGGACGGCTGGCGCGAGCGCATCGGGGCGCCCGTTGCGCCAGTCAACCGCAAGGAGAACGCCAAACTAAGGCACCAGGTCCAACGCGCCTTAGCGCACAAGGAGCGCAAGCACCTGCTCGGACTCGACGCTCTCGCACGCCAGCTAACGGAGGTTGAGGCGGTGGAACGCGCAGCTACCGCCCTTGGCATGCTTGGGTTCGGACAGAGCAGCTAACTCCAAGCCGCTTCCCGCGGCCCACTACGCCAGACTAGTCGCGGTTGCCCATGAACATCGAGACGTAGTAGAGCAAGTACATGACGGAGGCGGCGGCGGCGGCTACGTAAGTCAGCGCCGCGGCGTTGAGCACCTGCTTGGTGCCAGCCACCTCACCGCTAGTCGCGATACCGAGGCGTGCGAGCTCTACCCCGGCACGGCGGCTGGCGTCGTACTCGACCGGCAGGGTCACGACCTGAAAGAGCACCGCCAGGCCGAACAGCACGATACCGAGTTGGATGAGCCCAAAGACGCCGAGCACGGCGCCCGCGATGATGATCCACGGCGCGAACTGCGAGCCGATGTTGGCGGCGGGCACCAATGCGCTGCGGAAGCGCAATGGGCCGTATGCCTGAGCGTGTTGGATGGCGTGTCCTACCTCGTGAGCAGCTACGGCGTGGGCAGCGACGCTTGCACCGCGGAAGTTGGGGGCCGACAGGCGCAGCACCCTCTTGGAGGGGTCGTAGTGGTCGGTTAGTTGGCCGGGCACCTCTTCTATCGGCACGGCCTGGAGGCCGTTAGCGTCTAGGATGGCGCGGGCCGTCTGGGCGCCGGTGAGGCCGGAGGCGGCGGGCCGCGCCTGCCAGCGGCCATAGGTGTTCCGCAAGTACAGCTGCACCAGCATGCTGGCCCCCATGGCCACGATGAAGATGATCCACATAGCGATTACTCCTTGGGCGCGTGCTGCAAGGCCCCCGACGCGCTCTGCAATACCTGAGATTACCTGGTGCGCGCCAGGTCGCAGCCGCACCGCACTACCACGACCACTTACATGAGAGGAACATGGGGAAGAACGTCCCTGGTGGCTCCAGCAGCCCACTCGTAATGTGGATGCACATGTCCAGGATGGGCTTGTCGCAGGAGGTACCCGGATGCAGAAGAACAGTTCAGTTGGCCACGCACGGTCGTGGTCGCTCATCGCACTCGTGGCGGTGCTCGCCCTATTAGCAGCCGCCGCCATCGCCCAATCAGCCACCGACCAGCTCCCGAAAGGCATCGGTCCGGTGCAAGAACTCACCTTGCCTGCCGAGATCGATAGCGCCATGGCGGCGGAGGGAGAAGCGACCTTCACGGCCTACTGCTCGGCCTGCCACAAGTTCGGCGAAAGGTACGTCGGACCCGACTTGGCCGGGGTAACGGTGCGCCGCGCACCCGAGTGGATCATGAACTTGGTCCTCAACACGGACGAGATGATCTTCAACGACGAGACGGCCTACGAGCTCCTCGCCGAGTACATGACGCCGATGGCGCAACTGCCACTAACGCAGGAGCAGGTGCGCGCGGTCCTCGAGTTCTTCCGCCAGAACGACCTGCGACTAGGTCTGTAAGTCGCGGTTCGGAGCAGTCACCTCACATAGGGAGTAGACGCATGAAGAAACGACAACTCATCTACGTCCTACTTGGCCTGGCGGTACTCGCCGCTGGCCTGGTAGCCGCCCAAGGGGCGCGCAACGTCGCGCGCGTAGCCAACGACGCCGCCAACCGCACCTTCGTGCCGCCAGGCGAGCACGACGAGTTCTACGGCTTCTTCTCAGGGGGCTTCAACGGCCAGCTCAGCGTGGTCGGCTTGCCGTCCGGCCGCACCATCAAGAACATCCCCGTGTTCTCGCAGTACGGTGAGAACGGCTACGGCTACTCGGAAGAGACCAAGGCCATGTTCAACACCTCGCACGGCCCGGTCTATTGGGACGACTCTCACCACCCCGAGTTCTCCATGACCAACGGCGTACCTGACGGGCGTTGGATCTTCATCAACGGCAACAACACCCCACGCATCGCCCGCATCGACCTCACGACGTTCGAGACGGTCGAGATCATCGAGATCCCCAACATCGCCGGCAACCACCCATCGCCGTTCACGACCATGAACAGCGAGTACGTGGTGGCAGGCACGCGCTTCAGCGTGCCCGTGCCACAGCGCGACATGCCGATCGCCGAGTACAAGGGCAACTTCAAGGGCATGCTGACGTTCGTCTCCGTCGAGCCAACCTCGGGCGAGATGGCCGTGGCGTTCCAGATCATGATGCCCGGGTTCGACTACGACCTGGCGCACTGCGGTAAGGGGCCGTCGGCAGACTGGTGCTTCTTCAGCTCCTACAACAGTGAAGAGGCGCACACCCTGCTCGAGGTCAACGCCTCGCAGCACGACAAGGACTTCGTAACGGCCGTCAACTGGCGCCGCGCGGAGCAGTGCGTGGCAGAGGGCCTAGCGACGCAGTTGCCGTCGTACTACGCCCACAACCTCATCAACGAGGCCACCCACACGGCCGAGACGACCTGGCACGACACCGCCACCGTCTTGCAGCCTGAAGACTGCAGCGACCTCGTCTACTTCCTCCCGACCCCCAAGTCGCCGCACGGCGTGGACGTCGACCCAACCGGTCAGTTCATCGTGCCTGGCGGTAAGCTCTCGGCCACCATCGCCGTCCACAGCTTCCAGAAGATGCTCAAGGCCATCGAGGAGGAGGAGTTCGACGGCTACTCGTACGGCGTGCCCATCCTCAAGTTCGACGACATCGTCGCCGGCCAGGTCGAACGCGCGTGCCTCGGCCCGCTGCACAACGAGTTCGACGACAAGGGCAACGTCTACACGAGCTGCTTCATCACCTCCGAGATCATCAAGTGGAACCTCAAGGACTTCGCCGTCACCGACCGCATGCCCGTCTACTACTCCGTCGGTCACCTCATGATCCCGGGCGGCGACAGCACCAAGCCTTGGGGCAAGTACCTCGTGTCGCTCAACAAGATCACGAAGGACCGCTACCTGCCGACGGGTCCAGAGCTCGCGCAGTCCGCGCAGCTCATCGACATCAGCGGCAACACCATGCAGATGCTCCTCGACTTCCCCACCCTCGGCGAGCCGCACTACGCGCAGGCCATCCCGGCCAACCTCGTGGCGCCCAACAGCAAGCTCATCTACGACCTTGCAGCCAACGAGCACCCGTACGTGGTCAAGAACGAGGGTGAGACGAAGGTCGTGCGCGAGGGCACCGACGTACACGTCTACATGAGCTCCATCCGCTCGCACTTCGCGCCTGACAACATCGAAGGCATCAGGGTCGGCGACACCGTCTACTGGCACGTGACCAACCTCGAGCAGGACTGGGACGTCCCGCACGGCTTCGCGGTGCAAGGCATGCAGGACGCCAACATCCTCATCAAGCCTGGGCAGACGCTGACGATCACCTGGAACCCAACCAAGCCAGGCGTCTACCCCTTCTACTGCACGGACTTCTGCTCCGCGCTCCACCAGGAGATGCAGGGTTACGTACGCGTCTCGCCAGCAGACTCCGACGTGCCGCTCACCTGGAGTCTTGGCCTCTGACCCGACTGACCTCGCCGCACGGCCCAAGGGCGTGCGGCGGGGTCTAGTCCCCGTCCGCCACCATCCTGGGCAGTAAGCGTCGGACGGGTACCTCGGTTCGGGTCGGGTTCCCATACGGGACCCGACCCGAACCCACCAACACGGGCGCGGCAAGCCGCGCCACTGGCATACGAGAAAGGAAGCTAGAATGCGCTCACGCACACGCGAGCTAGCTTGGCCGTTAAGCGCACTGATAGCACTGGCCGCACTCATCCCCCTGCTCACCTTCGTGTGGCCGCTGTGGCACTATTACTTCGAAGCGCCGCAGTATCCAGAGGGCCTAGCCATGCAGATCTGGGCGAACAAGTTGACTGGCCGCGTCGACCTCATCAACGGCCTCAACCACTACGTCGGTTTCATGCACCTAGACCCCGCCGACTTCTGGGAACTCAAGGTCCTCCCCATCCTCATCGTGCTCGTCTCGCTCACCGGCATCGTGGCCGCCATCGTCGGGCGCAAGCGCCTCTTCCAGGCGTGGCTCTGGTTCTACGGCGTGTTCGCCGCCCTCGGCATGTCCGACTTCGCGCGCTGGCTCTACCAGTTCGGGCACACCGTCGACCCGAAGGCCGCCATCACGATGGAGGGTTACACCCCGCCGATGGTTGGCACTAGCATCTTCATGAACTTCTACATCACGGCTTGGCCAGGCTGGGGCGCCGTGGCCTTGGCCGGTGGCTTCGTAGTCGGCCTCGGGCTCTACGTGGTCATGTGGGCCCGCGGGCGCACCAAGCACCGCCGCGTCGCTGGCGCCACGGTCGCCGCCCTCGTGGTCGCGCTCCTCCTCTCGGGTTGCTCGGCGCCTAAGCCAGCCAAGGTCGTCATCGGCCAGGACTCGTGCGCCATGTGCAACATGGTCATCTCGGACGCCCGCTTCGCTACCCAGGTCGTCACCAAGACAGGCAAGGCGTACAAGTTCGACTCGATCGAGTGCATGGTGGCCTTCCTCGTCGACGGCACGGTCCCCAAGGACCAGATCCACTCGGCGTGGGTAAGCGACTACCTGAACCCCGGCACGTGGCTCAAGGCGGAGGACGCCCGCTACCTGCAAAGCGTTAAGGTGCGAAGCCCGATGGGCCTCAACCTCTCCGCCTTCAAGACGCTTGGCGAGCTCGAGAACGTGCGCGCCGAAGCTAACGGCGTCGAGCGCCGTTACGTAGACCTGGCAGGCATAGTCATCGAGGCAGGCATGATCGAGAAGATCAACTCGGGAGGCGGCCACGGCCACCAGTCGATGGACATGCCCCATGACCAGATGCCGGACGAACCGCACGGTTCCGATGGTGCCGGAGCGAACTAGTGAACTGGCGCCTACCATCCACAGTCAGGGCCATGGTCGCCGTCGTCTGCGCGGCTGCGGCCATGACCCTGAGCAGCGCTCCCGCACTCGCGCAGGCGCGCACCCTCGAGGTCTGCGGCGGTAGTTGCGCGTTCAGCAGCGTTGGCACGGCGCTAGCGGCGGCAGTGGACGGCGACACGGTGCTCGTGCATGGCGGCACGTACCGCGAAGGCCCCCTCGTCATCGACAAGCGGATCACGCTTGAGGGCGTAGATTGGCCCGTCCTAGACGGCGAGCTGCAGCACGGCATCCTCACCGTGGCGGCCAACGACGTCGTCGTGCGCGGCCTGGTCCTGAGAGACGCGGGCCGCTCCCACTTGGTCGACATAGCCGCCATCCGGGTCGAGGAGGTCGAGAACTGCCTCATCGAGAACAACCGCGTCGAGAACGCCTTCTTCGGCATCTACCTCGCCAAGTCGCTCGGTTGCACCGTCCGCGGCAACCGCGTCACCAGCGAAGGCGAGCTCGAGGCCTACACGGGCAACGCCATCCAGCTGTGGAACGCGTTCCATATCTCAATCGAAGGCAACTACGTCAGCGGTCACCGCGACGGCATCTATCTAGAGTTCGCCCGCAACACGCACGTCAGCAACAATGTCAGCGAGAACAACCTGCGCTACGGTCTGCACTTCATGTTCTCCAACGAGTCGCAGTTCGAGAACAACACCTTCCGCAACAACGGCGCGGGGGTGGCCGTCATGTACTCCAAGCAGATCGACATGATCGGCAACCACTTCGTCGACAACTGGGGGGCGGCGGCTTACGGCCTACTCCTCAAGGACATCAACGACTCAGTCGTTTCGCGCAACACCTTCGAGGACAACTCTGCCGCCGTCTACATCGACGGCTCCAACCGCACCGACCTTGACCGCAACGACTTCATCCGCAACGGTTACGCGCTGCGCGTGCTATCGAACTCGATGGGCGTTAGGGTCATGTACAACAACTTCATAGGGAACACCTTCGACGTGATCACGAACTCCAACCGCTCGTACAACGCCTTCCTCGAGAACTACTGGGACGCGTACGAAGGCTACGACCTCGACCGCGACGGCATCGGCGACGTGCCGTTCAGGCCCGTTAGGCTGTTCGCGATGACCGTCCAAGGCTTCCCGCAGTCGATGATCCTGCTGCGCAGCCCGCTCTCGCAACTGATGGATTACGCTGAGAGACTTCTGCCGATAATCACACCGAAGGCCATCGAAGACGACCGGCCGCTCATGGGGAGGATCCGATGGTAGTCGTAGACGGTCTAAGCAAGAGCTTCGGCCGGCTAAAGGTGCTAGACAACGTCAGCGCCACCTTCGAGCCGGGCCGCGTTACGTCCATCATCGGTCCGAACGCCTCAGGGAAGACGACACTGATCAAGTCGATCCTCGGCCTCGTGCTGCCAGACGCTGGCAGCGTCACCGTCGGTGGAGAACCGACGCGCAACAACCCAGCTTCGCGCCGCGAGGTCGGTTACATGCCGCAAGAGCCGCGCTTCCCTGACAACCTGAAGGTGAGCGAGCTCTTCGCCTTCATCCAAGACCTGCGCGGCGTTCGCCCCGAGGGCCTCGACGCTCTCATCGCGCTCTTCGAACTCAAGCCGCACCTCAACAAGCCGCTGCGGGTCCTGTCAGGCGGCACGAAGCAGAAAGCGAGCGCCGTCCTCACGTTCCTCTTCCGCCCGAAGGTTCTGCTCCTCGACGAGCCGAGCGCCGGCCTCGACCCGGTGGCCAGCAGCCGCTTGAAGGACCGCATCTTGGAGGAGCGCGAGCGGGGCGCCACCGTCATCCTCACCTCGCACGTCATGAGCGAGCTGGAGGAGTTGACTGACGAGGTCCTCTTCCTCCTGGAGGGCACCGTGCGTTACCGCGGAAGCCTCGACGCCATCAGGACCGCGACGGGCGAGAAGCGCCTCGAGCGCGCCATAGCGAAGGTCATGACGGGCGAGGTCAACCTGGACGCCGCCAGCGCGCACCTGCCAACCGCGCCCGTGAGAGAGGGAGCCGCATGAACACGACCCTAAAGGTCATGAAGTACGCCTTCTTCGACCTCATGCGTAGCCGCTGGATCCTGATCTACACGCTCTTCTTCCTGATCGCTACTGGCGGGCTCCTCTACTTCGGCGACGACGCGGCGCAGGCAGCCCTCAGCTCCCTAAACCTCGTGCTCCTCGTCATCCCGCTCGTGTCGCTGATGCTCGGCATGAACCACTACTACTACACGCGCGATTTCGTGCAGCTGATCCTCACGCAGCCAGTCTCGCGCCCAAGCGTTTTCATCGGCCAGTACGCGGGGGTGGCCCTGCCGCTAGCCGGCGCCTTCGTGATCGGCACCGGAGTTCCGTTCGCCTTGTTCGGCTTCTCGAGGCAGCTCGATGCCGGCATGGTCGTCAGCCTGCTCGTTGCCGGGGCGCTGATCAGCCTCGTGTTCACCGCGCTGGCCTTCTGGATGGGCCTGGCCAACGAGGAGCGCGCTAGGGCGCTCGGCATAGCGCTCGCCGTGTGGCTCGGCCTGACCGTCGTCTACGATGGGCTCGTCCTCTACTTCATCGTCGTGGCGCAGGCCTACCCCATCGAGGGCGCCGTCATGCTGCTTAGCATCCTCAACCCCATCGACCTCTCGCGCATCCTCGTGCTCCTGCAGCTCGACACCGCGGCGCTCATGGGCTACACGGGCGCGCTGTTCCGCACGTTCCTCGGCAGCGCAACGGGCGCCATGGTCGCGGTAGCCGCCCTACTCGCTTGGGTCGTTGCCCCGGTCGCGCTTGGGTTATGGACTTTCAGGCGCAAGAACTTCTGAGGTTAGGAGCTGACGGGCGTCCGCTGGGCGCCTGTCAGTTACAGCGTGCCGCGTTTGAGGTCGGTCAGGTAGTTGAGCATCTCGATCTCGCTGACCTCTCCGACGTGCGTGAGCACGTGATTGCCGCTGGCGTCGAAGAACAACGTCACCGGCAAGCCCATCGCCTCGAAGCTGTTGGAGAGCTCGCTTGCCTCGTCGAGCAGGACGTGCTCGAGCACTAGTTCTGGGCGCTCGTCAAGGTAAGCCTGGACGGTGGCGCGGTCCTCACCCTGATCGGCGAAGTAGAACTGCACCTGCGGGTTGCCGCGCGCGGCGCTACTCATCATCGGCAACTCCCGGCGGCAAGGTGGGCACCAGGTGGCCCACAGGTTCACCACAACGGGCTGGCCAGTGGCTTCGGCTAACGAGACGGTGCCGCCGCTCAGCCGTTCGAGGGTCACGTCGGGCAGGCCCCTGGCGTGCGTGGCAGCTGGCTGGAAGAGGAACCACAGCAGCACCAGCACAGTGACACCGGCAACCGCCACCAAGACGGTGCGGAGCTTCCCTCGCCGACGCGTAACTGCCACACCGAATCTTACCGGAGCCTAAGTTGGCTGCGGGTAGTCGCCAGCTACGTGCCGAACTTCAGCCGGTCGCGCCGCCCGAGATGAGCCAGGTCAAACCGAAGATGAAGAGGAACGCCCCGAAGGCGAACATCATCATGCCTTCGAAGAGGCCAGCCACTCGCGGGTAGTCGGCGATCTCGAGCGAAGAAACGCCAGCGGGCACCTTCACCCCTGGCCGCGCGAAGAACCAATACAGCAGCAACGCTGAGCCGATCAACATGCCGGAGCCGATTGCCAAGACGACGGTGCCCATAACGCTCCTCCAAAGCTGCGCCGCTAGGGAGCCCGGCTGACCGCGGTCCAGTTGCCTGTCGGAGCGTGGCGTCCACGCACCTCTGGGCCGCGCCATCCTGGCTGGTCGGCGCGGTACTTACGACACGTTAAGTCCGACTGCTCGAGGGGTTTGTGGCACTGGTCACGCTGCCATGCTGCCGCTCGTCACTCTGGCGCGCTTGGCGTCGACTTGCTAGGCTCGATACCTACACCTTTCAGTTGCGGCGGCTCGCCGCACTACGATCAGGGGAGAGGGGCACGTTGAGCAGCCAGCGCACAACAGCATTCGACCGCCTCAGGCGCGAGGAGTTCGACGTGGTCGTCGTCGGTGGCGGAGCTACCGGCACGGGCATCGCGCTAGAGGCCGCCACTCGCGGCCTCAAAACTGTGCTCCTCGAACGCCACGACTTCTCGTCTGGCACCAGCAGCCGCAGCACCAAGCTCGTGCATGGCGGCGTGCGCTACCTCGAACAGGCCGTCAAGCACGCTGACCGCTCCCAGTTCCACCTCGTGCGCGAGGCGCTGAAGGAGCGCGCCGTCCTACTACACAACGCTCCGCACCTGGCGCACCCGCTCCCGCTCCTCACCCCCATCTACGGCGCTCTCGAGCTGCCTTACTACTTCACGGGCCTCAAGCTTTACGACATGCTCGCAGGCCGCGCCAACCTCAAGCCGAGCCGGCTCATCAACCGCGATCAGGCAACTGAGCGCTTCCCGATGTTGCGCCATGAGGGCCTGCGCGGCGCGGTCGAGTACCACGACGGGCAGTTCGATGACGCACGCATGAACGTGACGCTGGCGCTGACGGCCGCGCGCGAGGGCGCTGTCGTGCTCAACTACGTCGGCGTCACCGAACTCCTCAAGCAGGCCGGCCACGTGACGGGCGTGAGCGCGATCGGCAGCCTGCCAGGGGACGGCGGGGAGGTGGAGGTGAAGGCCAAGGCCGTCATCAACGCCACCGGGCCGTTCGTTGACGCGTTGCGCAAGCTCGACGACCCTGGCACTCAAGAGATCCTCAAGACGAGCTCAGGCGTGCACGTCGTGCTCCCAGCACGTTTCAGCCCGCCAGACACGGGCCTCCTCATTCCCAAGACGGAGGACGGCAGGGTGCTCTTCTTGCTCCCCTGGCTCGGGCGCACGTTGGTTGGCACGACCGACAACCCGGCGCCAGTCGAGGAGGATCCGAAAGCGTCCGAGGTCGACGTCGCCTATATCCTCCGCCACGTGCAGCACTACTTCGACTTGCCGGTTGAGCGCAGCGACGTGCTCGCGTCCTGGTCTGGCCTCCGCCCGCTAGTGCAGCAGGAGGTGGTTGGACAGTTGACTGACGAGGACACGACCCACCACGGCGTCAAACGCACGGTGAGCACTGCTCACGGCACCGCGCGCATCTCGCGCGACCACACCATCCTCGTGAGCGGCAGCGGCCTCATCAGCATCACTGGCGGCAAGTGGACGACTTACAGACGCATGGCGGAGGACGCGGTCGACGTGGCCGTGAGCCACGCCCAACTAGCACCGCTACGCGGCAGCGTGACCGAGACCCTCAAGCTAGTTGGCGCTACCGGTCACGTCGCCGATGGCGGCGCGCGGCTCGTTACCGAGTTCGGCTTGGCGCCGGACGTGGCCGCACACCTCAACAGTTCGTACGGCGACTGCGCTCCGCACGTTGCGCGTCTTGCGGCGGCCGGCCTTGGTGAGCGCCTTGCCCCTGACCTCCCCTACCTCGAGGCTGAGGTCGTTTACGCGCGAGACAACGAGTTCGCGCACTCGGCGGACGACGTGCTCGAGCGCCGTACACGCCTGGGGTTCCTCGACAGCCAGGCAGCGCAAGCAGTCAGGCCGCGCGTAGAGGAGCTGCTCAAAAGTGAAGGCGCCGCGTAGCCGCGGCGCCCGTGTTCAGGTTCCGCCGTTGCTTAGGCCTTCTTGGCGCTGCCACCCTTGAGCATCGAAACTACGCCGGCGAGGATCGCGCCGCCAGCACCGCCGCCCACCACGTCGCTGATGATCGACATGAGGTCGGTCGAGGAGCTCCCCCCGACGCCGAGGGCGCCAAGAAGCTGACCGCCGCCCAGGCCGCCTACCGCTCCGACGAGCGAGCCGAGCAGCCCGCCGAGGCCGCCCTTCTTGTTAGCCGAGCCGGCGAGGTTGCCACCGATGAGGCCAGCAACGATCTGAATGATTACGGGTAACCAGCTTTCCATCGCGTTTACCTCCAAGTGATCGGCGCCGTTAACGGCGGGGCCGCAACCGGGCTGAGACTGTGTCGTCGCCCATGGTAGGTACCTCCGCGCGTTGAGAGCACCTAACTCTAGAACACTCGGGCGCGGAACGTGAGCGTTTCCTGAGGAGCGCAGTCAGCTCGTGAGCAGCTCCGCCTAGTCGGCGTGCGCTCTCGAGCGCGTTGCGTCGATGGCGGCGACCTTGCGGAGCGGCAGGCCTGGGATGAACGGAATGATGGCGGAGCCGAGCAGCAGGATGACGAAGCTCACCTGGAACAGCAGGCGGATGGCGACGGCGAAGCCCGTCTTGATGCCGTGTTGGAAGCGCTCACCTAGTCCCTGGACGTAACTCTGCACCTCGCCGAAGACCGCAGGCGCCTGGCTCTCGCGCTCGGCCAGCGTGAGGCTCGGCGCCTGTTCACCGAACGTGCGCACGGCCTCTGGCAGGTCGGGGTTGGATGCCAGCGCCAGCGCGGCGGCCTGGTCGCCCGCAACGGTGGCAGCGACTTGCTGCTGCAGGGCGCCGAACGCTGCGGTCAGCTCGCTTTGGAGGCCGCTCGGTGCGCCAGCGCCCGCTTCGCCGGCGACGCCTAACGAGTTGAGGTCGAACTCTTGGCTCACCCCGGCGATAGTAGGCACGTACTTCGGAACCTCGCGCTGCACGCCGATCGTCAGGAGCGTGCCGAAGATGGCTAGGCCGATGACGGACCCGATCTGGCGGAAGAACTGGCTAGCGCTCGTCGCGACACCCATGGCAGCGAACGGCACGGAGTTCTGCACGGCGAGGGTGAACAGGCTCTGCGCCGGCCCGAGGCCGACACCGATGATGACCATGCGCCACCCGAGGCCGAACAGGGTCGAGTCGAGGCTGATGCCAGTCAGCAGCGCCGCCCCGATAAGCAGGATGACGGAGCCGCCGATCATGATCGGCTTGTAGCGTCCCGTCTTCGTGACGAGCAGGCCCGCAAGGAACGAACTGACGATCATGCCGCTCATCAGGGGGAGGAGCGTGAAGCCCGAGTTCGTGGCGGAAACGCCGAGTACGAGCTGCATGAAGAGCGGGAGGAACATGACGATGCCGAGGAACGCCACGTTGATGACGAACGAAGCGAGGTTCGCCATCGTGAACACGCGGATCTTGAACAGGGCGAGCGGCAGCATGGGGTCCGAAACGCGGCGCTCCACGAAGATGAACGCGACCAGCGACACCGCCGAGAACGCGAGCATGCCGATGATGATCGGCGAGGACCACGGGTAGGTCGTGCCCGCCCACGTGAGTGCGAGGAGCATCGGCACGAAGGTCGTGACGATAAGCGCGGCGCCAACGAGGTCGAGGTTGCCCTTACGCCCGGCTGCTGGCAACGACGGCATGACGCGCGCGATCATGAACAGCGCGAGCAACCCGATGGGCAAGTTCACGTAGAACACCCACCGCCACCCGGCGATGGTCATGCCGAGCAGGTTCGTGTCGCCCATGTCCGTGAAGAACCCGCCGACTAGCGGCCCAAGCACGGCGGCGATGCCGAACACGCCGCCGAACAGCCCCTGGTACTTGCCGCGTTCGGCGGCCGGGATCATGTCTGCGATGATGGCGAACGCGCTCGAGAAGAGCGCGGCGCCACCCAAGCCCTGCAGGGCCCTGAAGGCGATGAGTTGGGTCATGCCGCCGCCGAATAGGGGCAGGTCACCGAACTCGCCAGCTAGGCCGCTCAACGCGGAGCCGATCAGGAAGACGATCACCCCGAAGACGAGGATCGGCTTGCGGCCGAAATCGTCGGAGAGCTTGCCGTAGATCGGCACCATGACCGTCGAGGCCAGCAAGTAGGCCGTCGTGACCCAGGTGTAGAGGTTCAGACCGCCCAGGTGCTCGATGATGCGCGGCATGGCCGTCGACACGATGGTCTGGTCGAGAGCGCCGAGGAGGAAGACCACCAAGAGGCCCGCGAATGTGAGGTTGCGTTCGCGGGCGCTGAAGCGCGGCGCGCTTGGTTGCGCCTGATGGCTGCCAGTAGCCGGTTGCTTGACAGTAGCAGTTGCTTGGGTCACGGTCCTCCATGCGCGCGTTCGCGGGAACGAACGGGTGCGCGAGGAGGGAGTATAGCGCGTTGCCTATGTTGTGGGCAGTGTGCGCGCGTCGACGGCGGACGCCGAACGTAAAGCGGCGTGGCAGCCCCGCGATGGTGGCTGCCACGCCGCTGACTACTTGATGACGCTACTGGATGGCAGCGTAGATGCTCGGGTCTACGGCCTCTTCCCAGGTGTAGGCCGTGTTGATGAGGCCGACGTCGACGAGAAGCTTGACGGAGCGCTCGAAGGCCGCCTGGTCGAGGGCGCCGACGGCGGTGTCTGCCGTTGGCTTGACGAGCTTGGCGACCTCTGCCATCTGCCAGGTCTGGTGGATGAGCGGGCTCTGGCGGCTGCCGGAGCCTGCGCAGGTGTCACCGCAGCTGGCGAGCACGATCTGGACGGCCTCCTCTTGGTTGGCGATGGCGTACTCCCAACCGCGGATGGAGGCGCGCAGGAAGCGCTGCGCCACTTCGGCGCCGGAGAGGCCCGAGCCCTTGAAGTTCGTGGTGGCTAGCGTGGCTGGCGTGGCGAAGATGCTGTCCTCGAGGAGGTCGGCGCCGATGTCGGCCGGGTTGAGGATGCTCAAGGTCGAGAGGTCGTAGCCCAAGCCGACGATCTGGTCGAGCTCGTTGTAGGTCATGGCGCTGGCCACGTCCACCTCGTTGGGGAACACGAGCGACGGGTCGAAGGCGTAGACCACGGCGTCGACGTCCGGGTTGGTCACGGTCGGGTCGAGGTTGGAGGTGAGGCCAGCGGCGGAGAACACGGCCTCAGCCGCGAACTCGTTACCGAACGCCCACACGCCCACCTTGCGGCCGGCCATGTCAGCGATGGTCTCGATGCCGCTGCTCTTGAGAGCGACCAGGCGGTAACCGGAGGTCTGGTACATCTGCGCGATGTTCACGACGTTGAGGCCCTGATCACGTTGGGTGAGGATGTTCGCCACCCAGTCCGTGCCGAAGTCTGCGTTACCGGACGCCACCGCCACGGTCGGGTTGACGTTACCGCCGTCCAGCACGGTCACGACGAGGCCTTCCTCGGCGTAGAAGCCCTTATCCTGCGCCACGAAGTAACCCGCGAACTGCGCCTGCGGGAACCACTTGGATTGGAAGTTGACGGGGATGAGGTTCTGCGCCATCCCGACTGGCACGGCGAGTAGGAGCAGGGCGAATAGGGCATACAGTGTGCGTTTCATGCGTTACCTCCGTTGGAGTTACAGCTGAGCTGCTAGTCGTACGCGGGGGCGAGCCGTCAAGGTTCACATACTCATGACCCCCTCGACATCGGGTGCCAAGCGGTGAACATGCGCTCCAGGAAGATGATGACCGCGTACAAGGCCATCGAGATCAGGCTTGAGACCATGATAGCCGCGAACACGATGTCGAACGCGCCGCGGTGCGCAGAGAGGCTGATGCGCTGCCCTAAGCCTGTCGGCGGGCCGGGAATGAGGAACTCCGCGACGATCACGCTGACCACGCCGACCACCACGGCGACCTTGAGGGCGTTGAAGAGGTAAGGCAACGCGTTGGGCACGCGCAGGGAGAAGAAGACCTTGAGCGGCCTGGCGGCGTACGACCGGAGTAGCTCGAGCTTCAACGGGTCGACGAGGGTGAGGCCCTGCACGGTGTTGAGAACCACCGGGAAGAACGTGACGATGACGACAACGGCCGCCTTCGACTCCCAGTCGACGCCCAGCGCGCGCCCCAAGACCGGCGCGAGGCCTACGATGGGCACCGCGCCGAAGGCGGTGGCGAGGGGCAGGAAGCCGCGTTGCAGGAAGCGGCTGAACGCGATGGCGCTGCCAACGAGGAAACCGCCAGTCAGCCCGACGGCGAAACCGAAGAGGACTTCCTTGACGAACGTGAGGTAGGCGTCCGCCAGCAGCACGCGCCACGACCCGAGGAAGGCGGCCCAGATGTGCGACACGCGCGGGAAGATGCCCTTTGGAACCCGCGAGCCGACCACGAGCCCCTCCCAGGCGAGCAGCACTAGGAACGCTACCGTCGCCGCTGGCACGCTGCGCTGCATGCGGTGCTGCCAGCGCGGCGCGTCACTCTCGAGTTCGATGACGCTTATGCGTCCGGCGGCGGTAGCTGCCGCGGCAAGCCCGCCTAGGAGCACGAGCCAGTAGCCCCAACCCGCGCTGCCAGCAAGCGAGCGCTGGGCGTAGATCGCACCGAACGCGGCCACCAGGGCGAGCGGGGTGGCGGCAGGCACGACCCAAGGGCTGCCCCACACGGTGGGTAGGACGGCCGCCCCGAGCAGGAGCAGGAGCGCCAAGCCGCTGGTCAGCGGGGCAGCGCCGCCGGCGACCAAGTACGCTTGGCCGCCCGTCTCGAACGGCCCAGCCAGTCCTGCGAGCGCGACCATGAGCAGCGCGAGGGTCGGCCAGTGCGGCCGCCACTGCGTGCGGCGCGTGACTTCAGCGGCGCCAATGGCGTCGACTTCCATGCCCATCACCTCCGCTCCCACGGCGCGATGAAGCGCTGCAGCAGGCCAACGATGGACACGAGGCCGATCCCGAGGATGGCCGAGATGAAGAGCAGAATCCAGACGTCCGACACGTTGCCGGCCTGCACCTGCCCGACGATGGCGTATCCGAGGCCAAGGCGGTTGTTCGACTCCGTCTCGGCCACCAGGGCGCCAACGAGGGCGGCGGCGGCGCCAAGCTTGAGGCTGACGAAGAGGTAAGGCACGGCCGCCGGGAACCTCACCTTCCAGAAGAGCTGAACGGGCGAGGCGGCGTAGCTCTTCATGAGGTCGAGCGACAGGGGGTCGACCGAACGCAGCCCGGTCACGGTACCGACCGTAACTGGGAAGAACGCGATGTAGGCGCCGATGAGCGCGGCGGGCACGAGGCTCGTCTGCACCGTCACCCCAACGTTACCGAGTAGCAGTAGCAGCACGGGCACGAGGGCGATGATCGGCACCGTCTGCGAAGCGATGACCCATGGGAGGAGCGCCTGCTCGAGCGGCCTGACGGCCACGAACAGGATGGCGAGCAGCACGCCGAAGATGCCGCCGAGCAGGAGCGCCGTGAGGGTGCCGCCCGCCGTGTAGAGCGTTGCCCGCACCACGTTACGCGAGTCAGAGAGGGCGTACGCGCCGAAGAACGGCCCCAGCCGCTTGGCGATCCAGTTCGGGAACGGCATGGGGTGCTGCGGCATGCTCAAGAAGCACTCGAGTTCGGTGGCACCGCACGCGGGATGGTCGTAGTACGTGTAGGTCGGCGCCCACAGGCTGCTGCCCGCTGGCGGCGCGACGGCCAGCGTGATCGTTCCCGTCGTCGAGTCGCTGACCAAGTAGTCGGCGTACTGCCTGATGGCCGCGTTGCGCACGGGTGGGGTGGCGAAGGTGATGGTGTTGCCGGAGCGCGAGAAGCCGCTCCCCTCCTCCACCTCGGCGCCGTTGATCGTCACCACGCCGCGCTCGCCAGCGAAGGTGAAGGTCGCGCGCCCACCGTCCACGCGCTCTAGTGGCCGCTCGGCCGCGGCGGATAGCTCCGTGCCGTCAAGCATGATGCGGCGCTGCGCGTCGGATTCGACGAGCGGCGCATGCTGCAACTGGAACTTGCGGTTGACTCCGTCAACCTCACCGACCAGGAGCTCGGCGATGGCGAGGCTCGCTGCCGCCGCACGTGGGGCCGCGGAGCTGGCTACGGCCAACGCCACCGTGCCACTCGCCGCGTCGACGACGGCGTAATCGCCGCTAACGCGCCGCACTACGGAGTTGAAGGGAGCGGGAGCGCTGAGCGTGACCAGGTGGTCGTCGGCCACGAACCCATCACCTTCGAGCAGGACGGTGTGACCGACGATCACGGGACCACCGGCGTCGTCAGGGAAGGAGAACACGGTCTGCACGCCGTCTGGCCGCTCAACGGCCTCCGTGGCGCCGGGAAGCAACAGCCGGTCCGCGAGGTATAGCGCCGCGCCGGGGTCAGTGCCTTCCGGAAGCACGTACACGTGGCCAGCGTCTAGCGGGCCAGTCAACTCAGCGCCCCAGGCGAACAGCGGGCCAGGGATGGCGCTTCGCAGGACCGCAACGCCGTCCTCCAGCCCGAAGCGTGCAGCTAGCGGTTGGCCGCCGTAGGTGAGCACGGCGCGCTCGCTACTCAAGTTCGCTGGCGCGCCGCCGAACGCCAGGCTCGCACCCGCCGCCGCGCCAGCGGTCGGGTCGGCCGGCGCTTCCGCCAAGGCGTGCGGCGCCGTCGTCACCGTCACCCAGTTCGCGACGTTGTCCATGCGCAGCTTGGCGAGGGGCAGCCCTAACCACAGGGCGATCGGGTACATGAGCACGAACGCGATCGCGAGGACCACGACAACGGGCAGCGCAGCCACCAACCTCCGCTTGAGCGGCACGAGCACGCGGGGCCGCGACGCCGCCACTCAGTACCCGACCTTGGCTAATGGACGCGTGCGTGGTGCGGACGCTGCTGGCCCCTCATCCTTGCCTACGCGCAGCGCCTCGCGCACCCGAGTCGTCAACTCGAAGAACCCTTCCGTCTCCCGCGTCTCGGAATCGCGTGGGTACGGCAGGTCGACCTCTATGACTTCCCGGATCTTGCCTGGCCGCGCCGTCATGACCACGATGTGAGACGAGAGGAACACGGCCTCTGCGATGGAGTGAGTCACGAACACGACCGTCTTGCCCGTCTGGCGCCACAGGCGCAGGAGTTCGAAGTTCATGGTCTCGCGCGTGATCTCGTCGAGGGCGCCGAACGGTTCGTCCATGAGGAGGAGCTTCGGGTCGAACGCCAAGGCCCTGGCGATGGACACGCGCTGCTGCATGCCGCCGCTCAGTTGCCATGGGTACGAGCGGTGGAAGTTCTCGAGGCCGACCATCTGCAGCATCTCTTCCGCCCGCGTGCGCCGCTCCGCCTTCGAGTACCCCATGATCTCGAGCGGCAACATGACGTTGTTGATGACGTTGCGCCAGTCGTAGAGGGCTGGCGCCTGGAAGACGTAACCGTACTCGCGCGCCGCCCGCGCTTCCTTCGGGGTCTTGCCCGCCACCGTGATGCGGCCGCTCGTCGGCTCGATGAGGTCGGCGACGAGGCGCATGAGGGTGGTCTTGCCGCAGCCGGATGGACCGATGAGGCTGACGAACTGGCCCTCCGTTACCTGAAGGTTGGCGTCCTGCAACGCGATGGCGTCGGTCTTGCCGACACGGAAAAGCTTCGAGACTCCTTGAACGTCGATGATGACGGGGGCATCAGACACTGAGGCCGCCTACTCTGCCCGCGTGCGCCTGAGGAGGCGGCCGCGGCCTGGGTCGCCAACGAACTTGCCGTCTCGCACGGCCACTTGACCGCGCACGGTGACGACGGACGGGCGCCCGTCGATCTCTACGCCCTCGAACCCTGAGTAATCGACGTTCATCGCCTGCGTGGTGGCGCTGATGCGACCGCGGTAGTTGGGGTCGTAGACCACGAGGTCGGCGTCTGCGCCGACGGCGATGGTGCCCTTGCGTGGGTAAAGCCCGAAGAGTTGCGCCGCGCGCGTGCTGGCGGCGTTAACGAAGCGCTCTAGCGAGAGGTGGCCGCGGCTGACGCCGTACGTGTAGAGGAGGTTGACGCGGTCCTCGATGGTGGGAATGCCGTTCGGGATCTTGGTGAAGTCTTCCCTGCCGAGCTCTTTCTGGCCTGTGAAGTCGAACGGCGCGTGATCGGTAGCCACCGTGTCGATGAGCCCGGCGTTAAGCGCGTCCCACAGCGGCTTCTGGTTGCGCTTGTCGCGCAGCGGCGGCGACATCACGTACTTGGCGCCCTCGAAGTCCGGTCGTTCCGCGTAGCTCTTGTCAAGCACCAAGTGCGGCACGACGCACTCGATGGCGAGCTGCACCCCGCGCTCCTTGGCGGCTAGGGCCGCCTCGAGCGCCGGCTCGCAACTCAGGTGCACGACGTAGCCGCGCGCGCCGGTTATCTCGAGGAAGGTCGCGAAGTGGTTGGTGCCGTCGGCCTCGACGCGTTCCGGCCGCGACGGCTCGTGCCACTCCGGCCCCGTCTTGCCCGCCGCCAGGAGCTGCGCCTGTAGTTGCGCGACGAGTTCGTCGTTCTCGCAGTGCGCCGCCACGATCACGCCTAGTTCCTTGGCGAGGGTGAGGGTGCGGAAGAGCTCCTCGTCGTTGATGCCGAAGAAGCCCTTGTAAGAGAGGAAGACCTTGAAGGAGGTCATGCCGTCCGCGACGATCTCACGGAGTTGCGCTTCCGTCTTGGCGTCGAACTTCGAGACCCCGATGTGGAAGGTGTAGTCGCAGGCGCT
>CALCHY010000020.1 GCA_937907415.1 uncultured Trueperaceae bacterium
CAACACCCGGGATTCCGGCGTGGCAGCGCCGGGCCCTCCGGGTCTCTACCGGCCTGCGGGCCAAACGAACCCCCCCTCAACTAGCCAACACTTCGAGGAACCGCGTGCCGTAGCGCTCGAGCTTCGTGTCGCCAACGCCCTGCACCGCGTGCAGCGCAGCCAGACTGCTTGGCCGCACGGCCACCATCTCCCGCAGCGTCTTGTCGTGAAACACCACGTAGGGTGGCACGCCCTGCTCCTTGGCGAGCTCGGCGCGCAGCTGGCGCAGCGCCTGGAACAACGCCTCGTCCTCTGGCGTGGAGTCGGCGGGAACGTCTGCCACGGCGGACGCACCGCGCAGCCGCTTAGCGCTGGGCCGCGCTACCTGTCGGTCGCGGCGCAAACGCACCTGCTGCTCACCGCGCAGGACGGCGGCGGCGCCCGGGCCGACGACCAACCCGCCGAAGCCATCCGGGTCTGGCAATAGTTGGCCGTTAGCCAACAACTGCCGCACCACTGAACGCCAACCATCGGCGTCGAGCTCGGCGCCGATGCCGAACGTGCTCAGGCTCTCGTGATTGAATTTCGCGGTGCGCTCCGTGTGCTTACCGAGCAGCACGTCGATCAAGTGGCCAGCTCCGAAACGCTGCCCGGTACGCATGACGGTTGAGAGGAGCTTCTGGGCGGCGATGGTGCCATCGAACTGAGCGACGGGCTCGCGGCAAGTGTCGCAGTTGCCGCACGGCTCGGCCAACGCTTCACCGAAGTACGCGAGCAGCGACTGGCGGCGGCAACCTGCCGTCTCGCAGTAAGCCAGGAGCGCCTCGAGCCGCTGCCGCTCGACGCGTTTGAACGCCTCGCTACCCTCCCCCGCCGCCAGCATGCGGCTGATCTGCACCACGTCGGCCAGGCCGTAAGTCATGAAGGCGTCTGACGGTCCGCCGTCGCGGCCAGCACGGCCCGTCTCCTGGTAGTAACCCTCGAGGCTCTTGGGGAGGTCGAGGTGAGCGACGAAGCGCACGTCGGGCTTGTCGATCCCCATGCCGAACGCGATGGTGGCGACGACCACCACGCCGTCCTCGCGCAAGAAGCGCTCTTGATTGGTGCGGCGCACGCCAGCGTCGAGGCCGGCGTGATATGGGATGGCGTTGACGCCCTTGCTCACGAGCCAAGCGGCGGTGGAGTCAACGCTGCGGCGCGAGAGGCAGTAGACGATGCCAGCGTGCCCGACGTGCTTCGCGCGGTAGAACGCCAGGAACTGCGCGCGGGCGTCGACCTTCTCGACGACCTGGTAATCGATGTTCGGCCGGTCGAAGCTGGAGATGAAGCGCCGCGCACTCTGCAAATGCAGCTTGTCGACGATCTCGCGGCGCGTGGCTGCGTCGGCCGTGGCCGTCAGCGCTATGCGCGGCACTTCCGGGTAGCGCTCCGCCAGCAAGCTCAACCCGATGTACTCCGGCCTGAAGTCGTGACCCCACTGCGAAACGCAGTGCGCCTCGTCGATAGCGAAGAGGCTGACCTGGGCCTGGTCGAGGAGCGACAGGAAGCCTGGGGTGAGCAGGCGCTCGGGCGCTACGTAGATGAGGTCGAGGCGCTCCTCGAGCAGGTCGCGTTCGACGTCGCGCGCCTCGCTAGCTTCGAGGCTGGAGTTGAGGTACGCGGCCTTGACCCCGGCTAGGCGCAGCGCCGTCACCTGGTCGTGCATCAGGGCGATGAGCGGCGACACCACCACCGCCACGCCGGGCCGCAGCAACGCCGGGATCTGGTAGCAGAGTGACTTGCCGCCGCCGGTGGGCATGAGCACGAGCGCGTCGCCGCCGCCAAGGAGCTGGTCGATGACCTGCTCCTGTGCGCCGCGGAACTCGTGATAGCCGAAGACCTCGTGCAGGACCCGGCGGGCGTCGGCAACCGTGGGCGCGTCTGTCAGCCCACCCACTCCCCTTGCCGCATGACGGGTTCCGTGCTGCCGTCTGGTAGTTCGCCGTCGACATCCATGGCGCTGGAGCCGATCATGAAGTCAACGTGGGCGAGGGAGTCGTTGAGGCCGCTCGCCAGGCGCTGGTCGGGGCTCATCTCCTGGGCGCCCTGCACGCAGTTGACGTAACCGCGGCCCAAGGCGATGTGGCAGGCAGCGTTCTCGTCGAAGAGCGTCTCTAGGAAGAGGATGCCCGCCTTGGCGATGGGGCTGGAGGCTGGCACCAGGGCCACCTCGCCGAGGCGCAGAGCGCCCGCGTCGGTTGCGAGGATCTCGTCAAGCGCCGCCTGACCCTTGCCCGCCGTGGCTTTGACGACGG
>CALCHY010000021.1 GCA_937907415.1 uncultured Trueperaceae bacterium
GGGTGTACGGCGCAGACGGCGGTGCGACCAACGACCCGAGCGACCTCGATTGGGCCAGGCCAGTGGCGTTGGTCATCGGCTCGGAGGGCGACGGCATGCGCCGCCTAGTGCGTGAACGCTGCGACGAGCTCGTAGCGATACCCCTCGCAGGCCGCGTCAGCTCGCTCAACGCCGGCGTCGCGGCCGGGATCCTGCTTTACGCCGCGGTTTCGGCGCGGTCGAACGTCAAGGCGCCCAAGCGCGGCGCGGAACGGTAGTCAGTCATGGCAAGAGGCGTGAAGAGCAGTGACTTGCTGACGCTGGCAACGGTATCGGACGTGCAGGTGGCGCCGGATGGGCGTTCGGCCATCTGGGTCGTCACCGACATCGTGTCAAGCGGCAACGGCGCCAAAGGTGGCGCCGACGCAGCCCCGCCGCGCTACCGCAGCCGATTGCACCTCAGCAGGAACCTCGCCAAGCAGGGCGGCGACAGTTTCACGCGCGGCGAGTACGCCGACACCAAGCCGCGCTACTCACCAAGCGGCGACCGCGTGGCCTTCCTGCGCGTGGCCGAGGCGGGGGGACGACCGCAGCTGTACGTCATGCCGCTCGACGGGGGCGAACCTAAGCGCGTCACCGAGCACAAGACGGGGGTCATGTCGTTCGCGTGGGCTGAGGGCGATCAGCTTGCGTACGTAACGCTAGACGATTACGAGGACCTTGGCGCGAAGAACGGTCTTCCCCGGCGCATAACGAAGCGCTACTGGCGCGCAGACGGGGCTGGGGTGCTGCCGACGACTCCGGCGCAAGTTCACGTCGTCGATTCGGGAAGTGGGGCGACCCGCAAACTAACCGACCTGCCTGGCTCCCCCACCCTCATCGCGGTCGCGCCCGACGGACTCACGCTCTGGGCCCTCGTCATGGCGGGCGAGCGGCCGCGCGGCGACTTCACGACCGACCTGGTCACCGTCGACCTCAAGACCGGCGCCCACGCCGTCCGCTTGCCAGAGCTCATCGGCGTCTCGACGCTCGTACCTTCGCCTGACGGCAAGTGGCTGGCGTACACGGCCAGCCAAGTGCAGGACGACGTCGCTTCCGAGTCAGGCGTGTGGGTTCTCGACCTAGGCGAGAAGCGCAGCCAACCGCGTTTGATCTCCGGCGAGCGCGTAACGCCACCTAGCGCTGGCGGCGATAGCCGTTACGGCACGTACTCCTCCGCGCCAGCATGGAGCCCGGATAGCCGCAGCCTACTCATCAACCTGAACGCTGAGGGCGCCAGCGGGCTGGCGCGCATAGACCTGACAGGCGACGTGGAAGTGCTCCAGCCTGAACGGCGCGTCGTCACCGGCTTCACCGTTCCGCGGGACAACAGTGAGCTGGAGGCGCTGTTCACGGCCGAGTACCCCGACCGTCCTGGTGAGGTCTACGCCCGTTGGCGCGGCGGCCGCGAGTCGCAAGTCAGCCGCGTCAACAACGCCTGGAGCCGGCGCCTCACCCTCGTCGCTCCCGAAGGACCGTTCGCCGCGGGCGCCGCCGACGCGCCTTACTGGCTGCTGAGGCCGGCGAAGGCGCGCGCCGACGGCGCTGCCGTCGTGCAAGTGCACGGGGGGCCGCACACGAACTACGGTTACGGCTTCAACCTCGAGTTCCAGCTCTTGGCGGCCAAGGGGTACGCCGTCATCTTCGGCAACCCGCGCGGGAGCAGCAGTTACGGCTTCAGTTTCGCGACCAGCTTCCTCGGCAACTACGGCTCGGTCGACGCTGACGACGTCATGGCCTTCGCCGAGGCCGGCCACGCCAGGCTGGGCCGCAAGGACGCGCCGCTGCACCTCACGGGTGGCAGTTACGGTGGCTTCATGACGAACTGGCTGGTCGGGCAGACGACGCGCTTCCGCTCCGCCGTCACCCAGCGCAGCATCTGTAACTGGACGAGCATGTACGGCACCTCCGACATCGGGCCGTGGTTCGTCGAGCGCGAGATCGGCGGAGTGCCGTGGGGTGACGCCGAGGCGTTGTGGCGGCAAAGCCCCATCCGCTTCGCTGACAAGATAACGACGCCCCTGCTGATAGTTCACTCCGAGGAGGACTACCGCTGCCCTATCGAGCAGGGTGAGCAGCTGTTCTCGGTGCTGAAACGCCTCGGCAAGGCGGAGACGGAGTTCTTCAGGGTGCCGGGCGAAGGGCACGAGCTCTCGCGCTCCGGTCGCCCCGACCGACGCGTGCA
>CALCHY010000022.1 GCA_937907415.1 uncultured Trueperaceae bacterium
TCGTTGTGCTCTGCCGCCGTTTGAGACGCTCCCTCCTACGGGCGCCACATGATAACGAGGGCTATCAGTCGGTGAAGCGTACTGGGTTCGGTAGCGACTCTTTTCTCCCCCGATTGGAGAGAATGGGTCATGGCAAGCAAGTACGATCCCGAGACGCGAGAACGAGTAATCAGGCTCTTCAAGGAGCGCCGCAGCGAGGCGCCCGAGGAGTCAGCTACGGCTTCGTTCCGGCGCGTTCATGAGTTGGTAGGCATCCCCATCGACACCATGCGCGGCTGGGTGAGGCGCGCCGAGGTCGACGCCGGCGAGCGGCCGGGCGTGACGAGCAGCGAGCACGAGGAGCTGAAGCGCCTGCGGCGCGAGAACGCCGAGCTGAAGCGCGCTAACGAGATCCTCAAGACGGCTTCGGCGTTTTTCGCCGCCGCGGAGCTCGACCGCAAACTGAAGTAGTGGTTGCCTACATCGATGCTTTCAAGCATCAGTTCGGGGTCGAGCCGATTTGCCGTGTCCTACGGGACCACGATTACCAGATCGCCCCCAGCACCTACTACGCCTTCAAGAAGAGGCCGCTATCAGCCAGGGCCATGTCCGATCAGCGCCTGCTGGTCGAAGTCAGGGGCGTGTTCTACGCCAACTACGAGTGCTACGGCATCCGGAAGGTATGGCAGGAACTGAAGCACAGGCGGGTGGCTGCTGGCCGCGACCAGGTGGCGCGCATCATGCGCCTAGCCGGCCTCCGGGGCGCTACGCGCCGCAAGCGCGTGCGCACCACCTACCCGGAGGTAGGCGCTACGCGCGCGCCTGACCTGGTGCAGCGCAACTGGAGCCTGGAGGCGCCCGACACGGTGTGGGTGTCGGACTTCACCTACGTTGCTAGCCGCGAGGGCACGGTCTACGTCTCGTTCCTGCAGGACGTGTTCTCCCGGCGCATCCTGGGCTTCACGGTAGCCACCAGCATGGGCGCGCAGCTCGTTACCAAGGCGCTGGACCAGGCCATCAGCGTCAGGAAGCGCACCAACCCGAGCTTCACCGGGCAGGGCGTCATAGTTCACAGCGATGCCGGCAGTCAATACACCAGCTTGGCCTTCAGCCAGAAGCTCCTCGATCACGGCATGGCCGGCAGCATCGGTAGGGTCGGCACCGCCTACGACAACGCGCTAATCGAGAGCACCATCGGGCTCTACAAGGCGGAGCTCATCCGCCCCGGCGGCCGGGCGTGGACCTCCCGGCAGGAGATCGAGACCGCCACCACGGCGTGGGTGGCGTGGTTCAACGAACGCCGCCTGCATTCGAAGCTCGGTTACCTCAGCCCCGTGAAGTACGAGGCTGCTTACAATCAGAACCTGGACCTGCCGAGGCAGGCCGCGTGAGAGAAGACCCTCTACGAAACCCAGTACGCTTCAGCCTGGATCCAGGTCGAGCGGAAACTCAGCCTGCTACCAGGCGGACAGTTTCGGTTCGATCCGCCGAAAACCAAGGGCAGCAAGCGTCCCGTGCCGCTATCACCTCGCGTCCGGTCGGTGCTCGTGAACCACATGAAGCGCCAAACTGAGCTTCGCGCCTACGACAAGGACCTCGACCTTGTGTTCGGTGACCTCGACGGGCGGCCAGCGGATAGCCGAAATATCCTCAGGCGTCACGTCAAGCCGATAGCCAAGAAGGCCGGGATCAAACGTAGCGTCACCCTCTACGGTTTGAGGCACACGTTCATGACGATTGCGACGAACGACACGGGGTCAGCGAAGCTGACGAGTGAGGTTTTGGGTCACCAGGACGTATCCTTTTCCCAGAATACGTACCAGGACCCGCAGCAAGAGGATCTCCGTCGTACCGCCATCGCGATGGATGCTTACATCCCTGACGAGGATGTAACTGACGAGGACGTCCCCGACGCCGACGAAACGCAGGCCGCCGACTAGGGCGTTTCCGGCAAGTGTTGATGAGGTTTCCGCGCCCGACTACTCGGGCTGGCGTTCGACAGCGAATGGGCACAACTGAGTGATCCGGTGGACGGTGTTGCGTGAGGGGCGCGGTTCGTGGGCGGGTATGGCATGGTCGGCGCGGTATGCTGTAGGCACAACAATCTGTGGATAAGCTCTTGTGGGTCGCGCTCGGGCTTGGTATCATGTGGGCACTGTGTACATCCGGACGACGAGGTCGCGTGGCATCGAGTACCTGCAGTTGGCGCATAACGAGCGCGACGAGTCTGGCCGGGTGCAGGCCAAGATCCTGCATAACTTCGGACGCAAGGACAGCCTCGACACCGAGGCGCTGAAGCGCCTGATCAACAGCATGGCGCGCTTCCTGGAGCCTGACGAGGCCGCTAGCGTCCGGGAGGGTTTGGGGCTGGAGACGCCCTTCGAGTTCCTCGGCGCCAAGGAGTTGGGCGGCGCGCATCTGCTGGACGGCTTGTGGCAGCGGCTCGGCATCGCCGGCGTGCTGAAGAAGTTGTCCGGTGAGCGGGAGTTCGGGGTCGACGTGGAGCGCCTGCTGTTCGCGTTGGTGGCGCAGCGCGCGTTATCTCCGGGCAGCAAGCTGGCCGCGGAAGCGTGGATCAACGACGTGGCTTACGTCGAGGGCTTGGCCGAGGTGGAGGTGCAGCAGCTCTACCGCGCCATGGATTTCTTGCTTCAGGCGCATGACGACATCCAACGCGAGGTGTTCTGGAGCGTCAAGAACCTCTTCAACCTGGAGGTCGACCTGATCTTCGTGGACACCACCAGCACCTACTTCGAGATCGAAGGTGAAGACCACGGTGAGGACGCCGGCGCCGAGGAGGGCGGCAACGACGGTGCTGTCGAGCCCGGCTTGCGTAAGCGTGGTTACAGCAAGGACGGTCGCGCTGATCTGGCGCAGGCGGTGCTCGGTTTCGCCGTGACCAGAGACGGCATCCCGGTTCGTTGCTGGGTGTGGCCCGGCAACACGGTGGACGTTTCGGTAGTGGCCGAGGTGAAGCGCGACCTGAACGACTGGAAGCTCGGCAGGGTCATCATGGTGATGGACACCGGCTTCAACAGCGCCGAGAACCGCCGCGCTTTGCAGGGCGCCGGGGATGCTTACATCATGGGCGAGAAGATGCGGCTGGGTAAGGACGGCAAACTGCCCGAGGCGCTGACCCGAGCCGGGCGTTACAAGACGCTGCACAACGGCCTGAGGGTCAAGGAAGTCACCACCAACAAGGGCAGCGTGACCAGCCGCCGCTTCGTGGTGGTGCACAACCCCGAGCAGGCCGAGCGCGACGCGGGCAAACGAGCCGACATCATCGCCGAGGCGGAGCGGCGCCTGGCCGCCCTGGGCGACCTGAGCGGCAAGACGCATACCAAGGCGGTGTGCGACCTTAGGGCGCACAAGGTGTTCGGGCGCTACCTGAGAGAGCAGAAGAACGGCCGCTTGCTCATCGACAAGGCGAAGGTGGCCGCCGAGGCGAAGCTGGACGGGAAGTACCTGATCAGCACCAGCGACGATCACCTCAGCACTGAGGACGTGGTGCTTGGTTACAAGCAACTGCACGAGATCGAGCGGGTCAACCGCGACCTGAAGCACACGGTGGACGTAAGGCCCGTGTACCACCGGCGCGGCGACCGCAGCAAGGCACACGTTCTCTTGTGCTGGCTGGCGCTCCTGCTCATCAGGATCGCCGAGAACGAATCGGGTGAAACCTGGCATCAGCTCAAGCAGGTTTTCCGGCCATTGTTGGTGGGCTATCACGCCACCCAGCACGGCAACATCGCCCAAACCAACAAACTCACCAGCGAGCAGAAACGCGTGCTGGACGCGGTTAACGTCAAGCCCCCGAAGCGTTACCTCGAGGTACCCAGCCCCCAGAAGGCCTGAAATCCTGTAGTCACAACACGCCTCACGCCATCAAGCCCAGGAACACCGGCTGGGACGGCGCAATCATGCCGATTCAGTGCCTACCCACTGTCGAACGCCAGTCGGGCGCGGAAACCTATTGTTGGCACGAGCATGGGACGGGAGTTTCTATTCAGGTCGCCTAAACAGGACGCACCGAAGGGTCTCAGTTAAGTTCAAGAACTCGTTTACAAGCCGCATCTCGTCCTCGGTGCATCCCAGGAGAAGCTTCAACTCTGCGTCGCGCTTCAGAAGATCCACGGTGCAAGCGATTGCCATCACGGCCGTATCCCCACGGCTTCCGAGCCAAACATCGATTAGGGAACCGTCGCCTGTGGTGGTGCCTTGCAAGTACCCGTAGTCGAGGGGGTAGACCATTTCCGGGTGTCGTGGATGACGCATGCCCCTCGGGCGATCGACGGTGACCGCGTGGCTGCTCACGAGCGCGTCGCACGCATCCCAGAAGTCGAGATCGGAGATTTTCTTTTGCAGCCATCCTACGGCTCGCCTTCAAGGTTCAGGCAGGGGTGGAGGAGGGATACAAACCACGGCCCGTCAGCGGGCGAGACAGGGGCAGACAGTCCGCGCCTCGTTTAGCGTCGAGGTGGCGGGCCTGCGCGCCGGTCAGCTTCGAGGAACGCACGGTTCGACGCGTAGCCAATTACCAGAAGCAAATGGTTGGCATCATGAGAAATCTCGACCGCGTTTCCCGATTGCATCGCCTGGCACGCCGGGACGCCTTTGGGACAGTATTTGGGACAGAAAGAGGAATCCCGCGCCGAAGTGCTCAGCGCGGGATTCCCATCGTACACGTCCTGGACGTGATTTATGCATGGTCGGGGTGGCCAGATTTGAACTGACGACCACTTGACCCCCAGTCAAGTGCGCTACCAGGCTGCGCTACACCCCGGGGTGTACGTGGCGGCGGCTGGGTGAGGCTCGTTGGGGCCGCCGGCGCACGGGGTCCTTTGCAGGACGCAAAGGCAAGTCTACGTTTGGGCGGCCGCGGCCGTCAAGGATTCGTAGGGGTTGGTTCTTCGTCGATCTTGGTGGAGTTACCGGGTTGCTGCTTGAGCTCATGTGCTGGTGGTGCCTTTGGTGGCGGGATTCGTGCCGGTGAGGCCGGCTCTGGGTCGTTCGTCGAGGCCGGGGAGTCGTTGTGGGTGGAAGCGTTAACGCCCCGGAGCTCAGTCAGATGATCCACGGCAACGTCGCTACCATAACCACGACGTTCAGGAACGGCGTCGAGGCTAGCGGCTACAAATCCCTCATCCCTCCGCTCATCTACATCGTGATCTCCTACTTCGTCCTGCGCATGCTTGGCGACCTGATGCTCAATGCCCCCTCGGGGTGAGGGAGAACCGCGTCACGGAGATCATCCTGACCACCATCAAGCCAACGAGCCGGAAAGTGGGGAAGGCCGTCTCACTGCTCATCATCGTCACCTGGTACGTGCTGTCGGCAATCTTCTTGCGCCTCGCCGTGCGCCCCTTCCGGTACGGCTCCATCGAGTGCTCGCGTAGGGTGAACGTGCGCGAAGCGCTCGCACGCCAGTGGAATGAATATCGGATCACCGCGCTGGGTAACGCAAGTGCCCGGCACGCCGCCGTGCCTTATCATCACGATGTGACCCAAGCGCAGCTAGAGCCACTCGATGTGCTGGACGCAAACGGCAACCCGACCGGCGAGGTCAAAGTGCGCGGCGCCGTGCACCGAGACGGCAACTGGCACCGCGCGATCCACATCTGGATAGTGCGTGAGCAGCACCTGGTGCTCCTGCAACGCCGGGCGATGACGAAGGACCTCGAGCCGGGCAAACTAGACGTTAGCGTCGGGGGGCATGTGCGCGCTGGCGAACTGTTCCTCGACGCCATCAGGGAGGCGGAGGAGGAACTCGGGTTGGCGCTGCGGCCTGGCCAACTCGCTTACCTCGGTACCGCCGTCGCCGTCAGGCACTATCCAGACTTGCCGACGCCAGTAACGGACCGCGAGTACCAGGACGTCTACGTGGTGCTAGACGACCGCGCCCTCGCGGATTACCAGTTGCAGGTAGCAGAAGTAGACACGTTGTACGAGGTGCCGGTCGACGCGGCCATCGCCCTGTTCCGCCATGGCACCTACGTCGCTGCGGCCGGGTACGACAGCATGCGCCGTCCAAGCCACGCCCTGCTCGTAGCGGATGACTTGCCATCACAGGGCAGCGAGCTGCTGGCTCAAGCGCTCGAACGCGTGGCTGCCTACCTCAAAGGAGAAGAGGCGTCGGACATAGCCCAACGCCCCTTCCAGCGGCCCTTGTAACGAGAAGGGCGCTTAGTTCTCGATGACGGTCGGAACGATCAGCGGGTTGCGGCCCGTTGCCTTCCGAATGTAGCGCCTCACCGGGTAGTAGATGTCGTCGCGGATGTCGGACAGGCGGCGCTTCTCGCGCACTCCGCGCTGCAGGCTCTCAAGTGCGATCTTCTCGACCTCACCCTTGAGTCCGTTGCTGCCATGCGCAACGCCGCGCATGATCACTTCGACGGTCGGCGTCTTGCTCGCCAACGCCATGATGACGACGACGCCCTCGGCTGAAAGCGTCTGCCTGTCGCGGATTATCGGCTCCGTGACCTCGTCGCCTGCCTTGCCGACGGTGTCGATCAACACGACGCCAGCGTCTACGCTGCCCGTAACCTTCATCTGGTCGCGGCTCAACTCGACGACGTCGCCGTTGGCGACGATCATCGTCTTGGTCGGCGGGTGGCTCATGCCGTCCGCCAGGCGCTGGTGGTGCACCTGGTGACGCATCTCACCGTGCCACGGCAAGAAGAACTTCGGGCGGGTGAGGTCGAGGATGAGCTTCAGCTCCTCACGGCTCGCGTGCCCGGAAGCGTGCACCTTGTAAGCGGGCGGGTAGAGGACGTTGACGCGGCTGGCGTAAAGCTGGTTGATGACGCGCCCGACGGCCTCCTCGTTGCCAGGGATGGGGTTGGAGGAGAGGATGACCGTGTCGCCCGGCTTGAGCCTGATCTTGCGGTGCGTGCCGTTCGCGAGGCGCGAAAGCGCGGCCATCGGCTGGCCCTGCGAGCCGGTGCACAAGAAGAGGACCTTGTCGTCCTGCAGGTCGCCGATGTCGTCTGAGCTGAGGAGCGCGTTCTTCGACTCGATGTAACCGAGCTCCGTCGCGATCCCGAGCGCCTTGACCATCGAGCGGCCCTCCATGATCACGCGGCGGTCGTAGCGGTCCGCGATGCGCAGGAAGTTCTGCAGGCGGTGAACGTGCGAGGAGAAGGTCGTGACGATGACGCGGCCCTTGGCCTTCGCTACGATCTCGTCTACGGCCATGGCGACGTCGTGCTCGCTAGGGGTGTAACCGGGACGCTCTGCGTTAGTGCTGTCGGAGATCAGGAGGAGCACCCCCTCAGCGCCAGCCTGCGCCAGCTTGTGGAGGTGGCTCGTCTTACCGTCAGCTGGGTTGTAATCGAGCTTGAAGTCGCCAGAGTGCACCACGCGCCCGATCGGCGTGTGGATCACTAGGCCGGAGTTGTCCGGGATGGAGTGCGTCATGCGGAAGAAATCGACCGTGAAGTTCTGGCTGATCTTCACGCGCGCGTCCGTGCTTATCTCGCGCAGGTCGACGTCAGACTCGCTGAGCTTGAACTCTTCGAACTTGCCGCGCAGGAGCCCAAGGGTGAGACGCGCGCCGTACATGGGGATCTTCGGGAGGAGCCTGAGCATGTAAGGCAGGCCGCCGATGTGGTCCTCGTGCCCGTGCGTAAGCACCCAACCCTTGACCTTGTGGGCGTTCTCGACGACCCAGTCGATCTTCGGCACGATGATGTCGACCCCGAGCATCTCCGTCTCCGGGAACGCGAGGCCGCCGTCTATCAGCAGGATCTCGTCGTCGTACTCGAAGGCGAACATGTTCTTGCCGATCTCGCCCATTCCGCCAAGCGCGATGACCTTGAGCTTCTTCTCACCGTCTGTGCTTGGTTGAGGGCGGTCGTCTGCGCCGGCGTTGGCTTGGCCTTGGCGGTTCTGCGGCTTGCTGCGTGGGCGGCGCGAGCGGCCAGCGCCTTCCTTGGCGCCGTCTGCGCCGTTTGGGGCGCTAGGTGGTGCGGCGCTACCGGCCGGCTTGGTGGCCGGGGTAGCGTCCGTGTTCTTCGGCTCGGCCCGCCTGGGCCGGCGTCTGGTGTTGACCTTGCGGTCCTCTTCTGCCATAACTTTCGTCTCGAGCTAGGGGTGCTTGGCGCCCGTTGGCGCGTTGGCGGTGTGCGGCTCGAGCTCCCTTCATTGGTTAGCGCGGCGCCGTGGTGGCGGTCGCAAATCACTGCGATTGATGGTGCCTGGTCGGACGGTACCTTGGTGAGCGCCCGACCAGTTGGTCGATTAGAAGCGGTCGCTTGAAAGCGGTCGCTTGAAAGCGGCTACTTAGAAGCGGTCGCGCCTTGGTCCGCGGTCGTTGCCGCGCGGTCCGCGGTCGCCGCCGCGGCCGCCGCGATCGCCGCCTGGGCCCTTACGTGGGCCGCGCGGTGCGATCTTGCCTTCTAGTTCCGGGCGCACCAAGTCGATCTTGCCGCGGTCGTCGATGCCGTTGACCTTGACGCGCAAGCGGTCGCCCTGCTTGAGGAAGTCTTCCACGTTCTCGACGCGTTCCTCGGCGATCTGGCTGATGTGCAGCAGTCCGTCAGTGCCGGCGAAGAGGGTGATGAATGCACCGAACTCCGTGACCTTGGCAACGACCCCGTCGTACTCCTTGCCCACTTCTGCAGAGGCGGTGATGGCCTCGATCTGCGCCTTGACGGCCGCGGCGGCGTCGGAGTCCTCAGAGTAGATGCGGACGGTACCGTCCTCCTTGACCTCGACGGTCGCACCCATGGCTTCCAGCTCGCGGATCTGCTTGCCACCTGGCCCGATGACGGTGCCGATCTTCTCGGTCGGGATCTTGACTTGGAGGATGCGCGGGGCGCGCGCCGAGATCTCGCTGCGTGGCGCCGGGAGGGCGTTGGCCATCTCACCCAAGATGTGCAGGCGGCCGGTGCGCGCCTGCGCGAGCGCCTCGCGCATGATGGCGGCGGTGATGCCGCCGATCTTGATGTCCATCTGCAGCGCAGTGACGCCGTTGGCGGTGCCGGTGACCTTGAAGTCCATGTCGCCCAGGGCGTCCTCGGAGCCGAGGATGTCGGTGAGGATCCGGTAGTTCGAGCCCTCCATGACGAGGCCCATTGCAATGCCAGCGACTGGCTCCCTGAGGGGCACGCCTGCGTCCATGAGCGCGAGCGAGCCAGCGCACACGGTGGCCATCGAGGACGAACCGTTCGACTCGAGCGTTTCGCCGACCACGCGGATGACGTAAGGGAAGCTCTCCTGGCTCGGCAGGACGCCTACGAGAGCACGGCGCGCGAGGTTGCCGTGGCCGAGCTCGCGGCGCCCAGTCCCGCGCAGGCGCTTGACTTCGCCCGTCGAGAAGGGCGGAAAGTTGTAGTGCAGCATGAACTCTTCGCTGTCGTCGAGCGTCAGGTCGTCAACGAGACGGTTGTCGCGGCCAGTCCCGAGGGTGGCAACGCCGAGGACCTGCGTCTCGCCGCGCGTGAACACCGCGGAACCGTGCGCCATCGGCAGCACGCCCGTCTCGATCCAGATGGGGCGCACCTGGTCCGAGGTACGGCCGTCGGTGCGGAGGTTCTCCTCGAGGACGAGACGGCGCATCTCGACCTGCTCGGCCTTGTCGAACGCGGCCTTCACTTCGTTGATCTGGTGAGCCGCGTCCGCAACAGTGGCGTCCGGCACGAAGCGAGCTATGACTTCGTCGCGCAGCGCCTTGAGGGTCTCGGAGCGCTCGTGCTTGCCCTGGGTGAGGAGGGCGTCGCGCAGCGTGCCGCTTACGGCCTGCTTGACGTTTTCGGCGACCTCGGCGGAGAGCTCGAGTGAAGGCGTGAAGCCGCGCTTCTCGCTGCCGATCTCGGCGCGCATGCGCTCGATGAGGGCAACGACCGGCGCGAGTAGGTCTTGCGCGAACTCGATGGCGCCGACCATGACGTCCTCTTGCAGCTCGTCGGCAGCGGCCTCGACCATCAGCACGGCATCTTTGGACGCTGCAACGGTCAGCTCGAGCTGTGAACCGCCGTCATGTAGGCGGCGCATGCTCGGGTTCGCGAGGTAGTCCGTGCCGTCGAAGCCGACGGTGCAGCATGCCGTTGGCCCGTTCCAGGGCACGTCAGAGATGGACAACGCAGCCGAAGCGCCGATGGCGGCGAGCGGAGCTGGGTCGTTCACCTGGTCGGCGGAGAGGACCGTGACGATGACCTGCACCTCGTTGCGCAGGCCCTTGGGGAAGAGCGGGCGGATCTGACGGTCGACGATGCGGGCGTTAAGGGTGCCCTGAATGCCTGGCCGGCCCTCGCGGCGCATGAAGGAGCCGGGGATCTTGCCGATGGCGTAGTGCCGCTCTTCGTACTCGACGGTGAGTGGGAGGAACGGGACGGGTGAGGCGCCGTCGCTCATCTGGGCGGTGACGAGCACCAGGGTATCGCCGTAGCGGACGGTGACGCTGCCAGCAGACTGCTTGGCGAGCTTGCCGGTCTCGATGACCAGTTCTCGCCCCCCGAACTGGGTGGTGTAGCGACGGTGGTTTGGTAGGTTCACGCTCTCTCCTTCGACTGCCTTGTTACCCGCTGTGCGCGCCGTGACGCGTCCTTGTTCGAACGCGAACGGCGGCTTGATGCGCCCCGGTGGGGCAATAGATGGGCGCAGCCACCATGTAGCTTCACGCCCCCGTACTGTGCGAACGGCGAGGCCACACTGGCCTCGCCGATAGAGCCGAACTTGCTGTGACGGCCGCAGTTGACGGCTGTGCTTGTACTTTCACTGACTCGAACTAGCAGAGTGGACTGCTTCCTGACGCCTGACTTCAGCGGCGGAGGCCGAGGCTAGCGATGAGATCTTTGTAACCGTCGTAGTTCGTGCGCTCCAGGTAAGTGAGGAGGCGCTTGCGCTTACCGACCATCATGAGGAGGCCGCGGCGGCTGTGATGGTCCTTCTTGTGGACCTGAAGGTGCTGGCTGAGCTCCTCGATGCGCTTGGTGAGGAGTGCGACTTGCACGGAGGTCGAGCCGGTATCCTGGCCGTCTTTGCCGTACTTGCGCATTACTTCTAGCTTCTGTTCCGCGTTCATGGTCATGAGGATTACCTTTCAGATTCTTCTTACCCAGGCCGGATCCAATGATAGGAGTCGATGCCGGTCCAGGCGCCAACTGAAGATGTTACCACAAGCTAGGGCGGCGTGCGCCCAACGGGGTGACGCCGAGCGGCCCTATGCGTGGCGCTCGAACCACTCGACTATGGCGTCTAGGCGCAGCACGCGGCGGTCGGGGCGACCGGAGCGCGAGAGCTCATGCCCTTCGGCTGGCACCCTGAAGAACTCCGTCTCTGCCTTGCCGAGGCGTTTGAGCACCGAGAAGAGCTGCTCACCCTGCTCGATGGGGCAGCGGTAGTCTTCCTCGGAATGAACGATGAGGAGCGGGGTCGTGATCTTGTCAGCGAAACGGATGGGGCTTTGCCGCCACAACGCCTCGGCGTCGCCCCACGGCACCCCGCCGATCTCGCGCTCGACGAACCACGGCCCGATGTCTGAGGTGCCGTACATGCTCGTCCAGTTGCAGATGCTGCGCTGGGTGACGGCGGAGCGGAAGCGCGTCGTCTGCCCGACCAGCCAGTTCGTCATGAAGCCGCCGTAACTGCCACCCGTAAGGTGCAGGGGCGCGTCCTCGCGGCCTAGTCGGGCGTGGCCTGCCTCGGCGAAGGCCATGACGTCGTCCGCGTCAACCGAACCGTAGTTGCCAAGGAAGCTGGTGGCGAAGGTGAACCCGTAACTGCTGCTCCCGCGCGGGTTGCCGAAGATGACGGCGTAGCCCTTCGCTGCCAAGAGTTGGAACTCCAGGTTGAAGCCGTAACCGTAGTTCGTGTGCGGCCCGCCGTGTACCTGAACGACGGCCGCGCCGTCGGCACGCGCCTGCGCCGGCCTTAGCAGCCAGTAAGGCGCGTCGGCGGCGCCAGCCGCGAACGGACCTTCCGGGGTGACTAGTGTGAGGCGGCGGCTCCATGCTGCGTTAACGCGGCTGACTTGCGATTCGCGGCCGTCGCGCCAGCGGGCGTAGACCTCGCCAGGACGGTCGGGGTACTCGGCCGTGAACAACGCCTCCAGCTCGCTGCTGTCCCTCGGAACTGCGAAGCAAGTCACGACGCGCCGCTCGGGCTGGAGCACCTCCACGTTGCCGGCCAGGTCGATGCGCGCGAGTCCACTGGCACCCTGCGCGTTCACGTTGATCAGCAGGCTGTGGCAGTCTGGGCTCCACACCGGTGCGGAGGAGTACGCGCCGTAGCGGCTGTCGCCGCCAGCGCTCGGGGGCGTAACGTGCTCGCCAGAGATCAAGCGCGGCTGGCCGCCTTTCACACCCAGGTCGAGGACCCACACGCCCGGCTCGGAAGCAACGTCGTCCTGCACTTGGCTGGCCGTGTACGCCAGCCACTTGCCGTCCGGCGACGGCACGAGCGTTGACACGCCGATGAGCTCGGGCAGCCTAACGGCATGGGCGCCGGTCTTGAGGTCGACGGTAACCAGGTCGGTCGTGAAGTCGCCGCGCGGCCGCTCGCCCGCCATGACGAGCGCCCAGAGCGTGAGGCCGTCTGGCGCGACCGCCAGGAGGGTGGGGGAACCAGGTAGGTCGGTGAGTTTGCGAGTCGCCCCACTGCCTAAGTCGACGACGTGAACCTGCGCTGGCGTCGTCGGCAGCACGCCCGCCCCGTCGGCTCGCCAGTAGCGCTTCGTTATGCGCCGGGGAAGACCGTTCTTCGCGCCTAGGTCCTCGTAATCGTCCAACGTTACGTACGCAATCTCATCGCCGGAAGGCGCCCACGCGAACGACGAGACCCCCGCCTTGTGCTCGGTGAGGCGCTCGGGTTCGCCGCCGTCCAGCGGCATGACGTACAGCTGCGGCCGGCCACCTGACTCGGCCACGCGCAGGAAAGCCACGCGGTCGCCGCTAGGTGAGTAGCGCGGCTTGGTGTCGGAGTACTCGCCGCGCGTGAAGGCGCCGCCGCCCGGCTTGGCTAGGTTTCTGCTGAGGTGCAGTCGGCTTCGGTAACGCGGCGGGTTTGCGTCGGCGGCACTCTGTGAGCCACCTTTGGCTCCTTCGCGGGTTGACACGATGTCGGTGACGACCCAGATGGCCGAGCGCCCATCCGGCGCCGCATGCACGTCAGATACCGCTGCTAGCGTCAGTAGGTCACTGCTCTTCAGGGCCCTAGCCATGACTGATCACCGTTCCGCGCCGCGACTGGGCGCCTTGACGTTCGACCGCGCGGAAACCGCGGCGTAAAGCAGGATGCCGGCCGCAACGCCGGCGTTGAGCGAGCCGACACGGCCAGCCAACGGAATCGCTACGAGTTCGTCGCAGCGTTCTCGCACCAAACGGCGCATGCCGTCGCCCTCCGAACCGATGACCAACGCTACGGGCCTAGCCCAATCGAGGTCGCTCGGGTCGTTGGTCGCACCGCCGTCTGCGCCGTACACCCACACGCCGTCCGCCTTCAACTCCTCGATGGTGCGCGCCAAGTTCGTCACGACCACTAGGGGAATGTGCGCCGTTGCCCCAGCCGCGGCCTTGACGACCACGGCTGTGAGGGGCGCTGAACGTCGCTCCTCCATGACCACGCCGTGCGCGCCGAGCGCCTCCGCGCTGCGGATGATGGCACCGACGTTGCGCGGGTCGGTGAGGTGATCGAGCAGCACGAGCAGGAGCTGCTCACCGCGTTGGCTCGCCCGCTCGCTGGCTGCGGAAAGAGGCGCCGTCCTGATCTCGGGTAGAAGCGCGGCAACCCCCTGGTGCTGCGTGGTCTTGAGCTCCTGGTCTAGCTGGATGCGCGGCACTTCGTCAAGCGGCACGTCTGCCGCGCTGCTGGCGCGGCGCAGTTCCTTGAGGATGGCTGGCTGCACGCCGCGCGCGACGGCGACTCGCTCTACTTGCGAGTCGCGAAGGGCCTCCAAGACAGCGTTACGCCCGTAGATCCACATGCCGGGAGTATACGTTCGTGGTCGGGCTCAGGCAGCCAAGAGGCGGCGCGCGGCCGCTTCGTCTGCCGCCAACTGCGCACGCAACTCGTCGACCCCCGCGAAGCGCACCTGCCCCCGCAGCCGCTCGACGAAGCGCACGTCGATGCTGGAGCCGTAGAGGTCGCCACTGAAGTCGAAGAGGTGCACCTCGAGCGCAGGCGGCGCCTCTGCGAACGTCGGGCGGGCGCCGACGTTCGCCATGCCGCCGAACGTCTCGTTCCCCACCGTGACCCGAACGGCGAACACGCCGGAGGGTAGGGCCTTGCCAGGCGCCACCTCGAGGTTGGCGGTGGGGTAACCGATGCTGCGCCCGCGTTGCTGACCAAGCGCTACCGTGCCGCGCACGAGGTAAGGCTCGCCGAGTAGCACGGCAGCGCCAGTCACGTCGCCTTCCGCTAGCAGGTCCCTGATGCGCGACGACTTGACCGGCACGCCATCTACCTCTAGCAGGGTGAAGGCTTCTAGGTGGTCCGTGATGGTGCGCAAGTCGGCAATGTCGCCGCTCCGACCGTTCCCGAAGCGGAAATCCTCGCCGACCACGATTGCAACGGGCTCGAGCGCGGCCAGCTCGCCCAGCCACAGCTCCTTGGGCGTGGCGGCGAACGCCTTATCGAAGGTCAGGTTGACGACCGCGCCCGGCGCGAACTCGGCAAGGGTGAGGAGCTTCTCCTCCGGGGTCATGAGGTAGGTGGCGCCTTCGAACAGCACGCGT
>CALCHY010000023.1 GCA_937907415.1 uncultured Trueperaceae bacterium
ACGTTGCGACGGCTACTTGGCGCGCGCCTGACGTCAAGTTCTCGATCTGCGACGATGAAGCCGACTCGCTTCGCAACAAGACAGCGGCTAGCGGGGCGAGTTCCTTGTTTGCGGACTGCTCAGCGTCGAACCGCGCCAACTCCTCGGCCGATTCAGCTGCTGAGAGGCGCGCTTCCTTCGATGGCACGGGCTCCAGGCCTGCGATTTGTGGCACGACTGCTGCTAGGTACGGGCCGCTGTGCCTGCGTCTTGCCGCTCGACTCTGGCCGTACTGCGGCAGGCCGACGTCCCACTGCCGCTCTTCATACGCAATTTGCGGCCAAGTCGGAAGCTTTTCCACTTCGCCAGCTTAGCATACGTTAACCTCTTAGCGTTAAATAACGCTCCCTGCTATTTAACCTTCCCGGGCCCTAACGCTCCCCGACGTACGCAGCCAGATGCTGCCCCGTAAGCGTTGTGTGCTTAGCCACGAGGTCAGCAGGCGTGCCCTCGAACACCACGCGCCCGCCTTCATGCCCAGCACCGGGGCCGAGGTCGATGATCCAGTCCGCGTGCGCCATCACCGCCTGGTGGTGCTCGATGACGATCACCGATTTGCCTGTATCGACGAGGCGGTCGAGTAGTCCGAGGAGCTGCTCGACGTCTGCCAGGTGCAGGCCCGTCGTTGGTTCGTCTAGCACGTACACGCCGCCCTTCTCACCCAAGTGAGTGGCCAGCTTGAGGCGCTGGCGCTCCCCACCCGACAAGGTCGTCAGGGGTTGGCCGAGGCTGAGGTAGCCGAGGCCGACGTCGGCCAGGCGCTGCAGGATCGTGTGCGCGGCCGGGAGGCGCGCCACGCCCGCACCGAAGAACGCTTCTGCCTCGGCAACTGGCATGGCGAGGACCTCGCTGATGTCGCGGCCGCCGAAGTGATGCTCGAGCACCGCGGCTTGGAAGCGCTTGCCGCCGCACTCCTCGCAAGTGGTGGCGACGCTGGCCATGATGCCCAAATCGGTGTAGACCACGCCCGCGCCATTGCAGACGGGGCAGGCGCCCTCTGAGTTGGGGCTGAACAGCGCAGGCTTGACGCCGTTGGCCTTGGCGAACGCCTTGCGGATCGGCTCTAGCAACCCGGTGTAGGTGGCAGGGTTGCTGCGCCGCGAGCCCTTGATGGCGCCCTGGTCGATGGCAACTACTCCAGGCTGACAAGCAACGGAGCCGTGGATGAGCGAACTCTTGCCTGAGCCAGCAACGCCGGTCACGACGACGAGGACGCCTAGCGGGATGTCAACGTCGACGTTCTGCAGGTTATGCGTGTTAGCGCCGCGCACCTCGAGAGCGCCCTTGGCCTTGCGCACCTTCGCGTTGAGGGCCGCGCGGTCGCCTAAGTGCCTGCCAGTCAAGGTGCCGCTGGCGCGCAGGCCAGCCACCGAACCAGAGAACACGACCTCTCCACCCGCCGTGCCCGCGCCCGGGCCAAGGTCTACGACGTGGTCGGCCACCTCGATGACCTCGGGCTTGTGCTCGACGACGAGCACCGTGTTGCCCTTGTCGCGCAGGCGCAGCAGCAGCTCGTTCATGCGCTCGATGTCGTGCGGGTGCAGCCCGATGGTCGGCTCGTCGAACACGTAAGTGATGTCCGTTAAGGCAGAGCCCAGGTGGCGGATCATCTTGGTGCGCTGCGCCTCCCCGCCCGAGAGGGTGCCCGCCGGACGGTCCAGGGAGAGGTAGCCAAGTCCGATCTCGACGAACGAGTCGAGCGTGTCGCGCAAGGCGTTCAGCAGCGGCTCCAAACCCGGCCCTTGAATGGTGCGCACCCAGTCTGCCAGGTCGCTTATCTGCATGGCGCAGGCGTCCGCGATGCTCTTGCCCGCGATCTTCGACGAGCGCGCGCCCTCGTTGAGACGCGTTCCGCCGCACTCTGGGCAGGTCTGGAACGTGATGACGCGCTCGACGAACGCCCTGATGTGCGGCTGCATGGCCTCAGGGTCCTTGTTGAGCATCGTCTTCTGGAGCTTCGGTATCAGCCCTTCGTACGTCAGGTTGATGCCCTCGACCTTGATCTTCGTCGGCTCCTTGTAGAGCAGGTCGTTCAGCTCGCGCTTGTTGAACTTGCCGAGCGGCTTGTCCATGTCGAAGTAGCCAGAGCCGGCGAAGATGCGCCCGTACCAGCCGTCCATGCTGTAACCGGGCACGTTGAGGGCGCCTTGGCTCAGCGACTTGTCGGCATCGAACAGGGTCGCCAGGTTGAAGTCCGTGACCGTGCCCCTGCCCTCACAGCGGGGGCACATGCCGCCAGTTATCGAGAAGCTCCTCGCCTCCGTCACCTGTGAGCCTGCGCGTTCGACGGTCACCGCGCCCTTGCCGCTAACGGAAGCGACGTTGAACGAGAACGCCTGCGGCGAGCCGATGTGCGGCTGCCCGAGGCGGCTGAAGAGGATGCGCAGCACGGCGTTGGCGTCCGTTGCGGTACCAACGGTGGAGCGCACATTGGCGCCCATCGGCTCCTGGTCGACGATTATGGCCGTCGTGAGGCCCTCGAGCACGTCGACGTCCGGCCGCGCCAGGCTAGGCATGAAGCCCTGCACGAACGCGCTGTAAGTCTCGTTGATCATGCGTTGCGACTCGGCGGCGATAGTGTCGAACACGAGCGAACTCTTGCCCGACCCGGACACGCCCGTGAAGACCGTCAAGCGCCTCTTGGGTAGCTCGAGCGACACGTTCTTGAGGTTGTTCTCGCGCGCGCCCTGCACGCGGATGACGTCGTGGCCGTCTGCGGCGTGTGTAGTCGACTGTTCGGCGGCCGGTCGTTCTCTCGTGCTCATCTAGACTCCGTCGTTCTTGGGGTGGGCGCAAAGGCTCGGCCGCCGCGCCGGCGCGCAGGTCAGGGCCGCTCTTGAATACGGATGAGGTTACCAGCCGGGTCGCGGACGGCACAGTCGCGCACGCCGTACGGCTGCTGCGTTGGTTCCTGCACGACCTCTGCTCCGCTCGCCCTGACGCGCTCGAAGGCGGCGTCAAGATCTTTGGTCGCCAAGACGATGGTGGCGTAGGTGCCCTTGGCGAGCATCTCGTTGATCATGTTGCGCTCGTCGTCCGTAATGCCAGGCGTTGCGGCCGGTGGGTAGAGGACGATGGCGGTGCTCGGCTGCTCTGGCGCGCCGACGGTTATCCAGCGCATGCCGCCGTAACCAACGTCGAGGCGGACCTCGAAGCCGAGGGCGTCACGGTAGAAGGCCAGTGAGGCATCGGGGTCAAGCTGCGGGAGGAAACTGGAGTAGATGGTGATGTCCATGGCCGCCATTCTAGGAGCCCGGGTTCTGCGGCGCTTCTCGATTCCTGACCGGTCTCGTCACTTGCTTCGCGACGCACGCTGGCAGCCCCAAGGTGGCGAGGGCCTCGCGGCGCCGGTAGACGCTGGGCGGCACCCCGACGAGTTCCTTGAAGCGCGCGCTGAAAGTCCCTAGCGAGGTGCAGCCCACCGCGAAGCACACGTCCGTGACGCTGAGATCACCGCGGCGCAGGAGCGCCATGGCGCGCTCGATGCGCCGCGTCATCAGGTAGCTGTACGGCGGCTCGCCGAAAGCCAAGCGGAACTGGCGGCTTAGGTGACCGGCCGACATGTGAACCTCGCTGGCGAGCGCCTCGACGTTCAGCGGGAGGGCGTGATCGCGGTCGATGCGGTCGCGCACGCGCCTCAGCCTGCGCAGGTCGTGCAGCCGCTGCTCGTCCTGGGCCGCGCTCTGGGCCAGTGCGGCGCTCTGAGTATGAGCGGCGTTCTGGCTCGGGATGCGCCCTCCAGCGTCTTGGCTGTCGCTTGCCACGGTCGCGATGATGCCACACTCCGGCTGCGGCGGTAGCCACTGCGGCCACACGCCCGTATGCTGCCGAGCGTGGAGTGGCTGACTAGCGTGAACTGGGTAGACATCCTCGTGTGGGTTGGCACGCTTACCTTCGCTGCCTCCGGTGCGCTGATCGCGGTGCGGCGGCGCTTCGACATCATCGGCGTTCTCGTGCTTGCCACCGTCACCGCCATCGGCGGCGGCTCCATCCGCGACGTGATGGTCGGGGCGTTGCCCCCATCTTCCCTCTCTAACGAGGCGCTCCTGTGGGCCGTTGGGCTCACGGCCATGGCGGTGTTCGTCTTCCACCACCGCCTGCGCGAAGACAGCCGCCTCCTCTACGCCCTAGACAGTTTCGGCCTAGCGCTCTTCGCTGCCCTCGGGGCGGAGCGCGGCATGGCGTACGGCATGGGGCCGTGGGGCACGGTGTTCGCCGGGGCCGTTTCGGGCGTTGGCGGCGGGGTGCTGCGCGACGTGCTCGTCGGGCAGGTGCCCGGCATCTTCTACCGCTTCGGTGACTTCTACGCTTCGGCGGCAGCACTTGGCGCGCTCGCGTACTTCCTACTGCACGGCCTCGATTCCCACCTCGCCCTAGCGGCGGCCGTCGCAGTTACCTTGGTGGTGCGCATCGGCAGCCGCGTGCTGAAACTCAAGTTGCCGGTGCCGCGCTCGGCGCCCACTGGTCGGCGCGACGATTAGCCCGGTTACGGCAGCCACCACGCGAGGCCGTAAGCCGCCGCACCGGCCAGGGTGGCGCTAGCGACGCCACTGCGCCAGCGGAAGACCACAACGGTGACCACCACGCCAACGAGTGCGGCGCTGGCCGCGCGGACCTCCTCACGGCCCAACCCTCCGGCAACCACCTCACGCGCGAACGGCGCGACGTACGGCGCCAAGGCCGCAGCCAGCAGTGCGGCTACGGCCCCCAAGCCGACGCTGGAGAGGAACTTGCCGAGCGGCCCAGCCAAGGCGCCGTTGGAGCGCCCCCGCCCCCCGAAATGCGTGGGTAAGTAGCGGAACAAGTAGGTACCAACTCCTACCGTCACGCACACGAGCACGAACGTGACGCTCACGGGCGCTCCTCTCCGGTAGTGGCGTCCGCGTTACCCGGGATGAAGGCGCCCGCGAGCCCGCCACCGAGCATGCCCAACAAGATCCCCGTGCTGGTACTGAAGAGCGCCGACCCGAGCGCGAAGGCGAGCATGGCGACCACGACGACCGGCCACTGGCGCCGCTCGAGCATGGCGAGGAGCAGCGAGAGGAACAGCGCGGGCATGAGGAATGCGAGTGCCGCGTCGACGGCCGGCCAACGCTCGAACGCCCCGCCGCCGAGGAGGGCACCGACGATCGTGCCAGACACCCAGGCCGCGTAGGCGCCAAGGCCGATGCCCGCCTGCCACGCCTCGCCCCAGCGCAGTTGTCGACCAGCCACACGTGCGGCGGCGCTCGCGAACACCTCGTCTGTCAGACCGTGCGCCCAGAACCAAGACCAGCGGGTGGAGACAACGCTGGCCCCCGTCTGCCGCACCAACGTCAACAGCGCGGGGGCGTAGAGGAGGTGGCGTGCGTTCATGGCTAGTAGGGAGACGACGGCCAGCAGCGGAGACGCGTTGCCTGCCAGGAGCGCAACGGCCAAGAACTGGCTCGCGCCTGCGTAGATGACGATCGACATGAAGGCGGCCTCTGCGAAGCTGAAGCCCGTCTTGGCCGCCGTAACCCCGAACGACACCGCCACGGGAAAGTACGCGAGGGCGATGGGCAGGCTAGCGAGCAACCCGTTCCCGAAGCGCCCAGTGGCCTCTCTCTCCATAAGTCTCTAAGCGTACCCGTCTACGGGCCAACGCCACCAGCCCACGCGCCGGCCCAAGCGCCAGAGCAGGCCAGCCAGTCATGAGGGCCGCTGGATGGCCCGTCGAGTAGCATCTCCAAGTGCTGCGCCGCTTCTTCTCCTACGACGCACCGCACAAGAGGCTGTTCGCCATCGACTTCACCAGTGCGGTGGTTGCCGGCGTGCTCGAACTCGCCTTCCCGCTTGCCGTGCAGCTATTCATCGACCGTCTCTTGCCGAGCGCGTCAGGCGCTCGCCAGGTAGTCGTCGCGCAGGCGCCTGACGCGCGCCCTTGCGACCGTCAGGCGCGGGTCGCCAGGCAGCAGCGCGGCGGCGGCGGCCTCCCAGCACTCGAGGTCGTCCGTGAAGCGTTCGGCCAGGTCGAAGAGCGCGTCACCGTCGCCCGCGCCGAGCGCCGCCTGGCGCAGTACCTCCTCGAGGTCGAGGCGTTCATCTACCACCCCTGGCGCCTCACTCCGCGGCAGTAGCGCGCTGCGGTAAAGCGCCACCGCCTGCCTCACTTCACCCTTCGCGAGGTGCGCGCGCAAGTCGAGCAGGTCGGATGAGAAGGGTACAAGGAAGCGGTAAGGCGCCTCGCTGACCGGCAGGGTCTTGCGCAGGCGGGTGAGCATGGCGCGCATTCCGCTCTTCGTGAACGGCGTCTGGCCGTCCGGAACTAGATACTCGTTGAGCGCCTCCAAGTCGATGCCGTCTGCGTGATGCACGAGCGCAGTCGTCACTTCCGCCATGCGCTGGGGTAGCGGGTGGTTCTTGCCGTTGTAACGCGCGACTGGGGTCCCTAGCAGGCTTAGGCGCAGGCTGGCTTGTGGCACGGAGATGCGGTTCCACACCGGCGCGAGGAGCTCCTCAGGCCCGCTGACGATGCGCAGTGCGATCGGTGCCGCGCCGGCCACGAGCGTAACGGCGTCGGGCGGCAGATTCACGCCCCCGCCCTCGCTTGCAACCATGTAGTAGAGGATGGCGCTAAGCCGATGCTCGGCAGCCAACTCCCGGTCCAACACCGCGCTTAGGAGGTGTGCGGCGGCGTCCTCGTCTCCCGCCACCGCGGCGACCATGCCGCGCGTGAGCTGTGCGACGGTCCACTCGTAACCGCGGTCGGCTTCCGAAAGCCCAACGACGTCGTCTGCGACGCGCCGCGCCTCACCCACCCTGCCAAGCTCGAGCAGCACACGCACGAGCAGGTGGCCGTGCACCGCCCGCGAGCGGCGCGGGCTCGCCTGGTAGTTGGCTAGCGCCAACTGTAGCGCGGCCTCCGGTTGACCCTCCGCTAGTTCGAGGAATGCGAGCGTGCCCCTCAACAACGCCGCTAAGTGCGGGAGGTTGCCCTCTGCGAGCACCTGGGCGTTCTCCAGAACGCCGCGCGTGCCGACGAGGTCGCCAGTCATGATGTTGGCCATGGCGAGGTCGTTGACGAGCTGAAGCCGCCTTGCGCCGTCCCTCACGTCGCCGCGATCGAAGACGTCGAGAGTCCAGCGCGCCCAGCGGGCGGCCTGTGCGTAATCGCCCATGCGTGAGAGGCGCGCAACCAGCATGCCCGCGTTGCGCACGAGGTCGAACGGCCCACCAACGTCGTCGGCCAACTGCACCGACTCTCGCAGCAACTGCAGGGCTTGATCGGGGTCAGGGTGCAACCTGCCGTACTGCCAGAGGGTGAGGGGGGTGCGGCGCGCCTCCACGGCCTGCTTGGCTAGCGCGAAACCGCGTTCGGGTGGCAACGCCCCAGCTCGCCGCGCCCTGAGTTCGGGGGCGAGGTGCACGGTGAGGTGACTATCGACGTCAGGCAGGACCGTGGCCACGTCACCAACGGCAAAGCCCGCCACGAGGCGCCACTCGAGCACGCGTTCGCTTAGCGAGTACTCCGCTGGTAGTGCCGAGAGGAGGAGGTGGAGGCGCGAAAGGAGTCCTTCCTCCTGGTAGCGCGGCCCGGCTTGCTTGAGCAGGTCCTCCACGAGCTCCGGTGCCTTCAGGCTGGCGAGCTCGAGCGCGGCAACCAACTCACCCTCGCGCCTCAGCGCCTGGACGGCCACGGAAGCGTCGACGAGTTGCGCTTCCTGGTAGTCGACGAGGGCGCCGTTTGGGCTTGGGATCGTGATGGCAGGGATGCCCGCCAGGCGGTTGCCGCGTTGCAGCAACTCGGTGAAGCGGCCGTCTACCGCGTGCCACACCTCGTCCAGTTGCGTGGCGGTCACGGCGCGCGGCAGGAGGAGTTCTGCTTCGTCGAGCGGCACGCGCAACTCGTCCGGGCCCAGCAGGGTGGCCCGGGCCGTGACCTCGGCTGGGGGAGTCAGGCCGCCGCGCAGGTCGAGCACCACGCGGAAGCCGTCGTGCTGCATGGCGAGTAGTGCTGGGAGCAGCGGCTCGGTAACGAGTTCCGTCGTGAGGGCAAGCCACAGCGGGCGCACGTCCGCGCCGTAGTGACTCAGTGCAGCTAGCTGGGCCTGGAAAGGAAGCGCCGAACCGAGCAGGCGCGTGCCGATGGCGTCATTGACGGCGCGCGCGAGTGCGTTGCCTTGCGCCACGGCGTCCCCAGCTGCCCCGCGCCCGACCTCGAACCAGGCCACGGTGGCCTTGTCCTTGAGCCCCTCGAGCAGGAATGGCGCACCGTATGGCTCACCGCCCGTGAGGACCACAGGTTTGCTCGCCCCTGTGATGGCGGTGAGTTGGCGTTGTAGCCACATCGTCTCAGGATAGCCGCCGCGTTAGCAGGCGGCTACCTTGAGGCGGGATTCGAACTGATAGCAAGTGGGCTTCTGTTGACTATTCAGGCACCTGTTGGTTATCAGGCGCCCTGCAGTTGCTGCGTGTAGACAGCCGCACCAGCGTGATCGCTGGGAGCATGGGTGGCGTACGTGAGCTGGCGTTCGATCTCGGCGGCGACCTGAAGAACGGTTGCCTGACGCAGAAGCACTTTGTCTCCTACGAACGTGAATGCCGTGGTCGCCTGTAGCTTGCGGAGCGCTTCTTCTCGGTCCATGGTCGAACTCACCCTCTTCCGATGTGGGCCTAAGGCTAGGCGCAAGAACGCTTCAGTGTCGCTTCACGTGGAATGAGAAGGCGGTGAAGCGCCTTTGAAGCGGGTCGCGGCTTACCTTCTCCTCACTACGCCACGGAGGTAATCCCCTACTATGCGCAACCTCAAGAACATCTTCACTGCCCTGATCGTCACCCTCGCCGTATCCGGTCTCGCCGTCGGTAGCGTCGCCGCTTACAGCCCCGCCAGCGCCGTCTTCGCCGGCACGAGCAACCTTCCAGGCGAGTGGGACGTCGGCTGAGCCACCCAGCGGTGTCCTGGGCTGGCGGCTTAAGTAACCGCGGACCGGCGCGCGCATGGCCTACGTCCTACTAAGCCCTGAACTTAGAGATCCCATTCCCCCGAATGCCATCACCATTGGAAGACCTGAAATTCATGTTTCAGCCGATCGCCAGCTTGGCGAGTGAGCCAGACGGTTGGTCAGAAGCGTTAGTTCGCTGGCAGATGCCAGACGGCACCGTCCGCGGTCCGCTTGATATCTTGCCGCGCTGGTTGGCTCCAGCACGGATCGAGATGTTCACGCATTTCACGCTGCTGAGGGGAGCGCAGGCGCTCGCCGCGCACCCTACGGCCCGCTTGTCCATCAATCTAACGCCCGCCCAGATCCACCTTCCGGAGGCGCTGCGCACGTTGGAGGGCATGCTGCCAAGCGTCACCGATCGGCTCTACATCGAGGTGGTCGAAGGTGGCACCTCGGAAACGCCAGCAATGGCGCGCCAGCTATGGCTCCTGCGCGAGCGCTGCGGCGGCATCTACCTAGATGACGTCACCCCGCACGACCTGAGCAACCGCGTCCGTTTCGACGTGCCGGTGGACGGCGTCAAGCTCGACCGCAGCGTGGTGTACACGGCGCTTTACGAGGGTAACGACGACCTGCGCCAGGCGGCGCGGGAGTTCGTGAGGAGCACGAGCGAGCGTTACGCGGTCGTGGTGGCAGAGGGCATCGAGGACTTGTCCGCATGTGAGGAGTTGAGGGCACTTGGCGCGAGCCACGTGCAAGGCTTCGGGATAGCCAAACCCGGCGCTGTATTGCGGACGGCTATGGACGGTTTGCTCGACCTGCCTTCAGGGCGCACGGCGGTACTCAGAGCACCCGTTGCCGAAGCCGAGTTGGGCGCAACGCCACCAAGCTGAGGGCCGCGCCAAGAAACACCGTCGAGCGGCACGCTGCCAGCCGCGCCGCTCGGCAGGGTCAGAGAGAGGGAAGTTCGCGCTAGGGGCGCGACCAGGACACGGGGGTCCTAACTGGAGGAGGCCGCAGTAGGCACTAGCCAACTGCGGCCTCCTTTCTAGCCGCCCACGTGGACTGCGCGATATCCTCCCCGAAACCGCGCCGGTCACCGGCAGCAGGAAGGAGTGACCTTTGCGCTTCAGGTTCGCTCACCTAGCAGACCTCCACCTAGACACGCCGTTCCAAGGGCTGCGCGCCAACCGGCCAGGTTTGGCCGCCACCTTGCGCGATGCGTCACTGACCGCCTGGGATCACGCGGTGACTGCCTGCCTGGCCGCCGAGGTGGACTTCGTGGTCATAGCAGGCGACGTCTACGACGGTGCAGAAGCCGGCGTGAGGGCCCAACTGCGCTTCCGCGACGGGCTGGCGCGCCTTGCCGCCGCTGGGGTTCAGTCCTTCGTCGTGCACGGCAACCACGACCCGCTAGCTGGCCGCTGGTCGGCTATAAGCGACTGGCCGCCAGGTGTCACGGTGTTCGGCCACGACGAAGTAACGAGCGTGCCCGTGGTCAAGCACGGCCAGCCACTCGCGCTTGTTCACGGCATCTCCCACGCACGGCCGGAGGTCACGGAGAACCTCGCGCTGCGCTTCCAGCGCGACAGTAGCTTCGTCGGTTATCAAGTCGGCTTGCTGCACGCGAACATCGACGGGCGCGGCGGGCACGCCAACTACGCGCCGGCCACCCTCGCCGACCTGCGCGCTTCCGGCATGGACTATTGGGCGCTCGGCCACGTGCACGTGCGCGCCGTGCTGAGCCACGAGCGCCCCCTCGCCATCTACCCAGGCAACCTGCAGGCGCGTCACGTCAACGAGACGGGCGAGAAGGGCTTCTACCTCGTCGACGTGGAAGACGGGCGGGCGTCAGCCAGCTTCGTCGAGGTTGGCCTCGTGCGCTTCGACACCATTCACCTGGACATCGCGGGGCTGTCTAGCGTCGCCGAGGTGCACTCCGCGCTGACTACCGAGGCGCGACTTCCGAGAGGCACGGCGCTCACGCATGTCCTGCGCGCTACCCTGCACGGCTCGGGGCCGACTCACAGTGCTCTGCATAAGGCTGGCGAGGCCGGACTCCTCGAGTACTTGGCGGACGTTGCCCCCGCTGGCGTGTGGTGGAACGAGGTCCGGCTGCGCACTAGGCCTGAGCTTGACCGCGAGACACGGCTACGAGCGGGCGACTTCGTCGCTGACCTCCTGACCCTCAGCGACGCACGCAGGCCAAACGCCGCCGAGCACGTCGCTACCCTCGTCGCCGAGTTGCAGTCGCACCCGCAACTCCGTAACGTCGCCGACCACTTGGGTCTCGAGGCGCTGATCGACGAGGCTCAGGCGCTATGGGACGAGGCCGCGATAGCCGCCTTCGACCTGATCGACGCAGAGTTGGCGGAGGGCTAGAGCGTGCGCATAGACCGCGTGGTAGTCACGCGTTTCCGCGGGCTGCACGACCTCGACCTCGAGTTCGGCGCGGGGCTGATGGTCCTGGAGGGCCCAAACGAGGCAGGCAAGAGCACCCTCATGGCCTTCATTCAGGTGCTCCTCTTCCCGACCACGCTGACCGCGACGACGCGGGTGGTTGGCAGCGTCGACATCAGCGTTTCCGGCCGGCGTTACCGCATCTCTCGCAGCGGAGCGCGAGCCACGCAGCGGCTACGTGACCTGGACACGGGTGAGTCACTAGATCTGGCGCACCTCACTGCACTCACCGGCCAGCTTGACGCCAGCGTCTACCGCAACGTGTTCGCGTTCGGACTCGGCGAGTTGCAGTCGTTCGAAGCACTCACCGACGCGGCCGTAAAGGAGCGCCTCTACTCGGCGGCCGTCGCGGGGGCGGGGGCCAACGCCAGTCGCGCCTCCCGTGCGCTAGATGACGAACTGAATGGCCTTCTCAAACCCAGGAGCCCCGCCACGACCCTGGGCCAACTGGCGGGAGAGCTTACGAGCGCGCTCAACGCAGCCCACGCCGCCAGGGGTGAGGCGGCCAACTACTCGGCTGCGGTTCGCGAACGGGACAGAGTGGCAGCGGAGGCAGAGCAGCACGCGGTGGAGCGCGCGGCGGCCGCCGAACGCGTTGGGTGGTTCGCCGCCCTGCTAGACGCATGGCCCAACTGGCAGGCGGGCGCTGAAGCCGCCGTCGAGCTCGCCACCTTGGAGGCCGAATTCGCAGACTACGCGGAGGGCACGGGCGCTGGCCCTGCGCCCGCTGTGTGGCTTGCGCATGCCGAAGACGTCAAGGGGTTGGACGCCGGGCTGGCCGCATTCGAGCAGACTGCGGCCGAGGTAGAGACCCGGCAAAAGGAGCTAAGCCAGCACGTATCCGACTTGCGCGCTGGCCTCCTCGCGTTAGGGCCGCATTGGACCCCTAAGCGGTTGGCTGACTTCGTGGATGGCGCGCAGTGGCGGGCGCGGGCCGCCACCACGAGGGCGGCGATCGAGGAGAAGACTGCGGCCATTGCCCGACTGGAGGGGGCCAAGGCGGAGGCGGAACTTCAGGTCGGCATGGCTGCGAGACGAGAAGACGCGGCCCGTGACGAGCGCGAGCGTCTCCTGCGCGAACCTCTGCTCGTACAGGCGCTCGCGCGGATACTGCCGGAACTCCCCGAAGGTGACGCAGCAGTCGAGCCCGCCCTGGCGCGGCTAACCGAGCACACGCGAGAGCGGAAGGCCGGCATGGCCTACGTGACTGACCTGTCCACCGAGTTGGCTGAGGCGCGTCGCGCGCGCGCCCAAGCCAACGAGCAACTGCAGGCCGCCGCAGTGGAGGCTGGGCGCTGGCAGCGTTGGGTTGGCTGGGCGCTCGTTCTGTGCCTCACGCTCGCCGCTGGCTGGCTCGGGTGGCGCTCAGACCGAGAGTACCTGGCGGCCGCGACTGTCGGCGTGGTGGCAACCATGCTCCTGTGGCCGCGTTGGCGGCGGGCAGGGCCGGGCGCTGCTGCGCTGAGAGAGCTCGAGGAGCGGGCCGCGGGGTTGCATGCTGAGGAGAACGACCTCACTGCAACCCTACAGTCGGCGTTGGCCGGCCTTGGATTGCAGGGCGACGCACGCGCCGCCGAAGTTGCGGCGGCAAGCCGCGAAGCAATGGAACTCGACGCCGCACTCGAGGCGGCCGCCCGCAGCGGGAGGGACTTTGGCCGCGCTGCACGAGAGACCCAGGGCGCTCGCGCGGCCTTTGCAGCGCACGCAGGCAACGCCACGAAGCTCGGCGAGGAACGCACGGCGATACTGAACGCCTGGGCGGAGTGGTGCCGCGCGTCCGGCGTGCCAGACAACTTGCCGCCGGACGAGCTGCCAGCCTTCGTAGCGCGCATCGAGCGGCTGCAGGCGGTGCAGTCTGCCTTCAGGGACGTCGACGCCAAGCTGCGGCCCGCCATGGCGCGGGCCGAGGATTTCCGCGCGCAGGTCGGCACGCTGGCTACGGCGCTCGGCCTGCGCTTCGAACCCGAAGCCGCGGCCGGCACGGTTCGGGAATGGGCGGCGCGCGCCCGGGCGGTGGAGGCTCGCTACCTGGAACTAGAGCAGAAGCGCCTCGATTTGCAGGCAAAGGTTGCTACGGCACTGCGCGATGTCGATGCCCGCTTCGGGACCCGCGTCGACCAGGCACGTGAGGCGTTGGCGGCGAGAGATCCGCATGGGTGGCAGGCGAGCCTCACCGTAGAGGAGGAGCGCGAGCGCACCCTGGCGACCGAGGCACGCAGGCTCAACGAGAAGACCGGAGCGCTCACTCAGAAGCTGGAGGAGGTTGAAGCCTCCGCCGACCTAGCCACGCAGTTGCAGACCGCTGAACGCGTCGCAGCAGAAGCGCGTGCGCACGTGCGACGTTGGGTGGTCGCGCGCCTAGCCAAGGGCCTTATCGACGACACGCTCCACGAGTACGAGCGCACGAAAGTGCCAGAGGTGCTGCGCCGCGCCGGACACCACTTCGGGACCATGACCGCGGGCCGTTACGTGCGCGTTCACCTCCACGAGGGCCGCGAATTGCGCGCGTTCACTCCAAACGACGATGTGCTCACGGCGCCGGACCTAAGCCGCGGCACGTTCGAACAGCTCTACCTCGCCGTGCGCCTCGGCCTCATCGAGTCGTTCTCCGCCGCCAACGTCGCCCTTCCGCTCGTGCTCGACGACGTCCTCGCCAACGCGGATCCTGAGCGCGCTGCGCGCCTTGCGGCGGTGCTGGCCAACCTCGCCGAGCGCCAACAGCTCCTCTTCCTGACTTGCCATCCGCACACGGCCGCGTTGCTCGTTGCGCAGGTCCCGCACGCCAAGCACGTGGTATTGCCGCAACTGGCGGGAGCCACACTTGCGCTTGACGACGGCTCCAGCTGAGCCACCGTTCTACCGACAACTCACGCCCGGCCTTGACACGCCTCCGCCCAAGGGATTAACTGAACCTGACATCTGAATCAGTAGTCAGGTTAGGGCGCGGCGCCAGAGCGGTCGCCGCCCGGCCATCAAGAGGAAGGCTCGAGTTGAACGTACTCCCACGCCCAAGCACAGCGCGCGGCGAGGCAACGCGCCGCAAGCTGCTCACTGCCGCCGAGATCGAGTTCGGGCAGAACGGTTACGTAGCCACCGCCATCTCCGACATCACGGGCCGCGCAGGAGTGGCGCAGGGGACCTTCTACCTCTACTTTCCCTCCAAGATCGACGTGCTACGTGAACTCGTGCGAGACATGGGCAGGCAACTACGGCACGCACTTAGCGAGGGCACGG
>CALCHY010000024.1 GCA_937907415.1 uncultured Trueperaceae bacterium
ATCAGGAATGAGGTTGCTGAGAGTGCCATGTTCCATCCACTTCCGCGGGGGCTGCCCGCAAGCGCGAGTCCGGCCGGTATTCTAGCGGTCGACGGTCGGGCTGGTGATCGCGGCAGGGAAGTCGAGCTCGGAGCACCACACGGGGGGTCTCGACGACCGTTCTTACTGTGAGAGGGAGCCTGCGTCTGCAACTCCCCGATCGGAGCGTGGAGTTGCCGGAGGGTGGGCCGCTGGTGCTGGCGCCTGACCTGGCGCATGACGTTCACGCCGAAGTGGATAGTACTTTCCTGTTGACCTTGGGCCGGCCGGAGGGCGGGGGTCGGCATCCTTAGGCCTTTCGGTAGTCCGAAGCCGCCACGGTTTCACGCGAAAAGGTTGAGGGCGCGAAGCAGCGCCCTCAATCTCTCGACCACGACGGTGCGCGGAACGGTCTAGACACCCACCGCCTCTTTCTTGGTCGGGATCTGCTTCGCCTCTGCCCTCGATCCATTCACCGTGATCTTGCGGGCGAGCGCTTCTGGCGCCTTGTGCATCGTCACCGTGAGTACCCCTTCTTCGATGGTCGCGTTGATGGTGTTCGCGTCGATGCCGCTCGGCACCGTCACGGTGCGGCTGAACTCACCGAACGAGATGCCCTTCAGCCAGTAGCGCCGGTCGCTCTTCTCTACTTCGTCTTCGCTACTGCCGCGGATGGTGAGCTGGCGGCCCTCGATGCTGATCTCGAGGTTCTCTTCCTTGATGCCAGGCACCGCCATTTCCAGCACTACGGCGTCGTCCGTCTCGTAGAGATCGATCGGGTGATAAGTGCCGACGCCGCCAGCGTTCACGCCAGCCGCGCCCAAGGGTTGCAGCATCTGTTCGAGTTCTTGGAAGATGTTGCCGAGCGTCGCTGGACGGGAGCTGTAACGGCTGTATGGGGTGAGTTGCGTGAACTTCGTTGCCATAATGCCCTCCTCGCGGAAGCGGCGGTCAAGGCCGTGGCGGCGGCCACCGTTCAACCGCAATGCAGTATACGACTTGAGCGTGAGATAGTCATATTAGCTGCGTGAGGAAGCAAAGGGGCTCAAGTCTAGTATCCAACCGCCTGCCCGTCCTTGCGCGGATCGCTGCCGGTCGCGTAGGCGCCGTCCTCTAAGCGCAGCGCCAACTGAGCACCGCCGAAACCGAAGTCGGTGCCTACCTTCGAACGGTGCAGCACATGTCCGCGCGCCTCCAGCCCCGCGATCGTCTCGGGTGAGTAGCCGTCCTCGAGCGCCACCTCCAACCCGCCCATCACGCGCCAGCGCGGCGCGTCGGCGGCGGCCTGGGGGTTCTGGCCGTAGTCGGCTAGGCGCAGGACCATCTGCGCGTGCCCTTGCGGTTGCATCGGGCCGCCCATGACGCCGAAGCTCATCACTGGCGCGCCGCCACGCGTGAGGAACGCAGGGATGATGGTGTGGAACGGCCGTTTGCCGCCCTCGGCGTGGTTGGGGTGGCCGGGCTGGTTCACGAAGCCCGCCCCGCGGTTCTGCAGGGAGATGCCGGTGCCCGGCACCACCACGCCGGAGCCGAAGCCGTAGTAGTTCGACTGTATGAACGACACCATCATGCCGCTCTCGTCAGCCGCCGTCAGGTAGATGGTGCCGCCGGCCGGCGGGGTGCCGTACACGGGCACTTGCGCCCGCTGCGGGTCGATGAGCTTGGCGCGTGCGGCCAAGTATGCGGGGTCGAGGAGCTGTTCTGGCCGCACCTTCATATGCTCGCGGTCGGCCACGTGTGCGTAGGCGTCGGCGAACGCTAGCTTCATCGCTTCGATCTGCAGGTGCAGGCTCTCGGCGCTGTCTACGGGGTACTGGCCGTGCCCAACTTGCTCTAGTATGCCAAGCATCTGCAGTGCGGCTATGCCTTGCCCGTTCGGCGGGATCTCGTGCAGCTCGTACTCGCCGTACGCCTGATTGACGGTGCCTACCCAGTCGGCCCGGTGGTCCGCCAGGTCGTCCAGGGCAAGGGGTGCGCCGTTGCGCTTGGCGTCGGCGACCATCGCCTCGGCCAGGGCGCCGCGGTAGAAGGCCTCACCCTTGCTCGCGGCGATCAACTCGAGCGTCTGCGCCTGGTCTGGGAACTTGAACAGTTCGCCCGGGGCCGATGCGCGGCCGCCAGGCAGGAAGCCGCGCCGGAACTCGGCGAACTCGCTGCCAGCGAAGGCCTTCTCGGCGTAAGACCAACCGCGCGCCGTTAACGGCGTCACGTGATAGCCGCCTCGTGCGTAGCGGATGGCGGGTTCGAACAGCG
>CALCHY010000025.1 GCA_937907415.1 uncultured Trueperaceae bacterium
CAACACCCGGGATTCCGGCGTGGCAGCGCCGGGCCCTCCGGGTCTCTACCGGCCTCAGGGCCAAACGAAACCCCTCAACTAGCCAGCACTTCGAGGAACCGCGTGCCGTAACGCTCGAGTTTCGTGTCGCCAACGCCTTGCACCGCATGAAGCGCTGCCAGGCTTCTGGGCCGCGTGGCCACCATCTCCCGCAGCGTCTTGTCGTGAAACACCACGTAGGGTGGCACGCCCTGCTCCTTGGCGAGCTCGGCGCGCAGCTGGCGCAGCGCCTGGAACAACGCCTCGTCCTCTGGCGTGGAGTCGGCGGGAACGTCTGCCACGGCGGACGCACCGCGCAGCCGCTTAGCGCTGGGCCGCGCTACCTGTCGGTCGCGGCGCAAACGCACCTGCTGCTCACCGCGCAGGACGGCGGCGGCGCCCGGGCCGACGACCAACCCGCCGAAGCCATCCGGGTCTGGCAATAGTTGGCCGTTAGCCAACAACTGCCGCACCACTGAACGCCAACCATCGGCGTCGAGCTCGGCGCCGATGCCGAACGTGCTCAGGCTCTCGTGATTGAATTTCGCGGTGCGCTCCGTGTGCTTACCGAGCAGCACGTCGATCAAGTGGCCAGCTCCGAAACGCTGCCCGGTACGCATGACGGTTGAGAGGAGCTTCTGGGCGGCGATGGTGCCATCGAACTGAGCGACGGGCTCGCGGCAAGTGTCGCAGTTGCCGCACGGCTCGGCCAACGCTTCACCGAAGTACGCGAGCAGCGACTGGCGGCGGCAACCTGCCGTCTCGCAGTAAGCCAGGAGCGCCTCGAGCCGCTGCCGCTCGACGCGTTTGAACGCCTCGCTACCCTCCCCCGCCGCCAGCATGCGGCTGATCTGCACCACGTCGGCCAGGCCGTAAGTCATGAAGGCGTCTGACGGTCCGCCGTCGCGGCCAGCACGGCCCGTCTCCTGGTAGTAACCCTCGAGGCTCTTGGGGAGGTCGAGGTGAGCGACGAAGCGCACGTCGGGCTTGTCGATCCCCATGCCGAACGCGATGGTGGCGACGACCACCACGCCGTCCTCGCGCAAGAAGCGCTCTTGATTGGTGCGGCGCACGCCAGCGTCGAGGCCGGCGTGATATGGGATGGCGTTGACGCCCTTGCTCACGAGCCAAGCGGCGGTGGAGTCAACGCTGCGGCGCGAGAGGCAGTAGACGATGCCAGCGTGCCCGACGTGCTTCGCGCGGTAGAACGCCAGGAACTGCGCGCGGGCGTCGACCTTCTCGACGACCTGGTAATCGATGTTCGGCCGGTCGAAGCTGGAGATGAAGCGCCGCGCACTCTGCAAATGCAGCTTGTCGACGATCTCGCGGCGCGTGGCTGCGTCGGCCGTGGCCGTCAGCGCTATGCGCGGCACTTCCGGGTAGCGCTCCGCCAGCAAGCTCAACCCGATGTACTCCGGCCTGAAGTCGTGACCCCACTGCGAAACGCAGTGCGCCTCGTCGATAGCGAAGAGGCTGACCTGGGCCTGGTCGAGGAGCGACAGGAAGCCTGGGGTGAGCAGGCGCTCGGGCGCTACGTAGATGAGGTCGAGGCGCTCCTCGAGCAGGTCGCGTTCGACGTCGCGCGCCTCGCTAGCTTCGAGGCTGGAGTTGAGGTACGCGGCCTTGACCCCGGCTAGGCGCAGCGCCGTCACCTGGTCGTGCATCAGGGCGATGAGCGGCGACACCACCACCGCCACGCCGGGCCGCAGCAACGCCGGGATCTGGTAGCAGAGTGACTTGCCGCCGCCGGTGGGCATGAGCACGAGCGCGTCGCCGCCGCCAAGGAGCTGGTCGATGACCTGCTCCTGTGCGCCGCGGAACTCGTGATAGCCGAAGACCTCGTGCAGGACCCGGCGGGCGTCGGCAACCGTGGGCGCGTCTGTCAGCCCACCCACTCCCCTTGCCGCATGACGGGTTCGGTGGTGCCGTCGGGGAGTTCGCCATCGACGTCCATGGCGCTGGAGCCGATCATGAAGTCGACGTGGGCGAGGGAGTCGTTGAGGCCGCTCGCCAGGCGCTCGTCGGGGGTCATCTCCTGCGCGCCCTGCACGCAGTTGACGTAACCGCGGCCTAGGGCGATGTGGCAGGCGGCGTTCTCGTCGAACAGCGTCTCCAAGAACAACACGCCAGCCTTGGCGATGGGGCTGGAGGCAGGCACCAGCGCTACCTCGCCGAGGCGCAGAGCGCCAGCGTCAGTGGCGAGGATCTCGTCAAGCGCCGCCTGACCCTTGCCCGCCGTGGCTTTGACGACGG
>CALCHY010000026.1 GCA_937907415.1 uncultured Trueperaceae bacterium
CCTTCGGCATGACGTTCGTGATCATCGGAGCGGGCATCGACCTCTCCGTTGGCTCGATGCTCGCCCTAGTTGGCGTCGCCGCGGCCATCTTGGCGACCACCACCAACATCCCCGTCGTAGTCGTGCTGCTCATCGCCATCGCCATCGGAGCCGGCCTCGGCCTCCTCAACGGCCTCGTCGTCGGCTACGCGGGGGTGGCGCCGTTCATCGTCACGCTGGCGGGCCTGACCATCTTCAGGGGCATGACGCTAGTGCTCACCGACGGCAAACCGATCAGCGGCCTGCCACCGCTCTTCAGCAAGCTCGGCTACGGCACGTTCCTCGGCGTGCCGATGCCCGTGTGGATCATGGTCGGTGTGCTGCTGCTCTCTTACGTGATCCTGCGCCACACACCCGTCGGGCGCGCCATCTACGCCGTGGGCGGCAACCCGGAGGCCGCGCGCCTCTCCGGCATCCCGGTGCGCCGTATCCTCACCTTCACGTACGTCTACTCGGGCCTGACCGTGGCCATAGCCGCGCTGGTCCTGACCGGGCGTCTCAACTCGGCGCAACCGACGGCAGGGCAGGGTTTCGAGCTCGACGCCATCGCGGCCGTCGTCGTTGGCGGCACCTCGCTGGCCGGTGGCCGCGGCACGGTCTGGGGCACCCTCATCGGCGCCCTGATCATCGGGGTCATCAACAACGGCATGAACCTACTCAACGTCTCGAGCTTCTACCAGCAGATCGTGAAGGGGGGCGTGATTCTGGCAGCGCTACTCATAGACCGCGTACTGTCGCAGCGCAAGGACTGACGCGTGCGAACGCCGTGTGTGCCCGGCTAGCCAACCAGGCACGCGGCGGCGCTAACTTACCGCTAAACACCGGGTCTGGCAGACGCCGGGAAGCCACTCGCGGCGCGCAGGTTCGCGCCCTACCAAGCAGAGGAAGAACATGAGAAAACTACTCATCATCGTCGTTGCCGCCCTGTTGGGCGCCGGGTTCGCCCAGACCATCGGGCTTTCCGTTTCTACCCTCAACAACCCGTTCTTCGTGCAGTTGCGTGACGGCGCCCAGGCCGCCGCGGACGAACTCGGCCTCAAGCTCGTCGTCACCGACGCGCAAGACAGCGTCAGCAACCAGATCTCCAACATCGAGGACCTGCTGCAATCCGGCGTCAACGTGCTCATCATCAACGCCACCGACTCCGACGCGGTCGTACCCGCCGTGATGGAAGCCAACAGCCGCAACATCCCCGTCATCGCCGTGGACCGCGGCATCAACGGCGGCACCGTTGCCTACTTCATCGCCTCCGACAACGTCGCGGGCGGCGGCCTTGCCGGCCAGTACCTGTGCGACAAGCTCGGTGGCAAAGGCAACGTCGTGGAACTAGAGGGCATCCCCGGAACCTCAGCCGCCCGCGAGCGCGGGCAGGGCTTCAACGACTACCTCACGAACTCGTGCCCTGGCCTCACGGTCGCGGCGCGCCAGACCGCTAACTTCAACCGAGCAGAGGGCCTGACCGTCATGGAGAACATCCTCGTGGCGCAGCCCGACATCGCGGCCGTGTTCGCCCACAACGACGAGATGGCGCTAGGCGCACTCCAGGCCATCCAGGCGAGTGGCCGCAAGATCCTCGTCGTAGGCTTCGACGCCACCGACGACGCCGTCGCCGCCGTGCAGGCCTGCACCATGGCCGCCACCGTCGCGCAGCAGCCCGCCATGCTCGGCGACGAGGCCGTGCGCGCCGCCAAGAAGATCATCGACGACGGGGCGCCAGCCACGACCGAGAACATCGCCGTCGGCTTGCAACTCGTCACGAACGCCGCCTGCAACTGAGGCAGGGGCGCTTGCGGGGGGCGGTAAGTGGCCGCCCCCCGCACTCGTCTGGAGGTCGTTAATGAAGCGCAGCGGCATCTTGCACGCCGAGTTGTCGGGCATAGTGGCCGCCATGGGGCACGGGGAGCTGCTCGTGATCGGTGACGCCGGCCTGCCCGTCCCGCCGGGCGTGCCGTGTGTCGACCTGGCCCTCACGCCGGGCGTGCCAGGCTTCCTCGAGACGGTGACAACCGTTCTCAGCGAGCTCGTCGTGGAGCGCGGCCTGGCCAACGCCGAGCAGCCGCAGGCCGCGGCTGCTGCCGCCGCGTCGCTGGAGGCCGCGTGGCCAGCCGGGGTGCCGCTGGAGCGCGTTGCCCACGCCGAGCTGAAGCGCCTGAGCGCCAGCGCGCGCGCCGTGGTGCGCACCGGCGAGGCGACGCCTTACTGCAACATCGTGCTGGTGGCTGGGGTGCCGTTCTAGCAGCTAGCCAGGTGCGGCCCATTGCAAGCGCACCCTGGGTGGCGCATCGTATTGGGCATGCGCATCCTGATCTTGGGCGGCACCCAGTTCGTAGGTAGGCACTTCGTCGAGGCGGCCGTCGCTCGCGGCCACGAGCTAACCCTCTTCAACCGCGGCAGCAAGCCAGCCCCCGCCGGCGTTGCTCACCAGGTGGTTGGCGACCGCAACACCGACCTGGCGAGACTCGCCGGGCGCGACTTCGACGCCGTGCTAGACACCAGCGCTTACGTGCCCCGCCAAGTGGCGGAGGCCGCGGCCGCGCTGGAGGGCGCCGTTGGCGCCTACTTGCTCGTCTCCACCATCAGCGTCTACGCCGATCAGCTGCAGGCTGGCCTAACTGAGGACTCCGCGCTGCTGCGCCTCGACGACCCCTCAACGGAGGAGGTCGACGGCGCCACCTACGGCGGCCTCAAGGTCTTGTGTGAAGAAGCGCTGGCGCGCGTGTTCCCGCCCGAGCGGCGCCTCACCGTGCGCCCAGGCATCGTGGTCGGACCGTACGACCCAACCGACCGTTTCACGTACTGGCCCGCGCGCGTCGCGCACGGCGGCCAAGTACTAGCGCCGGCGGGCCCGGAACTCGCGCTGCAGTGGATCGACGGGCGTGACCTCGCCGACTTCATGCTCGGCGCGCTCGAGCGCGGCGTTAGCGGCACTTACAACGCGGTGTCGGAGGCCGGCCGCTTCAGGCTCGGCGACGTGCTCGCCGCCGCCAAGCGCATCAGCGGCTCCAGCGCCACCATCACGTGGGTGAGCGAGGAGTTCCTCCTCGAGCATGAAGTCGTGCCGTTCGGCGACTTGCCGTTCTGGCTGCCGGGCGCGGCGGGCAACATGTTCAAGGTCGACAGCGCGAGGGCCGCCGCCGCTGGTCTGCGAGCCCGTTCGCTGGAGGAGACGGTGGCTGACACGCTGGCGTGGCAGGCGGAGCGCGGCGACCCCGCGCTCAAGGTGGGCCTGAGCGCCGAGCGCGAGGCCGAACTGCTCGAGTTGTGGCGTCAGCGCTGACTGTCGCGGTTGCCTAGACCCGCCCGAACCTCTCCCGCGCGGCCTCTTGCAGGGCTTCGCGGTGCTCGGGGTGCGCTATCTCGCTGAGAGCCCGCGCCCGCTGCCGCAGGTTGCGGCCGTGCAGCGCGGCCACCCCGTACTCGGTCACGACGTAGTGCACGTGCGCCCGCGTGGTCACCACGCCGGCGCCCGGCTTGAGCAGCGCCACGATGCGGCTCTCGCCACGGCTCGTGGTTGAGGGCAGCGCGATGATCGGCTTGCCGCGCTCCGACAGGGCCGCGCCGCGGATGAAGTCCATCTGCCCGCCGACGCCCGAGTACTGGTAGGTGCCGAGCGAGTCGGCGACGACCTGCCCCGTGACGTCGACCTCGAGGGCCGAGTTGATGGCCGTGACCTTCGGGTTGCGCCTGATGACGGCGGTGTCGTTCACGTAAGCCACGTCGAGGAGCAGCACAGACGGGTTGTCGTCGATGAAGTCGTAGAGCCGCCGCGAGCCCATCACGAAGCTGGCCACCGCCTTGCCAGGGTGGCTGCGCTTGTGCTCGCCCGTGATGACGCCGCGCTCGATGAGGTCGACCACGCCGTCTGAGAACATCTCGCTGTGGACGCCCAACCCCCGGTGGCCCGTCAGTGCGGCAAGCACGGCCTCTGGTATGGCGCCGATGCCGAGCTGCAGCGTGGCGCCGTCCTCCACCAGGTCGGCCACGTATTGGCCGATGGTGCTCTCCACGGCGCCGAGCGCGGGGCGCGCCACCTCGGGGATGGGCGCGTCCACCGTCACGGCCAGGTCGATGTCTTTGACGTGCAGGAGGCCGTCGCCGTGACTGCGCGGCATGTTGGGGTTCACCTGCGCTAGCACGAGCCTGGCGGCTTCCACGGCCGCGCGGCTGGCATCGACCGACGTGCCAAGTGAGCAGTAGCCATGCCTGTCTGGCGGCGACACCTGGATGAGCGCCACGTCCAGGGGCATGGCGCCAGAGCGGAACAGCGCAGGCACCTCGCTGAGGAAGATGGGCGTGTAGTCGCCCTGGCCGCGCGCCACGGCGTCGCGCACGTTCTTGCCAACGAAGAGGGCGTTGACGCGGAAGCTGCTTGCCACCTCGGGCGCCGCGTAAGGCGCGGGCCCCTCGGTGTGGAGCTGCACCACCTCGACGGCGCGCAGGCTGGGCGCACGCTCCGCCATGGCCGTGAGGAGCGCGTGCGGCGCCGCCGCCACGCTGTGAACGTAGACGCGGTCGCCGGAGTGGATCTGTTGGGCGGCTTCGGCGGCGGTGGTGTACCTCATGTGGTCTCCTGGGCGGCAGCGGCCGCACGCCTCACGCGCCCTCGCTACGGTTGCCCCGCTGCTGCAGCAGCAACGAGCCACCCACCAGGACTATCGAGGCGAGGATCATCAGCGTCGAGATGGCGTTGATCTCGGGTGGGACGCGCTGCTTGAGCATGCCGTACACGAACAGCGGCAGGGTGGTGGTGCCTACGCCGGCGTTGAAGAAGGTGATCACGAAGTCGTCGAGCGAGAGCGTGAAGGCGAGGAGCGCGCCGGCCATGACGCCGGGCAGGAGGATGGGGAAGGTGATGCGCCAGAAGGTCTGCCAGTGGTTGGCGCCGAGGTCGCGGCCGGCCTCTTCGAGGCGTGGGTCCATGCCCGCCAGGCGCGCGCGCACGACGATGGCCACGTAGCTGATGTTGAACGCCACGTGCGCGATGACGATGGTGCCGAAGCCGGAGACGAGCCGTACGCCGAAGAGCCTCTGGACCGTCTCGAAGATGATGTTGAAGAACACGGCGAGCGCGATGCCTTGCGTGATGTCGGGGATGACGACTGGTAGGTAGAAGAGCGTGTCCAGTGTCCTGCGGCCCCAGAAGCGCCCGCGCGCCAAGGCCAAGGCGAGCATGGTGCCGAACGCCGTGCTCACGAGGGTGGCGACCGCGGCCACGAACAGCGAGTTGCGCACGGCCTTGAGCAGGAGTTCTGTCTGGAAGCGCGCCGCCTCCGTGCCAGCCGAGATGGTGCCGGCGAAGATGTTCTCGTACCAGCGCGTGGTGAAGCCGCGCCAGGTGCTTACCGAGTTGCCGTCGTTGAAGCTGAACACCACCAGCACGAGGATGGGTAGCCAGAGGAACAGGTAGACCACGATGGGGCTGAGCAGCACGCCGAAGCGGCCCGTGCGGCGCACCGCCAGGTCGCGCTTGACTTTGCGGACGGTGGCGTTGGGCGTCGTCACGCGTCCTCGCGCTGACCCCAGCGGGTGTAGACGAGGACGCTGATGAACACCATGGCAAGCAGCACCATGGAGATGGCGCTGCCGAGCGGCACGTTGCCGCGCCCGCCGAACTGCCCCTGGATGAGGTTGCCTATCATGAGCCCGCGCGTGCCGCCCATCAGGTCGGGCGTGATGTACGAGCCGATGGCCGGGATGAACACGAGGATGCAGCCGGCTATCACTCCAGGCAACGTGAGCGGGAAGATGACGCGCCAGAACGACGTCCAATCGTTGGCGCCGAGGTCGTTGGCTGCCTCGACGTAGCGCCAGTCGAGCGCCTCCACCGAGGCGTAGATCGGCAAGATCATGAAAGGCAGGTAACCGTAAACGAGGCCGATCACCACTGCCGTCGGCGTGAACAGCATCTGGAGCGGCGCGCTGATCAGGCCAAGGCTTTGGAAGAGGCCGTTGAGGAGCCCGTCGCGCTGCATGATGGTGATGAGCGCGTAAGTCCGCACGAGGAAGTTCGTCCAGAACGGCAACATGACGAGGAAGAGCAGCAGCATGCGCGCGCTTGGCGAGCGCCTGCGGCTGATGTAGAACGCCAAGGGGTAGCCGAGGCCGAGGCTAACGACGGTCGTCAGCAGCGCCACGCCGATGCTGCGCCACAAGACCGGGCCGAACACCGTGAACGTGCGCTCGTATTGGGCGAGGGTCGCTGGCGCGATGGCCGAACCGCCCGGCCCGCGCGACATGAACGACGCCACGGCCACGAACACGAGCGGCAGCAGGAAGAACACGACCAGCCAGAAGGTGGCTGGCAGTGCCATGCCGATGGCGCGCGCCTTGTCGCCGCGTACTCTCCCGCGGCTCATTGGGGGCCGCCGCAGCGGGTGGTCCCGGCTTGGTGCATTGCCAGGAGTCTAACCTTCACGTCCGGCTATGTGGAGGGGCCGCGCGCGCCTCGGCAAGCTAGGTGGCGGTCCCGCGCTACTGCACTTCGAACGCCCCTACGTCGCAGTGCGTGCCGCTCGGCCGCGTGGCGCCGCGCTGGTCTGTCACGAGCGGCGCGCTCGTGGCGTCGAGGCACTGTGACTGCGGAGCCTGGTCCCTAGCTGGGCTGCCTGGGAGCAGCGCCAGCGTGCGCGTGGGGCCACCGTTGTCTTGCAGTGGCCCGAGCAGCGGGTCTTGGTTGAGGAGGTTGTTGGGACCGAACACGCCAGAATCGGCGGGGTCGCCAATGAGGTTGTAGCCGCCCGAGTCGAAGGTGGCAGTGGCGCCGCTCTGATAGAGGTCGGGTCCGCCTGCGGCGCCCGCCGCGACGGTGTTGCCAGCCACGATGCTGCCCCGCAGCTCGAGGGGGCGGGAGTAGGCGATGCCACCGCCATGAACTTGCCCGGACGCGCCCGGCATGGTGGTGGCGCTGTTGCCGCTGATGGTGGAGAACGCGATGCGCGCGCTGGCGACTTCGTGGCTGGAGATGACTATCGCCCCACCCCTCTGCGATCGGTTGCCCCAGAAGGTGCTGTTCGTGACGTCGAGAACTCCGTTGACGAACAGTGCGCCGCCGTTGGAGGTCGCGCTGTTGTGCGCGAAGGTGCTGGCGTAGATTCGCAAGGCGCCCGTGTTTGACAAGTAGATCGCCCCGCCGGCGCCGGCGGTGTTGAGGTCGAACTCGCTCTCGCCAACGAGCGCCGTGCCGTTGCTGACGATGGCGCCGCCAGTGAGGCTCGCACCGCTGGGAGTGGCGTTGGAGCTGAACGCGCTCTCGACGACCGTGAGGGAGCTGTCGACTGCGTTGTGGATGGCGCCGCCAGCGCGGGCGGTGTTCGAGGTGAACTCGGTGGCTCGCACGTACACGTCACCTGTGTAAGCAGTGCCAGCGAAGGCGGTGCTCGAGTTGGCCAGAGCTCCGCCGGACGTAGCGCTGCTGTTCGCCTGGAACGCGCTCCCCTCGATGGTCACTTTCCCGCCGTTGTTGTAGATGGCTCCGCCAGCGCCTACGCCCGTCGCGTGGTTCTCCGCGAAGCGCGAGTTCACGACGCTGAGCTCCCCGAAGAGGTTGTTGTAGATGGCGGCGCCGTAACTGGCCTCGTTGTCGGTTATGAGCAGGTTCACGACTTGCAGCGCTCCCAGGTTGTGGATGGCGCCGCCGTTCGTGCCGCCGCGCACGCCTGCGAGGACGAGGTTGCTCAGCTTGGCGTCGACGCCGTCCTTGATGCCGATGAGGCCGGTCGCCCCTGGTGCGGCGCGCAACGTGACGAGCGGCGCGCCCGTCTCGTCGGTGGGGCCGGAGATGTGGCGGCCGGACTGCAGGTCGAGGCTAGACGCGAGTTCGATGGTGGCTGGCGCCGCGAAGGCGACGGGGTCGAAGCTGACGACGATGAGACTCGCGGCGCTGCCGCTCGGCAGTAGCCCCTCGACGTGCCGCAGGCTGCCCTCGCCCGCGTCGGCAGTGGTCATGACCAAGCCGCTGACCTGCACGCTCAAGGCGCTCGTGGTCGTCAGGCCGCCAGCAGTGGTGGTCAGGGTGAGGGCCACTGGTAGATCGAGGTCGGCGGCCGCAACGGCGGCGTCGGCTACGAGCGTGATCACTTTCTCGCTCTCGCCCGCCGCGAAGGACAACGCGGTGGCGCTGAGGGTAACGCCGCTCGGCAGGCTGGCCGCGTTTATGTCAACCGCGACGGGCCCCGTGTAACCGCCCGTGCGCTCGACGACCACGCTCACCTCGCGTCCTGGGCTGTAGGCGAACGGCACCGTGGCCGCTAGCGGCGCTACCCGTGCGCCGACCGGCGCGTGCTCCACGTGGGCAGGCTCGCCGCATGCCGCAAGCAAGGAGGTGAGGGCGATGGCGGCCGCCAACCAGATCGGCAGCCAGGCTGAGCGTCGGCGGGGCGGCCGTCCGCCACCTTCTGGCGCACGCTTGGCGCGCGCGTATCTCGAGTGATTCATGCGTTCCTTCTTTCTCCGAACCCTAGCCGGTCGCCCATGGGTCGGGCGGTTGGCGGTCCCCGGGACGCGGTCGCGCGAAGGGGCGTCCCGTACGGCTCGGATGGATAGGACACCGTAAGAAGGCGCCGTCATTGTGCCGTCAAAACGGGGCGGCGCGCGCGCACCGCGGGCGTGCGACCAGAGCGCCGTTGGCCAACGCCAGCAGCGCGGCGCGCGCCGCTGAGGCTCAGCTAGCCGCCTATCACGTTTTCGCGCTTTGTCAAGCCCCTCACATTCGCGTCGGGCACGCACGTTGTGCGGTCGGTCACGTTGGAAGGCCTGAGGGGCGTGCTAGACTCCACCAAACGAGTAAGAAGGAGAGTGAGAAACTTCAAGACAACCCTATAGTGTGAGTGAGACTGAATGAGCCATCTAAGTATGGTCTCGGGATGCCAACGCTCTCGCGTAAAGGTTGTGGAGAAGCTCTTCCGGTCAGGGGCCGTTCAGTAACCCTTCCCTAATCGTTTCAGTTTCCCCCTTTTACGGGCTCAGATAACCTCACCAGGCGTTGATTGAAGCAACGTTATGAGAGGCACAAAAGCACTGGATTTCGCCGTCGTCAACACTGAGTTGCGGCACGGCCAGGGTGTCTACGACACCGTCAGGCTTGCAAACGGCTACCCAACAGATCGCTACGTGCACTGCATCAACCGCGACGCGGTGGCCGAACAACTCGAACGCTTCCCTGAGGGGCAGTTCGTCGCCATCACGTACGAAGACGGACTTGAGAAGGTCATCGGCATGGCAACCACCATGCTTACCAGCCGCACGCCGGACGAACGTCCGCTGCCCTGGTATGACGTCATCGGTTCGTTCGGCCTGCGCAACCACGAACCGGATGGCGAGTGGCTGTACGGCGTCGAGATCGGCGTTCACCCTGACTATCAGCGTCGTGGCGTGGCCACCGCCCTCTACAAGGCACGCTTGGCGCTAGTGGAGAACCTCGGGCTGCGCGGCTGGTACGCCGGCGGCATGCTCATGGGCTATCACCGTTACCGCGAGACGTTCACGCCGCGAGAGTACGGACAGCGCGTCATCGACGGCAACATCGAGGACCCGACCGTGACGATGCAGCTGCATAGAGGCCTCGAGGGCCGCGGCATCATCGAGGGCTACTACCCCGAATGGCGGGCGGGTAACTCTGCGGTGCTGCTCGTTCACGAGCCGAAGCGCGCCGCGCAGCGCCGCGTGAGCATCGGTCAAACCGGCCGCCGCGGCAGTGCGGCCCACAACCTAGCGAACCACTCTAGGTAGCTGACAGGGCTGGCGCATGAGCGGTAGCGGCCACAGAGTGGCGCACAACGATCTTCCAAGTGAACACGACGTAGAGGTTTACGACGTGCTCGTGATCGGCGCGGGCGTGGCAGGCCTCGGGGCCGCCCGCGCCCTGCTAGCCGCGCGCGGTGAACTCGAAGTCCTAGTGCTAGAAGCGCGCGAACGCCTCGGTGGCAGGGCGCATACGGACCGGCGCTTCGCGGGGTTCCCCGTCGAGCTCGGCGCCGAGTTCATCCACGGCGAGCGCGCCGCGACCTGGTCGTTCATCGAGCATCTCAACCTAGAGACGGTGCACTGGACCAAAGAAGACGACTCGTGGGTGCGCTTGGCCGACGGCAGGCGCCTCACGATGCGCGAGGCGCGCGCCGCGGACCCAGCACTCGAGATCACGCGCTCGTGGCGGCTGCCGCCCGGCGTGCCGCGGCGCTTCGAGTCGTTCGGGGCGTACTTGCAACGCTTAGGGTTCGACTCCACGCGGCTCGAGTACGTGAGGCGCATGTACGCCAACGCGGCGGGCGAGAGCATGCGCTTCCTCGACGCCACCGCCGCCCTCAAGGGCCTCGACCCGGCCGAGGTCGACGGCGAGGAGGACCACCGCATCCTGGAAGGCTACGGCGCGGTGGTCGAAGCGTTAGGCGTTGGCCCCGAGATCCTGACCGGTACTATCGTCACGCGCGTCGAGTGGGGCGCCAACGGGGTGGTGGTGCACGACCACGAGGGTCACGTCTTCCGCGCGCACAGCGCGCTCATCACCTTGCCGCTCGGCGTGCTGCAGGCCGGCGGAGTCGAGTTCGACCCACCACTGCCTGAGACCAAGGAGCGCGCGCTCTCCGGCCTCGGCATGGGGCCAGTGATCAAACTCGTCTACCGCTTCGCCGAGACCATCACGCCTGACGACATCACGGCCGTCTACTCGGCCGGTAACCCGCCGATGTGGTGGTCGCCCTCCGCCGGGCATCCAACGACCGAGGCGGTCGTCTGGACGGCGCTCGTGTCTGGCGACGGCGCCGTGGAGCTCCTGCGCTTGGGCGCCGCGGACGCCCTCGAGCGCGGCCTGGAAGCCTTGCGGCGCGAGCTCGGCCGCCCAGGGTTGCAGGCGCAGGACGCCATGCTCGTCGATTGGGTGTCTGACCCCTTCGCGCGCGGTGGCTACTCGCACGTCCGTCCTGGCAACGACGGCGCCCGCGAGCTGCTTGCCGAGCCGACGCCGCCCCTCTACTGGGCCGGTGAGGCGACGGCCCCGGAGGAGCGGGCGGCAACGGTACACGGGGCACTGCTGAGCGGGGAGCGCGCCGCGGCCGAGATCATCTGCGCCATTGACGAGCGCGAGCGCCAGGCTTCTGGCGCTGCGCCGCTGACCGTCGCCTGAACCGAGCCGTATCATTCGGTAGAACCAAGCAAGGAGCCAACATGGCAGAACAGAGTGCAAAGCAAGACCGCCTGGCGCCCGTCTGGTCCCACTTGACGCAACTGCGACCCGTGCGCGGCGCGGGGTCGTACCTCTACGACGCGGCGGGCACCGCCTACCTTGACTTCACGTCAGGCATCGGGGTGACGAACACGGGCCACGCCCACCCGCGCGTTGTCGAGGCGATCAAGCGCCAGGCGGAGGAACTCCTCTTCGCCCAAGTGAACATCGTCGTGAGTCCAGCGCTCGAGCGCCTCGCTGAGGCCCTTGCCACCGTCGTTCACCCGGAGTTGGGCTCTTTCTTCTTCAGCAACAGCGGCGCAGAGGCCGTGGAGGCCGCCGTGAAGCTGGCGCGCCACGCCACTGGCCGCCCCAACGTGATCGTCTTCCAGGGCAGCTTCCACGGCCGCACCGGGCAAGCCATGGCCCTCACCACCTCCAAGACCGTCTACCGCCACAAGTACCAACCGCTGCCTGCTGGCGTGGTGGTCGCGCCGTTCCCATACGCCTACCGTTACGGCTGGGAAGAGGACGCCACCGTCGACTTCTGCCTCGCCGAACTCGAGCTCATCCTCAAGACGCAGAGCGCACCGGACGAGACGGCGGCATTCGTCATCGAGCCCGTCCTCGGCGAGGGTGGTTACGTTCCTGCCCCCAAGCGCTTCCTGCAAGGCCTCAGGCGCCTCGCAGATGAGCACGGCATAGTGCTCGTCTTCGACGAAGTGCAGACCGGCTTCGGGCGCACCGGCAAGTTCTTCGCATACGAGCATCACGGCGTGCTGCCAGACGTGATGGTCATGGCCAAGGGCTTGGGCAGCGGGCTGCCCATCTCTGGCATCGCGGCGCGCCCGGCGCTCATGGCCAAGTGGGAGAAGGGCACCCACGGCGGCACGTACGGCGGCGGTAGCACGCTGCCGCTCGCCGCGGCGTGCGCCACCATCGACGCCCTCATCGCGGAGGACCTCCCACACAACGCGGAGCGCATGGGCGCCCGGCTAGTGGCTGGCCTGCGCCGCTTGCAGCAGGAGCACCACGAGATCGGCGACGTACGCGGCCTAGGGCTCATGATCGGCGTGGAGTTCTCCGGCCGCAAGGGCCTGGCCAAGGTCGTGCAGCAAGCCTGCCTGGCCGAGAACATGCTCCTCCTGACCTGCGGGGTTGACGATCAGGTCGTGCGCTTCATCCCGCCGCTAGTGGTTAGCGAGGGTGAGATCGACCAGGGTCTCGCCGTGTTCGGCCGCGCCATCGCCAAGGCGACGACGGCGCAGATCGTGGGGGCGGTGTGAGCGGCATCAAGCTAGTTACCGAGATACCAGGGCCGAAGAGTCGCGCCATGGTGGCGCGCCGCGACGCCGTTGGCGCGCGCGGCGCCTCGCGCCTGACCGACCTCGGCGTCACGGGGGCGCACGGTGCGTACGTCGTCGACGTTGACGGCAACCGCCTCCTCGACTTCGCGGGCGGCATCGGCGTGCTAGGCGTCGGGCATACGCCGGAGAACGTGGTGCGCGCGCTGCAGGACCAGGCGGAGCGGCTCATCCACATGTGCGCCATCGTCGGCACTTACGAGCCCTTCGTTGCCGTGCTCGAGGCCCTCTGTGACGCGGCGCCCGGCGACTTCCGCAAGAAGGCCGTGCTCATGAACTCGGGCGCGGAGGCGCTCGAGACAGCCGTCAACATCGCGCGCGCCCACACGGGCCGCCAAGCCATCGTCGTGTTCGAAGGCGGGTACCACGGCCGCACGAACCTCACCCTCGGCATGACAAGCAAGTACGCCCTCTTCAAGAAGGGCTTCGGGCCGTTCGCGCCCGAGATCTACCGGCTGCCGTTCCCCGACGTCTACCGGCGCCCGGCAGGCATGAGCGAGGACGCGTACCTCGACATGGCCATCGCCGCGCTCGACAAGGCCATGGTGGCGCAAGTCGACCCGGGCGCCATCGCCGCGTTCGTCATCGAGCCAGTGCAGGGCGAGGCAGGCTTCCTGCCGGTGCCGCCCCGCTTCTTCAGGCGCCTGCGCGAGATCGCGGACGCCAACGGCATCGTGCTCGTGGCCGACGAAGTGCAGTCGGGCTTGGGCCGCACGGGCAAGCTCTGGGCAGTCGAGCATTACGGCGTGGTACCCGACCTCATCACGACCGCCAAGTCGCTGGCGGCGGGCATGCCGCTCTCCGCCGTCGTTGGCCGCGCCGACATGCTCGACGCCCCTCACCCTGGCGGCCTCGGCGGCACCTACTCAGGCAACCCGCTCGCGTGCGCTGCGGCGCTCGAGGCGTTGAGCACCCTGCGCAGCCCGGCCTTCCTCGACCGCGCGACGCGCGTGGGTGAGAGGCTGCGGGCCGGACTCGAACGCATCGCAGCCCAACACGAGCTCGTCGGGGAGGTGCGCGGCCTCGGCCCCATGCTGGCGATGGAGTTCGTGAGGGACCGCGCCACGAAGGCGCCGTTCCCCGAGGTCGTTCTCGAGGTCACCAAGCAGGCGTTGAAGCGCGGACTCATCGTCATACGCGCGGGTCTCTACTCGAACTGCATCCGCCTACTGCCGCCCCTCAACCTGAGCGACGCGGAAGTCGACGAAGGCCTGAGCGTGCTCGAAGAGGCGGTGGCTGCGGCCTGCGCCATGCACGCCCCAGCAGCGACCGCCTGAGCGCGGCGCCAATGGCGGGTTGCGCCCGCGCGAAGAGGAGTTGAGGAAGCGTGGCAGTAACCGAGCCAGACACGAAGTACCCACTCAAGCAACTCATCGGGGGCGAGTGGCTAGACGCCGCTGACGGCGGGGTCTGGGACCTGATCGACCCTGGTAGCGAGGACGTCGTCCAGCAGGTCGCGTTCGGCGGGGCAGAGGACGCCGCCAGCGCCATCGCCGCCGCCGCGGCCGCGTTCCCGGAGTGGGCGGCCAAGACGGCGTACGAGCGCGGCAAGGTCCTCGAACGTGCTGCGGCCTGGATCAAGGCCAACGTCGACGACTTGGCGCGCCTGACCACCGAGGAGTCTGGCAAGCCGCTCGGCGACGCGCGCGGCGAGTGGCTCTCGGCCACGAGTTACCTAGCGTGGTTCGCTGGCGAAGGGGTGCGCGTTTACGGGCGCACCGTGCCAGCCCAAGTGCCTGGCAGGCGCATCAGCGTCGTGCCGCAGCCACTTGGAGTGGTCGCCACCATCACCGCTTGGAACTTCCCCGTCTACAACATCGTGCGCACCTGGGCGGCGGCGCTGGCTGCAGGCAACACCGTCGTTGGGCGCCCTTCTGAGTTCACGCCGCGCTCGGCGATGCTCCTAGGCCAGGCCCTCGCAGAGGCGGGCGCGCCGGCGGGCGTCATCAACGTCATCAACGGCGACCCTGAGGCCATGGGCCAGGCGTTCCTCAACGACGCGCGCGTGCGCAAGCTCGCGTTCACCGGCAGCCCGCGCGTCGGGAAGCTCCTCATGGACGGCGCCTCGCGCACCCTCACCCGCTTGGCGCTCGAGCTGGGCGGCAACGCCCCCGTCATCGTCTTCCCGGACGCCAAGGACATCGGGCGACTAGTGAAGCTCGCGGCGCGCTTCAAGGCGCGCAACGCTGGGCAGGTGTGCATCGCGCCGCAGCGCTACTACCTGCACGAGAGCGTGGCCGACGAGTTCACAGCGGGTGTCGTTAGGGCGATGGCCGAACTCAAGGTCGGCCACGGGCTAGAGGACGGCGTGCAGGTCGGGCCGCTCATCAACGCCCGCCAACGCGACCGCGTCGAGGAGCTGGTGGCGTCGGCCGCCGCGTCCGGCGCCACGGTCGCCACCGGCGGCAAGCGCCTAGAGCGCAAGGGCTACTTCTACGAGCCGACGGTCGTGACGGGCGTCGAGCCAGGCACGCGGCTGTACGAGGAGGAGATCTTCGGGCCGGTGCTGCCCATCACGACCTTCTCCACCGCGGGCGAGGTGCTGGCGCGCGCTAACGCCACTGAGTACGGGCTGGCCGCCTACGTCTTCACCTCTGACCTCAACACGGCCATCGCCATGTCGGAGAGGCTCGAGTTCGGCATGATCGGGATAAACGACTGGATGCCCGTCACGCCAGAAGCGCCGTTCGGCGGCGTGAAGGGGAGCGGCATCGGCCGCGAGACCGGTGCGGAGGGCATCTTGGAGTACCTGGAGCAGAAGGCCGTGTTCATCGGCGGGGTAGAGCTGCCGTAAGCCCGCAGCGGTGGGGGTGACGGCGGCGTAGACTGGCGGTCGGTAGATGGCCGCTGTGTCCTCTTCACCCCCTTCAACACCAGACGCCGCAGAGGTCCTCACCCGCGTGCGCCGCACCATGCGGCTCTCGTTGGTGGAGGGCAGCCTCATGCAGGTGTTCCTCAACTGGACGTCAGGTAGCGTCCTAGTTGGGTACCTGCTCGCACTGGGGGCGTCACCGACGCACATCGCGTTGGTCGGCAGCGTGCCGTTCCTCGCCCAGGTATTCAGCCCGCTTGGCGCCCTGGCGGCCGAGGTCCTTGGGCATAGGCGGCTGCTCGCCGCGGCGCTTGGCGCCACCGGCCGCGCAAGCTGGGTATTGGCCGCGTTCCTCCCGCAACTGAACGTGCCTGACGTGTTGCGCCCGACTTTGCTCGTCGGGCTCGTGTTCTTCGCGAGCGCTTTCCAGGCGACCGTGGCTACCGTGTGGACCGCCTGGATGGGCGACGTCGTGCCAGACGAGAGGCGCGGTCGCTACTTCGGCATGCGCGTTGGCGTCCTCGGCGCCGTCGGCACCTTCGCGAACCTCGGTGCCGGCGTGTTCCTCGACCACGTGGCTGCCCCGCTCTCGTTCCAACTCGTGCTCGGGGTGGCGGTCGCCGCCTCCTTCGCGTCCGTGGTGCTCTACTTCTTCCACTACGACCCGCCGACGGAACGCAGGCGCGTGACCCTCGGGCAGATCGTCTCGCACCCGTACGCCTCGCGGAACTTCAGGCGCTTCCTCGTCTTCGCGATCTACTGGCAGTTCGTGGTCATGCTCGGCGCGCCGTTCGTGGTGCCTTACTTCCTCGAGGAGCTGAAGATGACGTTCGGCCAGGTGTCTTACTGGTCGTCGATCGCTGCGGTGGTAGCGCTTGGCACCACCATCTTGTGGGGTCGGGCCGCGGACCGTGTTGGCAACAAGCCCATCCTCGCGCTCGGCACGTTCCTCGCCGGGGCGCTCCTGCCCCTCAACTGGATCCTGGCTGGGTTGACTGGCAACCTCGCGTTCATCTGGGTGTCCGCCGTGTTCGACGCGATCGCGTGGGGGGCCATCACGCCTGCCGTCTTCAACCTCGCGTTGGGCGCGGCGCCGCGCAGTGGGCGCGTCTCGTTCATCGCCATGTACTCGCTCGTTCAGGGGATCGCTGGCTTCGCTGGCGGCGCCCTCTCCGGGCCCCTCATCACCTATCTGCACGGCATCACCTACCCGGCGTGGATGGCGGGCTGGACGGGTTACCACACCCTCTTCGCGCTCTCGGCCGTTGGGCGCATGGCCGCCTGGTTGTGGCTGCGCCCGATCGAGGAAGAGCGTTCGTGGCGCACGCGGGACGTCTTGGCGCTGGCGCGCCCATGGCATAGGCAGACCGGCGCTTAAGCGGGCGGCCGGCTAGGTGGTTGAGCGGGCCGCTCTGCTTGTGTACTTCAGCACTAGTAGCGTGGCTTGACGCCGCCATGACGTTCGCCTTAGCCTTACTTAACAACTTTGCAAAACCTTCTGGAAAGGAACGCGTGGACCTCAGAAGCGTGCAGCACGACAACGTACGAGAACATAACCGCCGGGCAGTGCTGCAAGTGCTGCGCTCGCGCGGGGCTGCGTCTCGTTCCGAACTGTCGCGCGCCACGCTACTCAGCGTTCCGACCGTCACCACCATCGGCCAAGAGTTCGTGGCCCTCGGCCTGGTAGACGAGGGCGACCTAGCGCCATCCGGCGGCGGGCGCCCGGCACGCCTCCTACGGCTCGTGCCAGAGGCGCGCAACGTCCTAGCTGTCGACCTCTCTGGCGCTAACGTGCGCGCAGCACGCATCGACCTAGCCGGCCAACTTCACACCCTAGAGCCGGGACCGCGCCTGGCGCCCGGCTCCGAAGCCGACCTAACCGCCTGGCTGGCGGCCACGGTCGCCGACGCCGCTGCCGCCAACACGCCGTTCGCATGGCTGGCCGTCGCCATCCCTGGCGTCATCGATCAGGACGGCTCACACGTGCGCCTCGCCCCAAGCCTCGGTTGGCACCGCGTGAACGTCGCCGAGTTGCTCGAGAAGGCAAGCGGCCTACCCGTAATGCTCGAGAACGACGTCAACGCCCTAGCGCTCGGCGAACTGCAGCACGGCGCAGGAGTAGACCACAGCCACGTCGTCTACCTCACCATCGCCGGCGGTATCGGCGCCGGGCTCGTGGTTGGCGGCCAGCTCTACCGCGGCGCCCACCGCGCGGCAGGCGAAGTCGGCTACAGCCTCATCCCCGGCGTGCCGGAGGACGGCCTCGACCTCGGAGCCTCCGGACCGCTCGAACGGCACCTCCTCGGCTTCGCGCAGCGCGTGGTGACGGACGGCGCTCTCGACCTGAGCAGCCCCGAGCGCAAGGCAGCGTTCGAGAGCCTCGCTGACGGCGTGCGCCTCGTGCTCCATAACCTCGCCTGCGTACTCGACCCTGAAGTCGTCGTCGTCGCCTGGTCAGCGGATCAAGAGGGACGCCTGGCGCAAGCCGTAGCCCAGCGCTGGCATATGCCGCTCGCGGTCGGGGTGAGGGCAGGCTCGTTAGGCCCCATCGCCGCCCTGTACGGCCTCGGCCACATCGCTCTCGAGAGCCTAACGGCCAGCGTTTGCGGCCTCGAGCAAGTAGGGAGCTCACTATGAGTTACCGCCACCTGCGTGTCATAGACGTGCACACTCACTTCCCGATCCACGACACCATGGGCCTGCCGCCCGTGCCGGAACAACAGCACCCACTGCTCCAGGCGTACGCCAAGGACCGCGGCAACCGCATGGCCATGGAGTGGAACACCGAGCCAACCGAGCCGGCAGCCAAGACGGACGCCGAGGTCGACGCCAACCTGGAGCGCTGGGTCGGCGAGGTCGAACGTTACGGCCTGCGCAAGGTCGTGTTCGTTAGCGCCAACAACAACGACCGCCTCGCCGGCCTCGTGGCGCGGCACCCCGATAAGTTCGTCGGGTTCGCGCACCACGCCCTCGAGCCGGGCGCTGACGTCGAACTCAAGCGCGCCGTCGACGACCTCGGCCTGCGCGGCTATAAACTCCTCGGGCCACGCACGAACTACCCGTTCGAGGCACCGGAGCTGCGCGGCGTGTGGGAGTTCCTCGCCGAGAGGCGACTACCCGCCCTCATCCACTTCGGCTTCCTCGGCAGGGGCGGCGGCATCGTTCAGCACCCACGCATGAGCCCCCTCTCGCTCTTCGAGGTCGCGCGCGCCTTCCCCGAGATCCCGTTCCTCATCCCGCACTTCGGCGCCGGTTACTACGACGACCTGCTCGCTCTCTGCTGGAGCCTGCCGAACATCTACATCGACACGTCAGGCTCGAACCAGTGGATGCGCTGGATGCCATACCCACTGACCCTCGAGGACCTCTACCGCAAGGCGCTCGACACCATCGGGCCGGAGCGCATCGTGTTCGGGTCAGACTCGAGCCTCTTCCCGCGCGGCTTCTCCGAGCGCTACCTGCTCGACCAGTTGCGCGCTTGTTACACGCTCAACGTTGAGGAGGCAGACGTGGCGCTCATCTTCGGCGGCAACGCCGCCCGCCTTCTGCAACTCGCAGACGAACCCAATGAAGGGAGCGAAGCGTGAGCTGGCACCCCGCCTACCGTAAGCAGGTGCTGGAACCGGACTTCCAGCACGCGGCCACACACCTCTCACACCACTTCATCGACGCCATGACGGCGCACCTAGACACCGTCATGCGCCTGCCAGCCTACGCGGGCGAGGCAGACCAGGCAGCAGGCGCCAAGGTGCGCGCCGCGCTGGTGGCGCTGCACGACGCGCCGCGCCCCGAGCAAGCGGACGACGTGCCCGACTACTACTTCGCGCTGCAGCGCAAGCTCGAGGCAGCCTTGGGCGAGGCCGTCGGCCTCGTCCGCGTCGGCCTGAGCCGCAACGACCTCGACATGACGGTCTACAAGATGCACGGCCGCGCGTCGCTGCTCGACACCGGCGAGCGCCTCCTCGAGCTCAGGCGCCTGCTCATCGAGAAAGCGAACGCGCACGTTGCCACTGTGCTCATCGCCCAGACTCACCACCAGCCTGGTCAACCGACTACCGTCGCGCACTATCTCGGCGCCGTCGAGGACCAGCTGTCGCGCGACTCGCAGCGCCTGGAGCAGGCGTACACGCGCATGAACACCTCACCGCTCGGCGCGGCCGCGCTGGCAGGCAGCAGCCACCCCCTCGACCGCGAGTTCACGGCCGCCAGGCTCGGCTTCGACGCCCCCGTCGGCAACACCTACGACGCGGTAGCCTCGGCTGACTGGCAGTTCGACATCGTCAGCCTGGCTCAGTCGGTTGCGCTCGGGTTGGGTCGGTTCGTTAACGATCTCTTGTCCTGGGCCGCATCCGGCTGGTACCGCCTAGAAGATAGTCTGGTCCAAGGGTCATCGATCATGCCGCAGAAACGCAACCCAGTCTCCCTCGAGCATGCCCGCACGCGCTTCTCGCGCGTGCTAGGCGCGGCAGGCATGGTCAGTTACTCTCACCACAACATCCCCTTCACCGACCTCAACGACTTCGGCCCAGACATCCAGGGCGCCCTCGGCCTGCAGCACAGGCAGTTGGTCGGCGCCCTCACGCTGCTAGACGCCTGCCTCCAGCACGGCGACTTCGATGAGCGCAAGCTTGCCGAGGCAGCAGCGCGCACCGACACGACGGCAACCGAACTCGCCGACGTGCTCGCGCGCGATCACGGACTAGCTTTTCCTCACGCTCACCACGTGGTCGCCACGTTGGTGCAGCGTTTCAACTCGGAGGGGCGGCTACTGACCTCGGCAGCCCCCGCCGACGTGGAGGCCGCGGGCGGACCGCTGCTCTCCCCGGAGGCGCTCACCGCCGCGCTCGACCCAAGCGGGTTCGTGCGGCGCAGGAACGGCCTTGGCATGCCAGCGCCGGAGGTCATGACTATCAGGCTCGCTCGGGCCACGGAGCGGCTAGCAGCCGACCGTCAGGCCCTGCGGGATCGGTCCGAGGCGCTCGCCCGCGCCACAGCAGGGTTGCGCGGAACCGGAAAGGAGCAAGTCTAAGTATGAAGCGTGTTCTTCTTCTCTTGGCCGTGATGTTGGGGGTCGGCATCGGCGCCGCCCAGACCACCATCACCTACTGGCAGTACGACTACGCCACCCGCGTCGACGCGATGAACCAGCTCATCGCCCAGTTCGAGGCAGCCAACCCGGACATCAAGGTCGTCCAGGAAACCTTCCCGTACGACGGCTACCAGCAGCAGGTTGCCGCCTCCATGCCCGCCGGCCAAGGCGCGGACGTCGCTCAGCTCTTCTACGGCTGGCTCCCCACCTGGCAACGCGCCGGTTACGTCGTTCCGCTCCCTGAGCAGTTCTTCGACGCCGCCGAGCTCGACGCCAACTTCGCCCCGCTCGCCCAGGCCGCCAAGGTAGACGGCACCTGGTACGGCCTCCCGACCGCCGTACGTAGCTTGGCGCTCTTCTACAACGCCGACATGCTGGCTTCCGCCGGCTACGACGCTCCGCCCGCCACTTGGGACGAGTTCGTTGAGATCGCCGAGGCCCTCACCGTCAAGCAGGGCGCTCGCTTCACCCAGGTTGGCTACGGCTTCGCGCCGACCGGCCAGGACCACCACCTCGTGCGTGAAGTCCTCATCCGTCAGTTCGGCGGCGCGCCGTACTCCGACGACTACAGCACCGTCACGTACGACAGCGAAGCTGGCGTCGAAGCCCTGACCTTCTACACCGACTGGGTCACGAAGTACGGCTTCGCCGTGCCTGAGTTCGTCCCGGGCAACAACGGTTACCGCGACGGCTTCCGTCAGCTCGAGAACATCGCCATGATCGTCGACGGCTCGTTCGCCATCGGCGACGTCAAGAAGGTCTCCTTCAACTGGGGCGTCACCGAGCTGCCCGTCTTCGACAACGGCATCAAGTCGAACTTCGGCTCGTTCTTCATGAACGCCATCACCCCGAACGCCACCAAGGACCCGGCCAAGCTCGAAGCCGCCGCCAAGTTCCTCAAGTTCGTCACGAGCGACGACGCCATGAAGCTGTGGCTCGACGTCGTTGGTGAACTGCCGGCTAGCCGCAGCCTCATCGCCGACCCGACCCTCGCCGCGGACCCCGTCTACGGTCCGTTCGTCCGCGCCCTCGACTACGCGCACGCCACCGTTTTCGTCGACGAGACCGGTCAGCGCGACGTGATGGTCGACGCCATCAACGAAGTCGTCCTCCAGGGCACCAGCCCCGCCGTTGCCATCAAGGAAGCGGCCGCAGCCGAGCAGCTCCTGCTCGACGCTAACCGCTGAGGTCACGGGCGGCAGTAGCCGCCTAGCGGCGTGCGAGCGCCGACCAGCACCGCTTTAATCACCGTGGGGGCGAGTATCTCGCCCCCACCAGACTCAAGACTTATCTGCTTCCTCGCCGCGCCGCTTGGCGCGGGGCAACGGCCCGGGAGGTGCCATGAGGAGTTCGCAAGGCGCACCGCGCCGTCGAGGACTATCGCTGAGCTCGCGCGAGGCCCTATGGGCGTACGCGTTCATGCTCATTCCGCTCGGCTTCTTCCTGTTCTTCAGGTTGTGGCCAGCGATCCAGTCTTTGAAACTGTCTCTATTCACTTGGCACGTCGACCCTGAGCAGCGCGTCTTCATCGGGCTGCAGTACTACCGCGAGATGTACGCCAATATCGCCGCCAAGGGCGATCTCTACAAGGCGCTGCGGAACATGCTCTATTACTTCCTCATCGTCGTCTTCGGTCAAGTCTCCCTCGGCATGATCAGCGCCATCCTCCTCAACTCGATCACGCGCCTCAAGGGTCTCTTCCGCGCCATCTATTTCGCCCCCTACGTCACGCCGGCAGCGGCCGTCGCGTGGGTGTGGGGCTGGATGTACTCGGTCAACTTCGGTATCTTCAACAAGTTCTTAGGCGACTGGAGCGAGTTCGTCACCGGCATCGGCCTGCCTTGGCTGTCCATCGACCCGCAACCGTTCCTCACCAGCCCGAAGCAGGCGCTGATCGCGGTGGCCGCAGTGGTCGTGTGGCAACAGCTCGGCTTCCAGGTAGTCATCTTCCTTGCTGGACTGCAGGGCATCCCGCGCCCCATGCTCGAGGCGGCCGACATCGACGGCGCCAACGGCTGGCAGCGCTTCTGGGGGGTGACGTTCCCCCTACTCAACCCCGTGATCGTGTTCTCGCTCATCATCTCGACCATCTCGACGCTGCAGATGTTCGACCAAGTGCAGAACATCAACTTCACGGACCAGGGCGGGCCGCTAGGTAGCACCCTCACCATCGCCCTGTACATGTACCAGCAGGCGTTCCAGAAGTTCCGCATCGGCTACGCCGCCGCCGTCACGGTGCTGCTCTTCGCCATCATCCTCGTCATCACGCTCATCCAACTCAAGGTCACGCAAAGGAAGGTCGAGTACTGATGGCCGCACAGCTCCAGTACGCCCCGCGCCGCCGTCGCCCGCGCTTCGCGCCCGGTCGCTTCGTCGCCTACGTGCTGCTGGCGATCGGCAGCGTCGTCATGGCGTTCCCGTTCGTGTGGATGATCCTATCGGCCTTCAAGCCGCTCAAAGAGATCTTCCGCTTCGGTTTCTGGCCGCAAGTCTGGACCCTTGCCAACTTCCAGGAAGTCATCCTTCACACGCAGTTCCCACGCTGGTTCCTCAACAGCCTCATCGTGGCCGGCATCTCGACGGTTTCGGTGTTGTTCTTCGCCTCGCTGGTGGGTTACACCCTCACGCGCCTGCGCTTTCCAGGCCGCAACTTCATCTTCTTGCTCATCCTCAGCACCCTCATGATCCCCACGGAGATGCTCGTCATCCCGTGGTACGTCATGTCGACCGAGTACGGCTGGGTCAACACCTTCTGGGGCATCGCCTTCCCTGGCCTCATCCCCGCGTTCGGGGTCTTCCTCATGCGGCAGTTCTTCGAGACCCTGCCGCGTGACTTGTTCGACGCCGGGCGAGTCGACGGCGTGAGCGAGTTCGGCTTGTTCTGGCGCGTCGGCCTGCCACTCGTCGGTCCCGGCCTCGCCGCCCTCGGCATCTTCAACTTCGTAGGGAACTGGAACGCTTACCTGTGGCCGCTCATCGTGGCCAAGTCGCCGAGCATGCGCACCATCCCCGTTGGGGTGGCGTTCTTCTCGGGTGAGGCCGGCACCGAGTGGAACCTCATCATGGCGGCAGCTGCGCTCGCCGTCATCCCCGTGCTGCTCGTGTTCTTCATCTTCCAGCGCCAGATCATCGAGGGCGTCGTGCTTACCGGGGTGAAAGGATGAGCATTGCCTGGGGGGACGGGCGGGAGCCCGAGTCCCCACGGATCTTGGTAGTCGGCAACGCCAACGTGGACGTGCTCATGGGAGACGTCGCGCCGTGGCCCCTGCCGGGTAGCGAGGTCATCATCGACCGCTACGAGTGGCGAGTGGGCGGCGCGGCAGGCAACACTGGCCTAGCGCTCGCAGCCCTTGGAGTCCGCGATGGTGAGGACTCGGACGTCATCGCCGACGTTGGTAGCGACTTCCTCGGCGCCTGGCTGGAGGAAGCCATGGCAGGCGCGGCGCGCTTGACGCGCGTGCCGCACTCCACCGCCCTCACGGTTGGCCTCACTCACCCTGATGGCCAACGCACGTTCGTTTCGTACTTAGGGCACCTCGTGACGCTGCCGCTCGAACGCATCGAGAGGGCCATCGACGCCGCCCGCCCTGGCGACCTGCTGCTGCTGTGCGGTTACTTCCTGCTGCCAGAGCTACGCGCCAAGGCGCCCGCCATCTTGCGGCGCGCTAGGGAACGCGGAGTCATCACTACGATCGATACCGGTTGGCCGGACGGCGGTTGGACGCCGGAGGTGCGCGCCGAAGTGGCTGCGCTGCTGCCGCTACTCAGCGCCTTCCTCCCCAACAGGGAAGAAGCCCTCGGCCTCACGGGCGCACCGCAAGACGGCGACGTCAACGCCGCCGTGACACAACTCTGCGACGTCGGCGCCGAGCGCATCGTGGTGAAGCTCGGCGCGGAGGGCGGCCTGCTGGTGGCGCCAGACGAGCACGCGCTGGTGCCATCGCCGAAAGTCGTGGTGCAGGACACCGTCGGCGCCGGCGACACCTTCAACGCTGGCCTGCTGGCTGGCTTGGCGCGCGGCATGAGCTGGGCAGAGGCGCTAGTGCCAGCAGTGAACGCCGCCGCCCTCGCCATAGCAAGCCAGCCAAGGCATTACCCAAGCTGGGACGAGACCCTAAGCGCTTCGCGCCAACCCGTCTCGGTTACTAGGTAGTTCATACGCGCATCGTGCGGGCCGTGAGGCAGGTCGGGCAAGACGAGAGCGTCGAGCGTCACCCCAACCACCACGGCCCCCGCGCGCGCCATGGGCAGCAGCCGATCGTAATAACCGAGTCCGTAACCGAGCCGCACGCCCGTGATGTCGAACGCCAAGCCTGGCACTAGGAACAGGTCAACGGCGTCCGGCTCGACAGCGGCGGCGGCCTGAGTCGGCTCCAAGAAACCATAAGCGTGACGAGACAAGGCAGACTCGTCGGTCAGCTGGGCAGCCGTCACATGGTGCAGCGTTAGGTGCGGCTCCGGGCGCCGGTGCGTGCGCGGAAGCACCAGGCGCTTGTCGTCGGCTACCAGCAGTTCGCCAAGGTCGACCTCGTCGCCGAACGCTAGGTAGGCCGCCACCGTGCCCGCGCGTTGGTAGGCCGTGCATGCTCGCAGCGCCGCAACGATGGTTGCGTTGAGCTCCGGACCGCGGCGCTGCATCTCCTGGGCGCGCACCTCGCGCGCCCAGTCGCGCACTGCCCGCTTCGCGGCAACCGTCATGGCTGATGAGTCTACGCTGCTGGTCTGGGCGTTGCACATATCGGGTGTGCAGGACTGCACGGCGTTGGCTCCGCTCTCAGCGATACTGGTGCATGCCAAGACATCTCACCACTACCGTCCACCACCTAGTAGGTCTACGTTTCGTTGCCGAGACGCCGGAAGGTCAGCGCGTGATGATCGACAACGAGAAGCACGCACGCACGGGTCCAAGCCCGATGCAGCTCCTGCTAGGCGCGACGGCCGCCTGCGCCGCCATGGACATCGTCAACATGCTAGGTAAGCGCAAGCTGACCATCAACAGTTACCGGATTGAGATGACCGGCGAGCGCCCGGACGCCACCCCCGCCCCGTTCGAGCACATCGTCGCGCGGCACGTGTTCGACGTGCCTGGCCTCGACGAGGCCACCGCCCAGCGCTTCGTTCAACTAGCTACTGAGAAGTACTGCTCGGTCGGCCTCAGCCTCAAGGCGAGCATCGAGTACCAGGTGGAGCTGGAAGCGGCGCAGCCGCCAGCTTGACGCGGCGCTTGACCTAGGCCTGCAGCGGGCCGCGGCCCGGCACCGGTTCGGGGCCAGACGCGCCAGCCACTGCGGCTGAGAAGCCGGTCTGTAGGCCCATCAGGTACGAGAGCTTGAGTATGAACTCGATGGTGTCTGCGTCGTGGGCAGCGACTAGGTCCTCGATGAACTCCGTGGTGCCCTCTGGCAGCGCAACGGCCTCGATCTGTTCGGCGTGCCGCTCACGCATCTCCGCTAGGAAGCGCTCGATCATCTCCTTGTTCATTTGGTAGTGGCTCCGTCCAGGTGCTCGCCCTCCATGGCGGCGTACTCGTCGAGCTCGGCGGGGTTGGCCAGCAGCGTTTCCAGCCACGCTACGACGGCCTCGGCCGTCGCCAAGTTCGTGGCAAGCGGGACGCTATGAACGTCGCAGATGCGTAGCAGCGCCGAGATGTCGGGTTCGTGCGGTTGCGCCGTTAACGGGTCGCGGAAGAAGATGACGGCGAGCACCGCCTCGTCCGTGATGCGCGCACCCACCTGCAAGTCGCCGCCAAGCGGCCCAGACGCGAGGCGTTCGATGTCGAGGTTGGTGCGCTCCATGAGCACGCGGCCAGTCGTGCCTGTCGCGATGAGCGGGAAGTGCGCGAGGGTAGCCGCGTGATCCGCGGCGAACGCCGCGAGGTCGGGCTTCTTCTGATCGTGTGCGATGAGGGCCACGGACTTCATCCCTCAAGTCTAGTGCCTGGCGTAGGGATAATCCGCGCCTAAGGCGCACGAGGGCGCTTAGGTACAATCGTGGACGATGGAAGTCGCGATAGTAGTGGCCGCAGCCTTAGGGACCTTGGCCATCGTCAGCACCCGCTTGAGCCAACGGTTCGGCGTTCCGGCGCTCGTGCTGTTCGTTGGCGTCGGCATGCTGGCCGGCTCAAGTGGGCCGCTCGGGATCGTGTTCGACGACTTCACCCTCAGCTACAACATCGGGGTGGTGGCACTCGCCATCATCCTGTACTCGGGTGGGCTCGACACGCGCATGCGGCTCTTCCGCGTCTCCGTCGTGCCTGCCTCGGCGTTAGCCACGTTCGGGACGCTGCTCACCATGATCTTCATCGGGCTGGCGGCCTACTACCTCACCGACCTCGACTTCCCGACGAGCATGCTGCTCGGGGCGGTCATCTCGAGCACCGACGCTGCCGCCGTGTTCAGCTCCCTCAAGGGCCGCGGACTACCGAAGCGACTGCGCGGCACCCTCGAGACGGAGTCAGGCACGAACGACCCGATGGCGGTGCTCCTCACCCTAGCGCTCGCGCAGGCCATCACGCAGAACCAAGGCATCAACTACTTGGCGATCGCGGGAAACATCGTCCTCGAGCTAGCGATCGGCGCCGTTCTCGGCCTCGCGTTCGGCTGGCTGCTGCAGCTCCTAGTCAACAAGGTCGCGCTAGACAACGTAGGCCTCTACCCGATGCTGGCGCTGTCCGGCGGCCTACTCGCCTTCGGCCTAACCGCGTTGGCGCACGGCAACGGCTACTTGGCCATCTATCTCGTCGGGTTGGTGCTCGGCAACAACCATCTGGCGCAGCGCCTCGCCATCGTCAACTTCATGGACGGTGCCGCCTGGGGCGCTCAGCTCGTGATGTTCATGGTCATGGGCTTGCTCGTCTTCCCCGAGCAGTTGGGGCCGATCCTCGGCGTGGCCTTACTGATAACGGGTGCCACCATGTTCATCGCCAGGCCGCTGGCCGTGACCATCACGCTTGGCGTCCTGCGCTGGCTCTCGCGTGGGCGCTTCAGCTTCAGCCCCAAGGAGCAGGTCCTGCTCACCTGGGCGGGGCTGAAGGGCGCCGTGCCGATCGTCTTGGCGATGGTGCCGCTCATGCACAGGGTGCCTGGGGCCGACGTCATCTTCAACATCGTGTTCGTCGTCGTGATCGTCGGAACGTTGTTGCAGGGGTTCACGCTGTCACCGCTGGCGCACTGGTTGGGCCTCGCCGTGAGCGAGCCTCCGCGGGCTAAGTTGCGGCTCGAGCTCGGGGGTGAGGCGCCGGACGGCGCCGCCGTCCTCGACGTGTTCCTCAGGCCGGACAACCGCGCCGTCGGGAAGCGCATCGCTGAGCTTGCCTTGCCGCCCGAGGTCGTGATCGCCGCGGTGCTGAGGCGCGGGCAGCTCGTTACGCCACGCGGGAGCACCGTGTTCGAGGCAGGCGACCACGTCTACCTGATCGGGGCGCACATGCACGAGGACCACGTGCCGCTAGCGTTCGGCCGTAACAAGAGGACCGTCCCGCGCGGCAAGCGCCAAGCGAACGAAGGCGTGGCGCCAACCGTCGAGCCTGGCCCCGAGGTCACGGAAACGCCACTCACGGCTCCCAAGCCTGCACCAGTGGCGACCGCCGCCGATGGGCCCGTCAGCGACAGCTGAAGCGCGCCGCTGTGCTAGGGGCGAGGCGTCGAGTGCTCGCTCGGCACTACGAAGCTAACGCGGGTTCCGGGTTGAGCTTGCGCTAGGGCCGCCAGGTCGCCGCGCTCTACGACGCCAACGACGGGGTAACCGCCGGTGCGCCCACGGTCGGCGAGCAGCACTAGGGGGCGGCCGTCCGGCGGCAACTGCACTGCCCCGAGCGGCATGCCCGTCGAGGAGATGGCGGGGACCGCGCAAGAGACTTGCATGTCAGCGCGCGCGAACTCGAGGCGCACGCCCATGCGGCTCCGTTCGCTCACGACGAAACCTTGCGTTTGCAGCATGGCGAAGGCCGCCACCTCGTGGTGCGGTCCGGGGTGCAGGCGCAGGGCCAACTCACGGGAGTAGTGGCCGAGGGCCGCGCCCTGCGCTGGCGGGCCGGACGGTTGGGTGGCCTGGGCCAGCACGTCGCCTGACCGCAACCAGCGTCCGAAGCCGCCAACGCGTCCGCGCACGTCTGTCGAGCCGCCGCTAGCGAGGCGCGGGTGGCCTACTGCGCCGCCTAGCGGCACCAACCCCCCGGCCACGGCGAGTAGGGGTACGCCCGCGAGTTGCCGCGGCCCAGAGGCCGGGGGCGTCAGTTCGAGGACCGCTCCCGCCCGCCAAGTGAAGACCGCGCCAGGCTCGAGCTCGCGGCCAGCGAGGCGCGCCGCCGCCGCCCCGCCGAACACGGCGAGCGTGGTGCGTTCGGCTCGCAGGCGGGCGTGTGGCACGGTGAACTCAAGACTGGCATGCGTCAGGGGTGCGCCGACCACGTAGCTGAGGGCGAGGAGCAGCCGTTGATCGAGCGCGCCCGCGTCCGCCAGGCCGTAGCGGCCGACCCCTGGCCGCGGTCGCCCCTGAAGGGAAGCAGATGTCGGCCAGACGTCTAGGACGCTTAGGAGCGCTTCGCGCTGCAGCGGGTCGGTTAGGTGCTGGCGTGGCGGCGCCGTCGGGTTGCTGGGCGGCAGGAGCTTGGCTGGCACGAAACGTAACTCATCACCTGCGCTCAAGGTCGTCGGCTCGGAGCGGTTAGGGTCGAACAACCTGAACGCCGTCCTGCCGAGCACCCACCAACCGCCAGGGCCGGCGCTGGGGTACACGCCGGCCTGGCCGCCAGCGATGGCGACGGCGCCGGCAGGCACGTCGAGCCGTGGGCGCTCGCGGCGCGGTGTGGCAAGGCGCGGGTCGAGGCCGTGCAGGTAAGGGAAACCCGGTGTGAAGCCAAGGTACGCAACGGAGTAGCTGGGGGCGCGATGCAGCGCCACGATCTCTGGCCATGCGAGGCCAAGGCGCTCGGTCAGCGCGTCAGCGTCCGCCTGAGCGCCGTAGACGACCGGTACCTCGAACTGCTTTGGCGTCGGCTCGGAGCCCGCGGCGCCGGCGGCGGCGGCAAGGAGTTGCGCTTCTGCGTTCGCTAGGCGACCCTCGACCAGGATGTCGGAATGGCCCGGTACGACGTCGCAGCCCTTGCCAGGCAGCACCGCCCTGATCGCGGCGGCCGCGGCCGTCAGCCGCCGCGAGAGCTGCGGGGTCGGGGTCTCGTCGAACGCTAGGTAGCGCGCGTTAGGACCCGCCCGCACGATGCGCATGCTCAGCTCGGCGCCCGCACCTGGATGCCGGCAGCGGTCAACTGCCTGCGTGCGGCCCCTGCAAGCTCGGCTGCTCTGGGCGTGTCCGAGTGGAAGCAGATGGTGTCGACCTGCAACTCCAACGTGGTGCCGTCGCTCGTGAGGAACGGGCTGCCGGTCGCCAGCGCCATGGCCTGAGCCGTCGTGGCGGCAACGTCCTCGAGGACTGCGCCCGCGCGCCTGCGGGGTGCGAGTTGCCCGCCCGCGAGGTACGCGCGGTCCGCGAAACCCTCTCTGAGGAACGCGTGCCCCGCGCCCGCCAAGGCCGAGGTGGCGGCCGAGCCGGCTGGCAGCACGAGGCGTAAGCGGGGGTCCAGGCTAGCCAGTGCCATGGCGAGGCCGAGCGCAAGCGCCGGGTCCGCCGCCACAGCCTCGTACATGGCGCCGTGCGGCTTGACGTGCGTTACGCGCGTGCCGAGCAAGCGCGCCACGGCCTGCAGGGCGCCGACTTGATAGATGACGTCATCGATGACGCGCTCTGAAGGCAGGAGCATCGGCACGCGGCCGAAGCCGCGCACGTCGGGGTAGGACGGGTGCGCGCCGACGGCAACGCCAGCAAGGGCGCAGGCGGCGACGGTAGCGCGCATGATGCTCGGATCGCCAGCGTGAAAGCCGCACGCGACGTTGGCTGAAGTGACCACGTCAAGCAGTGGACCGTCGCTGCCTGCGCCGCGCCACTCGCCGAACCCCTCGCCAACGTCAGCGTTCAAGTCGATGACCACGGTGCTCATGCTACCGCCCTGCGCCGCCGCGGCCGCTGCCGGGCCGGCGCCTAACCCCAGTCGGCCAGGTAGACAAGGGCGGCTGACGACCAGGCTTGGGGTCGACATGCGGCCGGGTATGGGATCGGTGGCGAGTCGGAACGTTGGTAGCCGGCGACGAGCTCGGGGGGACGCAGGTCGGGCTGGCTGGCGGCCAAGTCGAAGAGCGCGTCGCGCAAGCGGTCAGCTTCGGCATCGAAGCCGTAGCGTTTCAAACCTGCCGCTATCAGCGCGGTGTCGTGCGGCCACACGGAGCCGTTGTGGTAGCTCAGTGGGTTGTAGCGCAGCTCGCCGCTGGCGAGGGTGCGGATGCCCCAGCCCGAGAAGAGCCGGTCGCTCATGAGGGTCGCCGCCAGGGTTGGAGCTACTTCGTCCGGCACGATGCCGCTCCATAGGAGCTGGCCGGCGTCGGACGCCAGCACCTCAAGTGGACGCTTGTCGTGATCGAGCGCCAGGGCGTAACTACCTAGCCAAGGCACCCAGAACGCCTCGTGGAACCGCTGTTTGAAGACGCGCGCGCGCTCAGCCAAGCGCGCGGCCTCGGGTTCGCGGCCGAGCACCCGCAAGCACGTCGCCGCCGCCATGAGGGCCGCGTATGCGTACCCCTGCACCTCGGAGACGGCTACCGCGCCGCTAGCCAGGCGTCCATCGGCGTGGCTGAGGGCGTCATGCGAGTCCTTCCATGACTGAACCGTGAGGCCCTCTCCTGGCTTGGAGCCGGCGAACTCGACGAAACCGTCGCCGTCGAGGTCGGCTTCGTGGTCGAGCCAGCCGAGCGCGGCGTCTAGGTTAGGCGCCAGCTCGAGCAGCAGCGCCGGGTCCTGCTCGACCGCGAAGGTGCGCTCCAGGAGGATCATGAAGAGGAGCGTGGCGTCGATGGTGCCGTAATAGCGGCCGAACGGCACCTTGCCTGTGCGGGCCAACTCGCCCTGCCGCACCTCATGCAGGATCTTCCCTGGCGCCTCAGCGCGTCCGGCGTCGCGCACCTTGCCCTGTCTGGCCGCGAGGTAACGCAACGTGCCTTTCGCGACGGCCGGATGGTGCGGCAGGAGCATCAGGGCCGTTAGCAGCGAGTCGCGGCCGAACGCGGTCACGAACCACGGGATGCCTGCGGCGGGCAACGGCCCGGCCGCTGAGAAGAGCAGCAACGCGCGTAGGTCGAGTTCGGCGCGGCGCAGCACCGCCGCTTGACTAGCCCGCTGGTGAGGTGGGAAGCCCTTGAGCCACTCGTCGTAAGGCAAGCCGGGCGGGGAGTCCTCAAGGGGGTCGTGGAGGGCCGCGCTCACCTTGATCTCGGTGGTCGCGCCTGGCGCGAGCGCCACGCGGTAAGTGGCGCCGTTACTCGTTAGCTCCGCCGGTGTGGGCGTGAACGTCAGGCTGATCCCCTGCTCGAGCCCGTCGCTCGCGACGTGGTCGATGCGCACGCTGTTCGCCTCCGCCGCTAGGGCGTGCGTCACAGGGGACGCGGGGCGTTCATGCCACCCGCGCGCCTGAAACAGGTCGGCGAAGTCGGCGGCGAACTCCAGCCGCAGCTCGAGCTGCTGCGGCTCGAGCGAGTCGTTGGTGACGACGATGGCGTCGTCCAGCCGCGCCGCCGCCACGCTAAGCCGGCGTTGCAAGGAGAGGACCTGAGTAGGGCCCTCGATGATCGCCAAATGCTGGTTGAGTTGATCTGGGCGAGGTGAATGGTTGAGGAGCTGCTGGGCCGGCCGGTCGAAGCGCCACATGTAGCGTGAGAGGTAGCGCGTGTCGCGGCTGTAGAGCCCGCGTTCCCCGCCGCCGATCTCCGCCACCTCGTCAGCTACCAAGAAGGTGTAGTTCTCTTTCAGGACGAGGTTCTTGGTGAAGTCGACCGATGCGATCTCGGTGAGTGTCATTCCTTGCCGCCTCCGTAGGTGACGCCCTCCATGAAGTAGCGCTGGAACACGATGAAGAGCACGATGACGGGCAGGGCGCTGAGGATGGCGCCCGCCAGGATCAGTCCCCAGTCGCCGCTGTTGCCGTAGACGTTGCGGAACGTGAGCAGGCCGATGGGCAGCGTCTTGATGTCCTCCGGCGTTGTCAACACTACGAGTGGCCAGAAGAAGTCGTTCCATGCGCCCTGGAACGACAGGATTATCAACGCGCCGAGGGCGGGGCGCGCCATCGGTAGCACGACGCGCGAGAAGCGCGACCAGTAGCTGGCGCCGTCCATCATGGCCGACTCCTCCACCTCGCGCGGGATGGACTCGAAGAACTGCTTCATGATGAACACGGGACCGGCGTTGAGGGCCGTGACGAAGAGGAGCCCGGGGAGGCTGTTGAGCAGCGTGGCTTGCCCCCAGAGGGAGGACAGGCCCCAGATGCCGTCGCGCAGCACGAGGTAGTTGCTGATGAACAGGACCTGCATCGGCACCATCTGCGCGAAGAGGACTAGCAGGAACATCAGGTTGCGGCCAGGGAAGCGCAGGCGCGCGAGGGCGTAACCAGCGGTGGTGGCTATGAAGAGCGTTACGACGACCCTGAAGAAGGCGTACACGAACGTGTTCCAGGTCCAGCGCATGAAGAGGCTGTCGCCGGTGGTCACGCTGCGCGCTTCCGTGAACACGCGGCGGTAGTTGCCGAGGAGGTAACCGAGGGCGCCTGGCGTTACGGCCTGGAAGGAGGCCACCAGGCCTAGGCGCTCGAGCCTGGTCGGCGGCAGCGTGCTGCTAACGAACTCGATGGCGCGTGAGGCGGACTCGACGTCAAGTGGCAGGCGGTCGACTTTGGGCCCGGCGCCCGGATAGGTGACGGTCACGCGGTAGGTGACGAACTCGCCGGCTTGGGCGTCTGCGCCGTGCACGCCAGCGCGCCGCCCCACCTCGACGACCGGCGCCACCACGGCGTAGTCGGCCGCGTAGTCGATCTGCTGCACGGCGCCGAGACCGCCGCCCGGCCGCCGCCGTGGGACCGTAGCCGTCGGCGCGGCGGCTTCAGTGCCTTGCGGGACGAAGTAGGTGAGTTCGACGTTGACGTTCGCGCCGGGAGCGAAACCGCCCCACAGCGGCGCCTTGGCGCCCTCGCGCCCCAGCTTGGCGGCCGCCGCCCAGTTGGCTGGGGCGAGCTGCGGGCTTAGGAGCGTCGGCGGGTACCCGAGCGGGTCGGTCTTGACGCTGGACAACGCCGCGAACAGTAGGGGGCCAAGGAAGAGGAGCGAGAAGAGGATGAGGAGCAGGTACGCGAAGCCGGCGCGCGCCCAACGTCGCTGCGCCTCCCAGCGCTCGCGCTCCTGCCGCATGGCGGCGCTGGCGCTCATCGTTCCCCCTCAGCTCGCAAGACGGTCCGTTGCAGCGTGACGATGATGAGCGTCAGTAGCGCCAGGAACATGGCCGCGGCTGAAGCGAACCCGACCTCCGGCAGTTGCGCGCCAGGGAACATGCGGTTGTAGACGAAGTACGCGAGCGTGATGACGCTCTGCAGCGGCACCGAACTTCCGAAGATGGCGACCTGGTCGAACATCTGCAACGTGCCGATGAGGCCGAGGGTGACGACGAGGAACGTCACTGGCTGAAGTGCTGGCACGGTGACGTAGAAGAACTGCTGAACGGAGTTGGCGCCGTCGAGGGCGGCGGCTTCGTACTGCGAGCGCGGCACGTCCTGCATGGCGGCGAGGAACATCAGCATGTAAGTAGGGATGGTGGTGAAGATGTTCTGGAACATGATCGCCGCGAGCGGCAGCGGCACGCGCAGCCAGAACGGGAAGCTAGCAGGCACTTCCTGCCGCGTCTGCAGCCAGTTGATGGCCACGTTCTGGACCTCGCGCGGGGCGAGGTAGCCGAGGAGGGCGAGGGCCGTGGTGACGATGATCGCCGCGACTAGCGCCACGGCGAGGAGGGCAGGGTCGAGGAGGCTCACCGTGCGCTGCTGGCCCGCGCCGCGCAGCCGCCGCCGCAGGCGCCAGCGCTCCACCACGACCTGGAGGCCTTGAGCTAGGACCATGACGATCACGAACGTGAGGATGATAGGGGCGTTGCGGGACACCGCGGTGATCAGGTAGTTGATCCCGCCGAGGCGTTGGAAGAGCCACAGGAAGATAAGGGTGATGACCACGCTGCTCGTTACGGCTGGCATGTAGAACGCGGAGCGGAAGAACGTCATGCCGCGTACGCGCCGGTTCACGGCTGAGGCGCTAAGCAGCGCGCCGATCGTCTGGAACGTGGTCACGATCGCGGCGAACAGCAGGGAGTTGCGCAGCGCCGTCAAGAAGCGGTCGTCTGAGAACAGGGCGCGGTAGTTGGCGAGGCCAACCCACTGCGGGGCGTTGAACAGGTCGTAGTCGGTGAACGAGAAGTAGACGGCCCGCACGCCCGCGTAGACGAAGAAGACGGCGAGGACGAGCAGGAACGGTAGCAGGAACATGAGCGCCGGCAGGAACTCGCGGCCTCTCGCACGCACGGTGGTTCTCCCCTCGCCGTGGTGGGGAGGCGCCGTGGCGCCTCCCCCGGTTCACGGTCATGCCGCTAGGGCTAGCGCGTAAGGAGCGCGTTCAGGTCCGTCTGGGCCTGTTTGAGCGCCGCTGCGGAATCGGATGCCCCCGTCATGACGGCCGTGAGTGCGTTGTTGATGGGCGACATGTAGTCGGTGCCCACCTTGCCGAACTGGAAACCGTAGACGTTGCCGTGAGATGCACCCTCGAACACGATCTTGTTCGCTTGCGCCTCTGCGGTGTCCTGCTTGAAGTAGTCGTTGTCGGATAGCGCCTTACGGCTTGGGATGGCGAGGCCCTGCTCGAGGATGAACTGCTGCGCTTCCGGGCTCGTGAGGGCGTCTAGGACCTTGACCGCGGCGTCTTGCACCTTGGTGTCGGCGTTGATGGCCCAGGCCACCGTGTAGATGAAGTTGCCGCTCTCGCCCGTCTTGGGCGACTTGGGCAGGAACGATGCGCCGTACTGCAGGTTGGGGGCGTTGTCGCGGAGGAAGCCGAGGATCCAGGCGCCCTCTATGGCAACGGCGGCCTGCTCGCGTGCGAGGCAGTCGCCTGGCCAGCCCGCCCCGACGTCAGCTGGCTGCACCGCGATGCCTTTGGTGACGAGCCCGCTATAGAAGTCGAACGCGTCTGCGAACGCTGGTGACGTGATGTCGGCGCCACCGTCCGCGGTGAAGGTCGTCCAGCCGTTGGCGAACGCGAAGGCTCCGAGTCGCGCCGTATCGGCGGCGATGCAGGCCCCGTAAGTGTCCGGCTTGAGGGCCGCTACCTTGGTGAGCTTGGCCTCGAAGCTGGTCCAGTCGTCGTCTGCGTTCGGGTAGTCGGCGCCGGCGGCGTCGAACATGTCCTTGTTGTAGAAGACGGCGAGGGTGTTGAAGTCCTTGGCGATGCCGTAAACGTGGCCGTCCTGCGTGAAGACGGCGTTGAGGGTGTCGATGAACGCGCTCGTATCGACCAGGCCCTCGAGCGGGAGGAGCTTGCCGGTGGCGATGAAGCCTGGGGCCACCTCGCCTGGCACGTAGAACACGTCGCCCGCCGTGCCTGCCGAGAGCGAGTTGACAAGCACCGTGTTGTAGTCGGTCTCGATGGGCTCGTACTTGATGGTGATGCCTTGATCGGCGAGCCCCTTGCCGATGACCTCGTCGATGAGGCGTTGCACGATGGCCGGGTCTTGGCCGCCGTAGCCTTGTACGCGGACTATGGTCTGGGCGTTCGCCCAACTGAAGGCGAACAGCGTCGCCAGTAGTGCCGTCACTAATCGTCTCATGGTTCCTCCGGGTCGTGCCCGATGCTTGCCCGCTGGTGGCGGGACGTTCGGTCTTCGCACGTCAGCTTTCATGCCCGCTGTTGGGCGCTCGCTGGTGTGCGCTTCGCGGCGATTCACTCCTGGCGACTCACTCCCTCCTCCTCGCGGTGGTGCCGCGGGCGACGAGTTGAATGGGAACCGTCTCGCTTCTCACGGGCAGTCCTTGCAACCCCTCGACGAGGAGCGTGACGGCGGTGTCGGCGATGTGCGCGATGTCTTGGCGCACGGTAGTGAGGCCCTCGGGAACGTTGAGGCCGTTAGAGATCTCTGGTAGATCGTCGAAGCCGACGACCGAGACGTCGAGCGGCACCCTCAGCCCGAGGTCCTCTAGGGCGGCGATGGCGCCTAGGGCCATCTCGTCAGACGCCGCGAAGATGGCACTGCAGCGGCAGCCCCCCTCGAACGCGCGCCGAACGACCCTGTACCCCCCGAGGATGGTGAACGAGCCGTCTAGCAGCCACTCGCGCTTGGGGGCGATGCCTGCCTCCGCCAAGGCCTCCAAGTAGCCGCCGTAGCGGTCCTGGAATGCTTGGTGGCTCATCAGTCCGCCGAGGTGGAGGATCTCTTCGTGCCCGAGCGCGAGGAGGTGGCGTGTTGCGTGGAGTCCGCCTGCGTGATCGTCTGGCGCTACCCAACGCGCGCCCGCGGAGCGGCCGACGAGCACGAACGGCACGCCCTGGCTTTCCAAGTACCTGAGGCGGGGGTCGTCCTCGTGTGCGCCGTGAAGGATGACTCCGTTAGGGAGCCAGGCGGGCAGGCCGTCGCTGCGGGCGGGCACTTCCTCGAAGCGGAAGCCTTCGCGCTGCAGTCGGCCGATGAGGTGCTCGAGGAAGAGCATGAAGAACGGGGTGAGGCGCCGCGTGTCGGCAGCGAGGCTCAGACCGATGTGAAGTGGCGCCTTGGAGAGCGTGCGCGCGGCGTGATCTGGCCTGTACGAGAGGTGAGCGATGCTCGCCTGAACGCGCCGCATGGTGGTGGGGCTGACGCCTGGGCGGCGATTGAGGACGCGCGACACGGTTCCGATGCTGACGCCTGCGTGCTCAGCCACCTGTTGGATGGTGGCGCGTTCGTTAGCGCGTTCACCGGCGCCCTGGTTGGGTGCGGCGGCCTTATCGCGAGCGATCCGCACTCCTGCCTCCCTGCCGCGCTTGGCTGCCGAGCCGGTTGGCTGAAGCGGCTGTAAGCGCTTACGAGTGCTGGTAGCTGCAGGATAGACAAGGGTGCGGGCAATGTCAATCGAGTGAGCGAATCGGCGTTGTAGACGATAACTTTATGACCGACGACGCAGGTCGGCCGCTGTGCGTAAGCGCTTACGGACTTCGCGCATTTCGGCGCTGCTCACCGCGATTCGAAGCGTGGATCGTCGGTGTCAAGCGCTGCTCGATCCCGTGCTACACGCGCAATCGCAGACGGGGGAGTGGCGCCGAGTCCGAGTTTCGAGCACGGTAGCGACTGCCTCGCCGAGGAACGTCGCCGATCCCTGCCCGCCGCCGAGGCCGCAGCCACCGGGCTTTCCTGCTTTTCGCCCCCACGATTCCGCTCGTCGGCAGAGACCACGCTTGACAAGGTTCGCGACCAAGGTGTACTCTTACCTTTGCCGCTCGAAAGACCGGCGAGAACATTGACAGGCGAATAGAAGGCAAGACATCAGGGCTCGAACGAGCACTTGTTCCCGTAAGGGACGAGAAATCGAACGAGCTGCGAATTGGGTTTTTTTAAACCTGAATCGCGTGTCTGCTCATACACATCAAAATGAAAATGCAAGAAATGGGTCAAGTTACTAAGGGCACACGGTGGATGCCTTGGCAGTCGAACCGATGAAGGACGTGGCTACCTGCGATAAGCCTCGGGAAGCTGGAAGCAAGCGTAGATCCGAGGATCTCCGAATGGGGAAACCCAGTGGGGCGATCCCCCACTACCCATGACTGAATACATAGGTCATGAGGAGGGAACCCAGGGAACTGAAACATCTAAGTACCTGGAGGAAAATAAAGAAACCTCGATTCCCCCAGTAGCGGCGAGCGAAAAGGGAATAGCCTAAACCGACTCCTACGGGAGCCGGGGTTGTAGGACCGGCAACATGGACTCGAGCGTATAGCGGAAGCGCACTGGAAAGGCGCGCCATAGCGGGTGATAGCCCCGTACGCGAAATGCGCGGAAGACTAGCCGGCACCTGAGTAGCGCGAGCCACGTGGAATCTCGCGTGAATCTACGGGGACCACCCCGTAAGGCTAAATATTCCGACTGACCGATAGCGAACAAGTACCGTGAGGGAAAGGTGAAAAGCACCCCGTGAGGGGAGTGAAATAGTACCTGAAACCGTGTGCTTACAAGCAGTCACAGCCCTATGCATACCTTCGGGTATGAACGGGTGGTGGCGTGCCTCTTGAAGCATGATCCTGCGACTTACTGGTAGTGCCGAGTTTAAGCCGATAGGCGGAGGCGTAGCGAAAGCGAGTCTGAACAGGGCGTTCAGGCGCTATCAGTAGACCCGAAACCGGATGAGCTAGCCATGGCCAGGTTGAAGCTTCCGTAAAAGGAAGTGGAGGACCGAACCCGTTGAGGTTTAAAACTCTTGGGATGAGCTGTGGTTAGGAGTGAAAAGCTAACCGAATCCGGAGATAGCTGGTTCTCCCCGAAATAGTTTTAGGACTAGCCTCGGGGGTTCATCGATGGTTGTAAAGCACTGATTGGGCTAGGGGGCTCACCAGCTTACCAAACCCTGTCAAACTCTGAATGCCGTCGATTCATACCCCGGGAGTCAGTCTGCGTGAGCTAACTTTCGCAGACAAGAGGGAAACAACCCAGAACGCCAGTTAAGGTCCCAAAGTCATGGCTAAGTGGTAAAGGATGTGGAGACGCTAGAACAGCTAGGAGGTTGGCTTAGAAGCAGCCATTCCTTTAAAGAGTGCGTAATAGCTCACTAGTCGAGTGTCTCTGCGCCGAAGATGATCGGGGCTAAGCCATGCACCGAAACTGCGTCAGTGCTGCTATGCAGTGCTGGGTAGGGGAGCGTTCCGTAGGCCGTTGAAGCGGTACCGTAAGGAGCCGTGGAGGTATCGGAAGTGCGAATGCAGGAATTAGTAACGATAAGAAGGGTGAGAATCCCTTCCGCCGAAAGCCTAAGGGTTCCTGAGCAAGGGTCGTCCACTCAGGGTTAGGCGGGACCTAAGGCGAGGCCGAAAGGCGTAGTCGATGGACAGCAGGTCAACATTCCTGCCCCGCCGTCGTGGAGTGATGGGGTGACGCATTAGGATAGGCCATCCGGAGCTATGGCTATGCCCGGCGGCGTGCGAAGTCTGGAGGGATAGGCAAATCCGCCCTCCGCGTAGATGACGTACGTCGGGAAGGTCCTACGGGACTGATAACTGGTTGAATCCACGGTGCCAAGAAAAACCTCTAAACGTTGAAGCGATGGCGCCCGTACCAAAACCGACACAGGTAGGCGAGTGTAAGAGCACTAAGGCGCGCGAGAGAACCCTGGTTAAGGAACTCTGCAAAATAGCCCCGTAACTTCGGGAGAAGGGGTCCCACGTGTAAGGTTGTCCGCAAGGATCGCCTGAGGTGGGCGCAGTGAATTGGCTCTAGCGACTGTTTACCACAATCACAGCACTCTGCTAACCCTTATAGGGGATGTATAGGGTGTGACACCTGCCCGGTGCTGGAAGGTTAACGGGAGGGGTGCAAGCTCCGAACTGAAGCCCCAGTGAACGGCGGCCGTAACTATAACGGTCCTAAGGTTAACTTAACGCTAGCTTTAGTAAAACCAAACTATATGCGGGAAACTCCTCAAAAGCCGAGCGGTACTCGTGGGCCCAAGGGCGCCACAGTAACAATCCGCCGGATACGTGGACAATCCGCAGGGAAGGCTTGGAGTGATGATCACGCCAAGAACCCTCAGAGACTATACGTTTGGGGTCGACAAGCCCAAGCGGTACGTATGAAACTCGAAGCTCAATGGATTGTCGGATTCGTCGATGGCGAAGGCTGTTTCCACGTCGGAATAGCCAAGCACGACGGAATGACGATGGGGGTGCAAGTGCTCCCGGAGTTCACGGTAGTCCAACACGAGCGAGATGCCCAACTGTTGCACGCGTTAAAGGCGTACTTCGGTTGCGGTGTGGTGCGGAAGAATCACGGAGATCGGCTAGCGTATCGCGTCCGCGATCGCAAGTGTTTGCTCGAAGTGGTTATCCCGTTCTTCATGAAACACCAGTTGAAGACGACCAAGAACGTTGAGTTCTTGAAGTTCAGACGAGTGATTCTAGCTATGGAGAGCGGCAAGCACCTGACACCCGAAGGCCTCGAAGAGATCAGACATATCGCAGAAGGCATGAACAACGGTCGACCAAGATAGAGTCCGGCCCTCCTGGAAACAGGATGGGAGAATTCCGAGCGAAATTCCTTGTCAGGTAAGTTCTGACCTGCACGAATGGTGTAACGACTGGAGCGCTGTCTCAACCAGGGACTCGGTGAAATTGAATTGGCTGTATAGATGCGGCCTACCCGCAGCAGGACGAAAAGACCCCGTGGAGCTTTACTATAGCTTGATGTTGACGCTTGGACTGATCTGTGTAGCATAGGTGGGAGACTGTGAAGCCGGGCCGCTAGGCTCGGTGGAGTCATCGGTGAAATACCACCCTGATTGGTTCGATCGTCTAACCTGCACCCGTTATCCGGGTGGGGAACAGCGTTAGGTGGGTAGTTTGACTGGGGCGGTCGCCTCCTAAATTGTAACGGAGGCGCGCAAAGGTTCCCTCAGCACGGTCGGAAATCGTGCGTAGAGCGCAAGGGTATAAGGGAGCTTGACTGCGAGACGTACATGTCGAGCAGGGACGAAAGTCGGCCCTAGTGAACCGGTGGTACCTTGTGGAAGGGCCATCGATCAACGGATAAAAGTTACCCCGGGGATAACAGGCTGATACCGCCCGAGAGTTCACATCGGCGGCGGTGTTTGGCACCTCGATGTCGGCTCGTCATATCCTGGGGCTGGAGAAGGTCCCAAGGGTCCGGCTGTTCGCCGGTTAAAATGGCACGCGAGCTGGGTTCAGAACGTCGTGAGACAGTTCGGTCTCTATCCGCTGTGGGCGTAGGAAAGTTGAGGAGAGCTGCTCCTAGTACGAGAGGACCGGAGTGGACGCATCTCTAGTGTCTTAGCTGTCGTACCAACGGCACATGCTAAGTAGCTACGTGCGGAACGGATAAGCGCTGAAAGCATCTAAGCGCGAAGCCGACTCCAAGATGAGCTTTCCCATCCCTTTAAGGGAGTAAGACCCCCGGAAGACCACCGGGTTGATAGGCTGGGAGTGTAAGCGCGGCAACGTGTTTAGCTGACCAGTACTAATCGGTCGAGGACTTGACCATTTCTCGGACTCATTCCGAGTGAAGACACCTGAGCTTGCCTTCTTAACGCCTGTCACTATCTTTTCTCTTCGTGCTCTTGGCGGCGTGGACCCACCCGATCCCATTCCGAACTCGGAAGTTAAGCACGCCAGCGCCGATGGTAGTTGGGGGGCAGCTCCCTGCAAGAGTAGGTCAGCGCGAGGAGATTATCTTTTGAAGGAACCGGTCTGAGGTCAAACGCCTCAGACCATTCCATATGCGGGAGTAGCTCAGCTGGTAGAGCACTACCTTGCCAAGGTAGATGTCGCGGGTTCGAATCCCGTCTCCCGCTCCAA
>CALCHY010000027.1 GCA_937907415.1 uncultured Trueperaceae bacterium
GTGGTGGGCGATAGTGGACTCGAACCACTGACCTCGTCGTTATCAGCGACGCGCTCTAACCAGCTGAGCTAATCGCCCACGGACGCTCCTCGGGGGCAACCCAACGCGCAGTCTCTGCGCTCCCTGAGCGAAGCGGAGGATATCACGAGGCCATGAGGCGCGCAACCGCTCGCGTGCGTGCCACGCGTCGCCGCGCCCTTAGGTTCCAGCGCGACGGGCAGCGCGGCAGAGCACCGGTAGAATGCCGCCGTGACCATCGCTCGTCTTTACCTCGCCAAGCCACGCGGTTTCTGCGCTGGCGTAGTCATGGCGATCGACGCCGTGAAGGAAGCTGCTACCGAGGCCCGCGCCGCGGGCGAAGGGGATATCGCCGTGTACCACGACATCGTGCACAACCGCACGGTCGTTGAGCGGCTCGAGGACGATCACCGTGTCACCTTCGTGGAGCGGCTAGAAGACCTCGAGGCCGCGCGAGCGGCCGCGGCGGCAGAGGGCAGGACGATCGGTTCCACGGTGGTCTTCAGCGCGCACGGCGTAAGCCCAGTCGTGCGACGCGAGGCGAACGCGTTGGGCCTCACGACCATAGACGCGACCTGCCCGCTCGTAACGAAGGTGCACAACGAGGCGAAGAAGTACGCCGCCCAGGGCTTCCACATCCTCTTGGTCGGCGATTCCACGCACCATCAGGAGGTCGTTGGCACCCTTGGCGAGGCACCGGATCAGACGACGGTGGTGGCGGTGCTAGGCAACCGCAAGCACGACCCAGGCCTCGCGGACCCGCGCACCGTCACGGTGCCCGACCCGACACGCGTCGTCGTCATCACCCAGACGACCCTGTCTGTTGACGACACCATGCTCACCGTCGATCTCCTCAAGGAGCGTTTCCCCGAGCTAGTCGTGCCACCGTCCGACGACTTGTGTTTCGCAACCAAGAACCGCCAGGACGCGGTCCGCGCCATCGCAGAGCACGCTGACGTGTTCCTGGTAGTCACGAGCGCGGCTAGTTCGAACGGCATGCGGCTCCTCGAGTTGGCAGCTGACCTTACTGGCAACGCTCATCGCATCGAGTCAGTCAAGGACTTGCGGCCGGAGTGGTTCGCAGGCGCAACGTCTGTGGGCTTGAGCTCGGCAGCCAGCAGTCCTGATGACCTGGTGCAGGAGGTCGTCGAGTACTTCCGCGCCGCCAATCCAGACCTCGAGGTCGTCGAGCAGGGCGAGTGGGAGAACATCGTCTTCCGCAAACCCCGCAAAGTAGCGCCGGTTGGCGCGGAGTCGCTGGCCTGAACGCTCTCAGACGCCAAGCGCCACGGCCGCTGTCTGTGGCGCCCATGCTCGACCTCACCGACCGTCACTTCCGCTACCTGCTGCGTGGCATAACGCGCAGCACGCTCCTCTATAGCGAGATGGTGACGGCCAACGCTGCCATTCACGGTGACCGCGAGCGTCTGCTGGCGTTCAGCCCCGTCGAGAGTCCGGTGGTGCTGCAGCTCGGCGGCGACGACCCGGACCTGCTGGCGCGCGCCGCCCTCATCGGGGTGGAGCACGGTTACGCCGAGATCAACCTCAACGTAGGTTGCCCATCCAACCGCGTCACGAGCGGCAACTTCGGCGCCTGCCTGATGAAGGACCCGGTGAGAGTCGCTGCGTCGGTCGCGGCGATGCGTGACGCCGTCGACGTGCCCGTCACCGTCAAGCACCGCCTCGGGGTTGACGAGCAGGAATCCTTCGAGGAGATGCTCGCCTTCGTCGACACGGTTACAGGGGCCGGAGCCGACGCTTTCATCGTGCACGCGCGCAAGGCGTGGTTGAAGGGCCTCAGCCCTAAGGAGAACCGCACCATCCCTCCGCTGCGTTACGACTTCGTCTACCGCCTCAAGGAGGAACGGCCAGAACTCGTCGTCGAACTCAACGGCGGAGTGCCGGACCTGACGAGCGCGAGGGAGCACCTTGCGCTGGTCGACGGCGTCATGCTTGGCCGCGCGGTCTACGAGAACCCGTTCGTGCTGGTCGGCGCCGATGACCTTATCTCGCAGGCAGGTGACGGCGAGGCGGTGCTCCCCCTCGCGCGCACGCGCAGGGCAGTGGTCGAGGGCATGTACGACTACACGGAAGAGCGTTTGAGGGCGGGCGCGCCCCTTAACGCCATCAGCCGCCACCTGCTCAGCTTGTTCCACGGTCGGCCCGGCGGTAAGGCGTGGCGCCGCGTCATCTCGGAGCGCGCCAACAAGAAGGGTGCTGGCGTCGAAGTACTGGTTGCGGCGCTCGACGCGTTACCGCCTGGCGTGGCGGATGAGCCGCTCAGGCCAACTGCCGCAAGTACTCCCGCGCGATGATCAAGTGCTGGATCTCGTCTGTGCCCTCACCGATGCGTGTGAGGCGCGCGTCGCGCCAGAAGCGCTCGACCTCGAAGTCCCTCAAGTAGCCGTAGCCGCCTAGGATCTGGATGGCGGCGTCGCACGCTGCCACCCCAGCCACGCTGCCCTTGAGCTTGGCCATGGCGGCGGCCATGGTGTAGTCGCGGCCGGCGTCGCGCAACGCGGCCGCCTTGCGTACGAGCAACCTGGCGGCCTCCAACTCGGTGGCCATCTCGGCGAGCTTGAACGCCACCGCCTGGTGGCGTGAGAGTGACTGACCGAACTGGCGCCGCTCCTGGGCGTACGTGGCGGCACGCTCCAACGCGGCGCGGCCAAGGCCGATGGCCATGGCGCCGATGCCGATGCGGCCACCCGACAGCACCTTCGTCACGTCGGCGAACGCTTCGCCTACTTCGCCGAGCAGCGCATCCGCCTCGACGCGCGCGCCCTCAAAACTGAGCGGTGTGGTGTCGGAGCTGTGCAGGCCAAGCTTCTTCTCCGGCAAGCCGCGTACGAGGCCGGGAGTGGCGCCGCTCATGACGAAGGCGCTGATCCCATGCGACCGCGGCCCGTCAGCCGCAGGCTCGGAAGTGCGGGCCATGACCACGTAAGTGCCACCGACCGTGCCTTGGGTGATGAACTGCTTGCTGCCGTCGAGAACGAAGCCGCCGCTTGTCGGAGTAGCGCGCGTCGTGAGGGACGCGGCGTCCGAGCCTGCCGCGGGCTCCGTCAGTGCCCATGCGCCCAGCTTCTCGCCGGATGCCAGGGGCGGCAGCCAGCGTTGACGCTGCTCTTCATTGGCCGCCACCAGAAGGTGCCCAACGCACAAGGAGTTGTGCGACGCGACCGTCAACGCGAGCGACCCGTCCACCGCCGCGACCTCCTCGATAAGGAGCGCCGTGGTCGTGGAATCCAGTTCGGCGCCGCCGTAGCGTTCTGGCACCTGCAGACCGAACAGGCCCATCAGCGCGAGCTGCGTCACTATCTCGTGAGGGAACTCTCCACTGGCATCACGAGCGACCGCGCCTGGCGCTACCGCGCTGGCTAAGTAGTCGCGCAGGGGAGCGAGTAGCGCCTTTTGGTCGCTAGTGAGGTCGAACCAGGCCGGTGCTGCCGACTGCTCTTGAGGCATGACCCCAACGTATTCCGTCGCCACCCCGCACTCGGTGCGTGGCTCACTCGCCTGGTACACTCGGCGCCATGGATTCCCAGAACTGGGTGCGAGGCGTCCGCGGCGCCACTACCGTCGCAAACGATGAACCGGGGCTCATCTTGGACGCCACGCGCGAACTGCTCGAGGAGATGCTGGAGCAGAACGACATTACCGACTTCGGAGTCATCTCGTCGGTCTTCTTCACGACGACGCCTGACCTGACGTCAACCTTCCCGGCCGAGGGCGCACGGGCCATCGGCATGACGACGGTGCCCCTACTCTGCTTTCAGGAGATACCGGTACCAGACAGACTGCCGCGCTGCGTGCGGGTGATGATGCTCGTCCACACGCCAAAGGGCCCGGAGGGCATGCGTCACGTTTACCTCCGCGAGGCCAAGAGCTTGCGGCCCGACCTGGCCAGCGCCCAGTAACGCCTACCGTCAGCCGGGACGCAGTTCAGCTACTCGGTATGAGGAGCTTCTCCAACTCAGCGAGGATCTCGCGAACTGCGCCTGGGTCCAGGCGGTAGTACGAGCGGTTCCCGCGCCTCACTACCTGCACTAACTGCAGCTCGCGCAGCAGCCGCAGGTGGCCGCTCGCGGTCGGTTGGCTGACGTTGAGTTGCCGTGCCAAGTCGCCTACCGTCAGCGGAAAGCGCGCCAGGCGCGCGACCTGGAACAGGAGCAGCAGCCTGGTTGGGTCGGAGAAGGCCTTGAGTCGACTGGCGAGGCGCGTCACGTCGTCCTTCTGCTCGCGGTAGAAGTCCTCCGAGCGCACTCCGTAACCGAGGCACAGGCGCTGGCGCACCACGAACTTGAAGCCGCCGCGAGTGGCGAAGTAGAGCGGCACCACGAGAGTGGGCCCTTGGCGTTGGTGCGAGCGGATGTCGGCGCGGCTGTCCTCGAAGTTGACGAAGTGGTGAGCAGGCAACGCGGCGACGAGGTCGCTCGTTGGCCCGAGCGCACTGACGAGGCGCTGACTGGCGGTGCTGGTCACCTCTGCGCCGTTGACCTCCCACGCCACCTGCAGGTAGCCCCAGAGTTGGGTGAGGTTCGCTGCCAGCTCGGCGGTGCGCGGTGCGTCTAGCGCCTCGAACGCCGCCCTCAGGCGCTCGAGCGGACTGCTGGCATCGTCGCCGAGGTCCTCATAACGCGAGACGTCGAACACGGCCTCGAACTCGGCCAACAGCCGCGCGGGCAGACCAGGCAGCTCAGCTAGGAAGCGGTCAGGGGTTTCGTCGGCGTAGTAACCGAAGGCGCAAGCGAGCAGCAGCGCCTCATAGCCGGGGAGGTTCTTGGCCGCGGTCGCCGCGTCTAGTACCCACTGCGGTGGGTGCTCGAGCAGCTCGCGCTGCCAAGGGAGCGGCGCCAGCGGCCGGCCGTGCCGCAGGACGTGATAGTAGGCGTAGCACAGCTCGATGACGACGGACGGCCGCACCTCGAGGCGCGGCAGGTCAAGCGGCTGCAGCCCTGACGCCGGCCGCAGTTCGGCTTCCACTACGCCCAGTCGCGAACGTTCAGGAGCTCGCCGCCGTCCACGGTGGCTAGGGTGACCTTATGGCTGCGCGTCATGCTCACTTCCAGCGTGGCATGGTCCAGCGTCTGCGGTCCAACTAGCGACTTGCGCACGAAGTACGAGTTGCCTTGCAGGCTCATCTCGCTCGTCTTCGAGAGGCGCACGCGGATGACCTCGCCGTTACGGTCAGTGCGCACCTGGCAGTGGAGGGCGTTCGCGTCCTCGCGAAAGCGCGGGTCTTGCCGCCTGAACATTCCAAACATGAGGCTATTCTAGCCGCCATGGGCTCGAACGAAGCAGCGCTCCTTGCCGAGGCACTGCGCGCGGCGCTCCGCGCCGCCGATCCGGTTGCTGCGACGAAGAAGCACCTACCGTCCCCGCCGGCCGGGAGGCTGATCGTGGTTGGGGCGGGGAAGGCCGCCTCTGCCATGGCGGCGGCGGCCAGCGCCGGGTACCAGGATGTCGAACGCTTCGGGGGCGCCGTGATCACGCGCCACGGTCAGGCGCTAGCAGCGCCGCGCGTTCAAGTGCTCGAGGGCGCCCACCCCGTTCCGGACGCAGCAAGCGTGGCCGGCACGCGCACGCTGCTCGGGCTCGTGGACGGGGCGGGACCAGACGACCTCGTGCTCTGCCTCCTCTCCGGTGGAGGTTCTGCCCTCGCGTGCGCACCAGCAGGGGTGAGCTTGGCGGAGAAGGCGGCCGTTACTCGGGCCTTGCTGGCGGCGGGAGCTGACATCCACGAGTTGAACGTCGTGCGTAAGCACCTATCTGGTGTCAAGGGTGGCTGGTTGGCTGCTCGATCGGCGGCTCCCGTCGTCACCCTCGCGGTTTCCGACGTGGTCGGTGACGATCAAGGGACCATCGCCTCCGGGCCAACGGTAGCGGACCCGAGCACGTACGCCGAGGCGCTTGCCCTCCTCGACGCGTACGTTCCCGGCGCTGGCGCGGCGCGCCGGGCACTTGAGGCGGGGGTTAGGGGAGAGCGGCCGGAGACGCCCAAACCGGGTGACGAGCGCCTGGCGCGCTCCCATTACGAGATCGTGGCGTCCGGCGCCACCTCGGTGCGAGCCGCAGCGGACCACCTGCGGGCGGCTGGCGTTGAGGTGATCGCCTGCCACGCGGAGTCGACTGGCGACTCAACCGCAGTGGCGCTTCGCCAGGCGGCCGAGGTGCGCGCCATCCTCACTAGCACCAGCCGTGACCGGCCGCTTGCCGTCGTTTACGGCGGGGAGACGACCGTCAAGCGCCACGGCGCGCAACTGACGTACGGCACTCCGCAAGACGAGGCCGTCGATCGAGCCCGCGGCGGTCCGAACGGCGAATGGGCGCTGGCTTTCCGCACCGCCTTGGCTGACGTGCCTGGCATGTGGCTGCTGGCGGCGGACACGGACGGCATCGACGGCAACTCCCCGGCCGCAGGAGCGCTCATCGGACCCGAGCAGGCGGCGCGCCTAACTCGCATTCAAGTAGCCGACTACCTCAGAAGGCACGATTCTCACGCCCTGCTCGAGCGCATCGGCGGGCTGTTGGTGACGGGGCCGACACACACGAACGTCAACGCCTTGCGCGTCGCGCTCTTCGCTGCGGTATGAGGCGCTGACGTGCTGCGCGCTGCGCTGGCTGTTGCCGGGCGGCGGGTATGCTCATCGCCGATGAGACTGCTGGCGCCAACCCCTGAGAACCTTGCGCTTGCGGCAGAGCGCCTGCGGGCCGGCGGCCTCGTCGGCCTGCCAACCGAGACGGTCTACGGCCTGGCTGCCAACGCGCTCGACGAGGCAGCGATATCTCGAGTGTTCGCCCTGAAGGGCCGCCCTAAGGATCACCCGCTGATCGTGCACTTGGCCTCTGCCGGGCAGTTGAGTCAGTGGTCGGCGGCGGTGGACGAGCGCGCCGTGCGCCTCGCAGAGGCCCTGTGGCCCGGGCCCCTGACGATAGTGCTCAGGAAGGCGCGAGCAGTACCAGACGCAGTCACGGGAGGGCAACCAACCGTGGCGCTACGCGTGCCCGCTCACCCAGTCGCCCGGGCCGTACTCGAGCTCTTCGGCGGCGGCCTAGCGGCGCCATCGGCTAACCGGTTCGGACGCGTAAGCCCCACCACGGCCGCGCATGTAGCCAGCGAGTTCCCTGACGCCGACCTCATGGTGCTGGACGGCGGGGCGTCGGTCGTTGGGTTGGAGTCCACCATCATCGACCTGAGCGGTTCGACTCCACGGGTCTTGCGGCCCGGTGACGTGGCGCGCGACCAGCTGGAGGAGGTCCTCGGCGAGGCCGTAGCCATCGGCCACGGCGCCGCGGCTCCGCGAGTGCCAGGCAGCCTCCCTAGCCACTACGCCCCCGGTGCGCCGACGTTCCTGGTGGCGAGCAGCGAGCTGCTAACTACTGTGGACGAGAAGTCAGCGGTACTAGCGCTGCGCCCCGCCCCGGCTGGCTTCGCGGGAGCGTGGGTGCAGTTGCCCGCCGATCCACGGGGTTATGGAGCCGGGCTCTATACCGCGCTGCGGCAACTGGACGCTGAAAGCCCGGCGCGCCTCGTGATCGAGCGTGTGCCTGACGACGCCAACTGGTTGGCTGTGCGCGACAGGCTCGAACGCGCGAGCGCGCCGAGGCCAGACGCCGTCGCTCGGAGGAGCGCATGACCGAACAGCACAAGACCGACGAGCACGCGACTTCGAAGGGCACGGCGCCGGGCACGGCCCCGTTGGTGGCCGTCGTCATGGGCTCCACCAGCGACTGGGAGACCATGCGCCACGCTTCCGAGGTGCTCGGGCGCCTCGAGGTGCCGCACACCTGCCAAGTCGTATCGGCGCACCGCACCCCTGAGCGCCTGGCGGAGTTCGGTAAGTCGGCGGCCGGGCGCGGCATCCAAGTGATCGTCGCTGGCGCCGGTGGCGCAGCCCACCTCCCGGGAATGATCGCGGCGAACACGCACCTGCCGGTGTTCGGAGTGCCTGTCATGAGCGAGGCGTTACGCGGGGTCGACTCGCTCCTCTCGATCGTCCAGATGCCGCGCGGCGTGCCCGTTGGGACTTTGGCCATCGGCGCGCCAGGTGCGTTGAACGCCGGCTTGTTGGCTGCGAGCGTGCTCTCCCTGACGCGGCCGGAGTTGCGGTGGCGCCTGATAGCGTTCCGTGACGAACAGACCGATGCGGCCAGCAAGAGCACGCTGCCAACCCCGCACTTCGTCCCCGAGCCGTGACGCAGCCGGCACCCGTGCTCCCAGGTTCGACGATCGGCGTGCTTGGCGGGGGTCAGCTAGGCCGGATGCTCGCGCTGTCGGCTCGCCGTGCCGGCTACCGCGTTCACGTCCTAAGCGACGTCGCCGGTTCGTCCGGCGCCCAGGTGGCCGACCATACGGTCGTGGCGAGCTACGACGACGCGGCTGCTGTCGCGGCGTTCGCTGCGCAAGTAGACGTGGTGACGCTCGAGTTCGAGAACATCTCGAGCCCCGCCCTCGCGGCCGCTGCGCACAACGCGCCGGTCAGGCCTGGGGTGTTGGCGCTGCACGTCAGCCAGAACCGCCAACGGGAGAAGGAGTTCCTCGAGGCGAACGGTTTCCAGCACGCCCCGTTCGTCACACTGCAGGGCCCGGCTGACGAACGAGCGGTGGCCATGCCAGCTTTCCCGTTCGTCGCGAAGTCGGCCGGCTTCGGCTACGACGGCAAGGGCCAGGTAGTCGCGCGTGGGCCGGAGGATCTGGCGCGCGTGGCGGCTCTGTTGGAGAGCGGCCCCATCGTCGTCGAGGAGTTCGTCGAGCTGGCGGCCGAACTATCGGTCGTAGGGGCACGGTCGCTCGCTGGCGCGGTCGCCCTCTACCAGCCGCTCCTCAACCGCCACGTAGGGGGCATTCTCGACACGACCGTCCTCAGTGCCGCGCCGAACGAGCCGCCCATGGAGGGGCTCGCCTGGCCGCGCCTAACCGCGGAGGCCCTTGCAGCCACCGCCGAGCTGCTCGAGCTGCTCGAGGTAGTCGGTGTGGCGTGTGTCGAGTTCTTCGTGACGACGGCGGGCGCGCTGCTGGTGAACGAGATCGCGCCGCGCCCTCACAACTCGGGGCACCTGACCATCGAGGCGTGCCTCACGAGTCAGTTCGAGCAACAGTGGCGCGCCGTGTGTGGGCTGCCGCTCGGTAGCACCCGGGCCCATTCGAGCGCCGCCATGACCAACCTGCTCGGTGAGCTGTGGCTCGGTGGAGAACCGCGCTGGGAAAAGGCGCTGGCAAGGCCCGGGGCGAGCCTGCACCTCTACGGCAAGCAGGGGCCGCGGCCGGGACGCAAGATGGGCCACATAACGGCCGTTGGCCCGACCGCCGCCGCCGCCGAGCGGACCGCGCTGGCGGCAAGGGCCGACCTTGATCACTCGGATGCCGTGTAACACGGCGGTTGCGGTAACCCTATCCTAGGGTGTACAGTACCTAGGTTTGTTTGCCCTCGGCCCGCAGCGTTGGGTCCAGGGCCAGTTTGTCGTGTGCTGCCGCGAAGGCCGCGAACGACGTTCAGGCTATGAGTTCGCGGCCTTATCGCCGCGCCCAAAATCCTCGGGCGCGAGACCACACGAGGGAGTGATCGTTCTGCCGACCGTCAACCAGCTGCTCCGCAAGGGGCGCAGGAAGATCGAGAAGAAGAGCAAGACCCCGGCACTCAAGGGGTCGCCGCAGCGTCGTGGCGTTTGCACCGCCGTCAAGACCCAGACGCCCAAGAAGCCGAACTCCGCGTTGCGCAAGATCGCGCGTGTTCGCCTGGCCGGTGGCCAGGAAGTCACCGCCTACATCCCCGGAGAGAAGCACAACCTCCAGGAGCACTCGGTAGTGCTCATCCGTGGCGGCCGTGTCAAGGACCTCCCGGGCGTTCGTTATCACATCGTCCGCGGCACGCTCGACGCTCAAGGCGTCGGTGTCGGCCGGTACGTGCAGCGCAATAAGAGCCGCAGCAAGTACGGCACGAAGAAGCCGAAGGCGGGGAAGAAGTAAGCCATGGGACGTAGAAGACGCGCCGAGATCCGCCCGCTCCAACCAGACCTCGTTTACTCCGACACGACCGTCACCGCCCTGGTGAACAAGTTGATGCGCGATGGCAAGAAGAACACCGCCAGCCGCATCTTCTACGGCGCCTGCCGCCTCATCCAGGAGCGTTCTGGTCAGGAGCCCCTCAAGGTGTTCCGTCAAGCCCTCGACAACATTCGGCCCCGCATCGAAGTGCGTAGCCGCCGCGTTGGTGGTTCCACTTACCAGGTGCCGGTCGAAGTCATCCCTCGCCGCTCGCAGTCGCTAAGCCTGCGTTGGCTCGTAGCCGCATGTGACGCTCGTCCCGAGCGCACCGCCGTCGAGCGCGTCGCCGGCGAACTCCTCGATGCCGCCGCTGGTCGCGGTGGCGCCGTTAAGAAGAAGGAGGATGTCGAGCGGATGGCCGAGGCGAACCGCGCCTACGCCCACTACCGCTGGTGAATCTGGCGCGCTCGTTGGCTCACGGCAGCGAGCATGGGTAGAGCGACTAAGACAGACTTGATATGACGACTACGATCACTGACCTTCACAAGACACGCAACATCGGTATCGCCGCGCACATCGACGCTGGCAAGACCACGCTCACTGAGCGCATCCTGTTCTTCACTGGCCGCATACACAAGGTGGGCGAGACCCACGAAGGTGCGGCGCAGATGGACTGGATGGCGCAAGAACGCGAGCGCGGGATCACCATCACGTCGGCGGTAACTCAGGCGTTCTGGCACGATACCCGCATCAACGTAATCGACACGCCCGGGCACGTCGACTTCACCATGGAAGTCGAGCGCAGCATGCGCGTGCTCGACGGCGCCGTGGCTGTCTTCGACGCCAGCCAGGGTGTCGAGCCACAGAGCGAGACCGTGTGGCGCCAGGCGGACAAGTACCACGTGCCGCGCATCGCGTTCGCCAACAAGATGGATAAGACCGGCGCATCGTTCGACCTCGTGCTGTCGTCCATGGCCGACCGGCTTGGCGCCGTCGCCGTGCCGCTCCAGTGGCCGATCGGCGCTGAGGACTCGTTCGAAGGCATGATCGACCTCGTCGAGATGAAGGCCATCTACTATCACGACGACCTAGGTAAGACCGTCGAAGTGGAAGAGCTGCCGGCCGAGCTCCTCGCCATCGCTACCGCGAAGCGCGACATCATGATCGAGCGCGTGGCTGAGTTCAACGACGACGTCGCCATGCTCTACCTCGAGGGCGAACCGGTACCGGAAGACCTCCTGCGCGCCGCCATCCGCAAGGGCACCATCGCGCTCGACTTCTACCCAGTGGTGTGCGGCGCAGCGCTCAAGAACAAGGGCGTGCAGCGCCTCCTAGACGCCATCGCCGCCTACTTGCCTTCGCCGCTCGACATTCCGCCGATCCCAGGCGTCAACCCAGACAGCGGTGAGCCGGAGACCCGCGCCGCCGACATCGAGGCCCCCACCGCCGCGTTGGCGTTCAAGATCGCTACCGACCCGTACGTTGGGCGGCTCGTCTTCGTGCGCGTGTACTCGGGCTCCCTCAAGTCAGGGTCGTACATCTACAACGTCAGCAAGGGCCGCCGCGAACGCATCGGCCGCCTGCTGAAGATGCACGCCAACTCCCGCGAAGAAGTCGATTCGATCGACGCGGGTTCGCTCGGCGCCGTCGTCGGCCTCAAGGACACGACGACCGGCGACAGCCTCGCGGACGCGGACCACCCGATCATCCTCGAGTCCATCGACGTGCCGGAGCCCGTCATCACCGTCGCCATCGAGCCAGCCTCGAAGGCCGACCAGGACAAGCTCTCCAACGGCCTCATCAAGCTGACGGAGGAGGACCCGACCTTCCGCGTCGAGTCCGACCCGGAGACCGGCCAGACCAAGATCTCGGGCATGGGCGAGCTCCACCTCGAGATCATCGTCGACCGCCTCAAGCGCGAGTTCAACGTGAACGCCAACGTCGGCGCCCCGCAGGTCGCCTACCGTGAGACCATCTCCAGGCCGGTCGACGTTGAAGGCAAGTTCGTGCGCCAGTCCGGCGGCCGTGGTCAGTACGGTCACGTCAAGATCAAGGCCGAGCCCCTCGAGCGCGGTGCAGGCAACGCCTTCGAGAACGCCGTCGTGGGTGGCACGGTTCCCAAGGACTTCATCCCCGCGGTTCAGAAGGGCGTCCAGGAGGCCATGCAGAGCGGTCCGCTCCTCGGTTTCCCCATCGTCGACATGAAGGTTTCCCTCTACGACGGCTCGTACCACGAGGTCGACTCGTCCGAGATGTCCTTCAAGATCGCCGCTTCCATGGCCGTTCGCGAAGCCATGAAGGAGGGTGGAGCCCAGGTGCTCGAGCCCATCATGCGAGTCGAGGCGACCACGCCAGACCAGTACATGGGTGACGTCATCGGCAGCCTGAACTCTCGCCGCGGTCAGATCCAGGGCATGGTCCCCCGCGGTAATGCCCAGGTAGTCACCGCTAACGTGCCGCTAGCCGAGATGTTCGGTTACGCCACCGACCTGCGCAGCCTCACCCAGGGTCGCGCGACGTTCTCCATGTTCTTCGAGCACTACGAAGCGGTCCCGCGCAGCGTGCAAGAAGAGCTTCTCAAGAAGTAATTCAGGATTCTAGGTACGAGTTAAGGAGTTTTGATCATGGCTAAGGGTGTTTTTGAGCGTACGAAGCCGCATGTGAATGTTGGGACT
>CALCHY010000028.1 GCA_937907415.1 uncultured Trueperaceae bacterium
TCTGAGATCCGCGGCAAGGTGATGGACGCCCTCAGCCTCGGCGCCAAGACCAAGAACTTGAACGATGCGACCGAAATAGACAACGGTGACGCCGAAGTCATGGAAGCCTGAGAACCGCGAAAGCGGCTCCCTCTCTCGCAGGCGACACTAACCTTATAGGCCGGGCCAGGGTCCTCCCGAAGGCGCTAGCGTACACGTTTCGCTATCGGGGCAGGCCCCACGCCCGGCCGACGGCGTTACGATGGCTCAACCGTCGGCGTGACGAGCGTCACAGCCCGACCAAGTGGGGTACCGGGCGACCGCCCACTCAAGCGCAAAGCCGCGGACGCGGGCGCCAGAGTGACGCGCGAAGCACAGCCACCGGACCTCCAGGAGGTGCGGTTCTACAATGGAAGCCACCCAACTGGGCAGCAGTCCCACCGAGCAGCACGGCACGGATGCAAGAGTCAACGACTTCTCCCTCGTTGTGGCCACGGCAAACGGCACTGGCAGCCAAACGGCCAACCTCACGCTGCTGCGCTCGTTCTTCAAGATGGGCATACCAGTCCACGGAAAGAACATCTTCCCGTCCAACATCCAAGGCTTACCAACCTGGTATCACATTCGCGTAAGCAAAGACGGCTACGTTGCGCGGCACCCATCCGAGTTGCTCGTGGCGTTCAATCCAGCCACGCTGCACGAAGACGTTGCCAACCTGCCAGCCGGTGGGGTGGTCATCCATAACGCCGACCTGCGCCTGCGACCAGACCGCAGCGATCTGACCTACTACCCGGTGCCCGTCAAGGAACTCTTGGCGGGCGTCGAAGTGAAAGGGAAGATCAAGGAGTACATCGCCAACATGACGTACGTCGGGGTCGTCGCCCACCTCCTCGGCGTGCCCCTCGAAGTACTGGAAGAAGCGCTAGGGCACCACTTCGGCAAGCGCCAGAAGCTCATCGACAGCAACCTGGAAGTCGTACGCATCGCGTACGAGTGGGCCGTTCTGAACCTGCCAAAGACCGACCGCTTCCGCGTAGCCCCCATGAACGCGACGACCGGCCTGATCATGATGACAGGCAACGAGGCGGGCGCCCTTGGCAGCGTCTACGGTGGCGTTAGCGTGTCAGGCTGGTACCCGATCACCCCATCGACCAGCTTCATCGACTCGCTGCGCGAGTACCTCGCCAAGCTCCGCGTCGGCCCAGACGGCAAAGCCACCTTCAGCGTCATCCAGGCGGAAGACGAACTCGCCGCCATCGGCATGGTCGTAGGGGCGGGCTGGGCTGGCGCGCGCGCCGTAACCGCAACGAGCGGGCCAGGCATCTCCCTCATGGCCGAGTTCCTCGGCCTCGCCTACTACGCGGAAGTGCCGGCGGTAGTGTGGGACATCCAACGCGTGGGTCCAAGCACGGGACTGCCAACGCGCACCAGCCAAGGCGACGTGGCGTTCGCGTACAACCTGGGCCACGGCGACACCAAGCAGGTGCTGCTGTTCCCCTCATCCATCGAGGAGTGCTTCGAGTTCGGTTACAAGGCGCACGACCTGGCCGACAAGCTCCAGACACCCGTTCTCGTGCTCTCCGACCTCGACCTCGGCATGAACAACTGGATGGGCAAGCCGTTCGAGTACCCAGATGCGCCACTGGACCGCGGCAAGGTGCTCAACGCCGAAGAAGTAGCGGCCCTGCCGGAGTTCGGGCGCTACAAGGACGTAGACGGCGACGGCGTGCCGTACCGCACCCTGCCTGGCAACGAGAACCCACGCGCGGCCTGGTTCGGGCGCGGCACCGGTCACGACGAGCAAGCCAGGTACTCCGAACGCGCAGAGGACTGGGTCAAGAACATGGACCGACTGGCCCGCAAGTTCGATACCGCCCGCGCACTAGTGCCCGCCGCCGTGGTAGATGAGCAGCCGGGCGCCAAGCTCGGCATCATCGCGTACGGCACGACGCGCTACGCCATCGAGGAAGCGCGTGACCTGCTCGCCGCACGTGGCGTTGCAACGGACTTCATGCGCATTCGCGCCTTGCCCATAGGCCCGGAAGTCGAGGAGTTCGTGGCGGCCCATGAGCGCCTGGTCGTCATCGAGATGAACCGCGACGGTCAGCTCACCGCCATCTTGCGCGACGAGCTGCCAGTGCACGCCGCCAAACTCAAGCCCATCGCCTACCTAGACGGCATGCCACTCACCGCCGACTGGGTAGTGGGGCGCCTCAACGCCCACTTAGGGGAGTGACGAGTATGGACAGACCAGCACCAGCCGCCAAGCTCAACCGCGCCGGCCTAAGCAAAAGCGACTACGTCGGCAGCCCGTCCACGCTCTGCAAGGGCTGCGGCCACAACTCGGTCGCCAGTCAACTCATCCAGATCGCGTACGAACTCGATCTGCGGCCGCACGAGATCATCAAACTCTCCGGGATCGGCTGCTCGAGCAAGTCGCCCGCCTACTTCCTCGGTCAATCGCACGGCTTCAACTCACTGCACGGCCGCATGCCCGCCCTAGGAACTGGCGCGCTGCAGGCGAACCACACCGTGCGCGCCATAGGCATCAGCGGCGACGGCGACACCGGCTCCATCGGCCTCGGCCAGTTCAAGCACATGCTCAGGCGCAACGTACGCATGGCATATCTAGTTGAGAACAACGGCGTTTACGGCCTCACGAAGGGTCAGTTCTCTGCCACGTCAGAAGAAGGTCACAAGCTCAAGTACGCTGGCGTCAACCAGTTCCCGGCGCTAGACCTCTGCCTCGAGGCGCTCGCGGCGGGAGCCGGTTTCGTTGCGCGCACCTTCGCTGGCGACGCCAAGCAAGTGCGCGAGGTCATCAAGGCCGGCCTGTCGTTCCGCGGAACCGCCGTCATCGACATCATCAGCCCGTGCGTGGCGTTCAACGACGAGGCGGACTCGCGCCACAGCTACGCGTACGGTCGCGAGCACGAGCGCGCCCTGCAGGACGTAGGGTTCATCCCGGCGCAAGAAGAGATCATCATCGATGACTACGAGCCAGGCACGACGCAGATCGTCGAACTGCACGACGGCTCGCGCATGACCCTGCGCAAACTCGAGGCCGACTACGACGCCTCGAACCGTGTCCAGGCCATGGCGCGCCTGCAGCAGGCGGACGCCCAGGGTGAACTGCTGACTGGCATCGTCTACTACGACGACTCGCGCCCATCCCTCGCGGAAGTCAGCGGCATGACCGACACGCCGCTCTCCATGCTGCCCGATGAGCAGTTGCGCCCATCCGCCGCCGCGCTGCACGATCTCATGGCTGGTTACGCCTGAGCCATACGGAAGGGAGCAGCACGGCGGCAGGTGCTGCTCCCCTGCGCATCGCGTGGGTAAGCGAGACGTTCCTACCGAAGGTAGACGGTGTCGTCACGCGCCTCACGGCCACCCTCACGGCGCTCGAGCGGCAAGGGCACGAGGTGCTCGTGCTCGCGCCGCCGGGCGCGCCCGAGCGCTACGGGCGGCACCGCGTGCTCTCAGCAGGCGGGGTGGCCTTCCCGTGGTACCCGGAGCACCAGGCGGCACTGCCTTCCGGTCGCCTCGCTAGGGCCGTAACCGACTTCGCGCCTGACGTCGTGCACGTGATCAACCCCGTCCTGTTCGGGACGTGGGGAGCGATCATCGCTCGGCGCGCCCGCCTTCCGTTGGTGGCGAGCTTCCACACCGACCCGAAAGTCGTGCACGATCTGAAGCTCGGTTGGGTGAGGCGCCCACTCGAGGTCCTCGACCGTGAAGTCCACAACCTCGCCCACCTGAACCTCGCGACGAGCCCGCAGATGATCGAACTCGCACGCGAGCTCGGCATCAGGCGCGTGCGCTTGTGGCAGAAGGCGGTCGATACCGAGCGCTTCAACCCCCGCTACCGCAGCGCCAGCATGCGCGCGCGGTTGACGGGCGGGGAGCCAAGCGCGGGGCTCGTGGTGTACGCAGGGCGCGTGTCACACGAGAAGCGCATGGACGTACTGGCCGACGCGGCCGTCGCTCTAGCGGGAGAAGGAGTGCGCTTCGCCGTCGTCGGAGACGGACCAGCGCTACCCGAACTGAAGGCGCGCCTGGCGGGCAGCGGCACCGTCTTCACCGGCTTCTTGCACGGTGAGGCGTTGTCAGAGGCGTACGCCAGCGGGGACGTCTTCGCGTTCCCTTCGACGTCTGAGACGCTCGGTTTCGCCGCACTCGAGGCCATGGCGGCCGGAGTGCCGGTAGTTGCCGCCGCAGCAGGCGGATTACCTCACGTCGTGAGGGACGGCGACAACGGCGTGCTGGTGGCGCCAGGTGACGCCGGAGCCCTCGCGGCCGCCATCAGGCGCCTCATAGCCGACCGCACGGAGCTCGCGCGCCTGGCCGCAGCCGGGCGCGCGGATGCCGAGCGCTGGACGTGGGACGCGGCGACGACCGACCTCGTGGCGCGCTACCGGCAGGCACGGCTAGTCGCGCGGCGCGGGTAGCAGCAGTGCAATGACCCCCTCACTTTCTCGCTGATCAGGTCAGCCTTTGCGCGGCGGTGATAGCATCCTCAACACCCGATGCTCCTGGCTATCTACCTCCCTGCAGTCCTACTAGCCATCTGCGACGGACTCCTGATACCAACCCTGCCCGTTTTCGCTGAGAGTTTCGGAGTCTCCATCGGCTGGGTCGGTCTCGTGCTCGCGGCGGAGGGCATCGGCACGCTCTTCGCGGACGTGCCCGCCGGACACGTGGTGAACGGCATGCGTGCGCGGCCAGCCATGATCCTAGGCATGGGCCTCATCACGGCGGCAGCGCTAGCCAGCGCGCTGGCGCCGAGCCTCGCTTGGCTCTTCGGCTTCCGCTTCCTTTCTGGCGTCGGGTTGTCCGTGTGGAACGTCTCCCGCCATGTCTTCCTAACTAGCGCAACGAGCAGCGTCAACCGCGGCCGCACCATGGGCGTGTTCGGCGGTCTCACGCGCCTTGGCGGCTTCATCGGCCCGGCAAGCGGCGGGGTGCTGGCAACCTACTTCGGGTTGCGTTCACCCTTCGTGCTCTACGTCCTGATCGGCGTCGGCGCCATGTTGCTCCTCGCGCTCATCAAGCTGCCAGCCGGCATGGCGGAGCCGCGCAGACGCCCGGAGGACGGACCACTCGAGCGTGCCGCACGCGGCAAGGCGCTTGACGAGGCTCGCGGCCGGCTGCTGAATGCGGGCGGCGCACAACTCCTCGGTCAGGCAGTGCGGGCCGGTCGGCGCGTGCTCGTGCCGCTCTACGCCACGCAAGTGCTTGGCCTCGACGTTGGCGTTGCGGGCGTCATAGTCAGCGTCTCGAACCTGGCAGACATGTCGCTCTTCTACCCGGCGGGCCTGATAATGGACCGGCTTGGGCGCAAGTTCGCGATCGTGCCCTCCTTCATCATCCAGGCCGTCGGGATGGCGCTCGTGCCGTTCAGCGGCGGCGCCGTCGGGCTCGGCGCGGCGGCGGTCCTCATGGGCATAGGCAACGGCATCAGTGCTGGGACCATGATGACGTTAGGCGCCGACCTCGCCCCGCGCGGTGCGGTGGCGGCCTTCCTCGGTCGCTGGCGACTGATCGGCGACGCTGGTTACGTCGCCGGTCCGGTCGTGGTTGGCCTCGTTGGCCAGGCCCTCGGCCTTGGCCCGTCCGCGCTAGCGGTGGCGGCCATCGGTGGGGGAACGGCGGCGTGGTTCGCCTTCCTCGTGCCAGAAACGCTGAAGCGCAAGGACGGAGCAGGCGGCGTTACTCCTCCCAGGTAAGGCGCAACACGCGCAACCAGTTGAGGTAGCCGATCTTGCGCAAGCTCTCGTCGTCGTAACCCGCAGCCGCCAACGCGCTCATCAGGTTGGGCACGTGCGCCACGTCCTTGACGGAGTCCGGCATGGTCGCGCCATCGAAGTCGGAGCCTAACGCCACGCCGTCGATGCCGAGCTTGTCGACCAAGTGGTCAACGTGCCTGACCATCACCTCGATCGGCAGGCTAGTGGCCCTGCTGCCTTCCGGATCGAGGAAGCCGACGTTGTAGTTGAGGCCAACGACACCGTTGGACGCCTTGACGGCGGCGAGCTGTTCGTCCGTCAGGTTGCGGGGCGACGGCGACACGGCATGGGCGTTCGAGTGCGTGGCGACGAGCGGATCGTCCGAGAGGGCGGCGACGTCCCAGAAACCGCGCTCCGTGATGTGAGAGAGGTCGAGCATGATGCCCAACTCGTTGCAGCGCTTGACGAGCGCCCTGCCGTGCGGGGTGAGGCCCGGCCCGACGTCTGGGCTGCTAGGGAAGTGGAAGGGGACACCGAAGCCGAAGAGGTTGGGGCGGCTCCACACGGGACCAAGCGACCGCAGCCCGGCCGCGTAGTAGGTGTCGAGGGCGCACAGGTCTGGCCCGATGGCTTCCGCGCCCTCGAAGTGCATGATGGCGGCGAAGACGCCGGCTGCAACCGCGCTCTCGAGCTCGGCGACCGTTCGCACTAGCCTGAAGCGGTCCTGTGGGTCTTGGTCCCAGGCGCTGAGCTGAGCGACGCATGCGTCTGCGTGGGCGCGGGCCACTCCACTGTCGACGGCGCCAGCTGGTGCGATCGGCAGTCCAGGGTGATCGGCGAGAGCGGCGTACTTCGCGGGTAACGGCGCGGAGGGCGTCCAGACGGCGAAGAACCCGCCCACCATGCCGCCTTCCTTCGCGCGCACCAGGTCGAGGTGGCCGTCGCCTTGGCGCGCGAAGAGGTCGCGCGCCGGGTCAGCCAGGTGGTTGAGCAGCGTGTCGTTGTGACCGTCGAAGACTGGGATCATGTCGCAAAGGTTACCGCCAACCTGGCGGCTAGTCTCGCGGGTCGAGTGCGTCGCGCAGGCCGTCGCCTAGGAGGTTGAAGGCGAGCACCGTCAACGAGATGGCCGCGCCAGGGTAGAGGAGGAGCCAAGGCGAGCCGGGGAGGTAGCGCCTGCCGCGGGCGAGCATCTCACCCCAGTCGGCGGTCGGCGGTTGCACCCCGAGGCCGAGGAACGAGAGCCCAGCCATGGAGAGGATCGCGAAGCCGATGCCGAGGGTTGCCTGCACGCTCAGCGCGCCGAGCGCGCTCGGCAGCACGTGCTTGAGGAGCACGCGCGGGTCGCGGGCGCCTAGCGCCTGGGCGGCCGTGACGAACTCCTCCTCGCGCGTTGCGATCACCACGCTGCGCACGATGCGCGCGTAGGAGGGCACCCCGACTATGGCGATGGCGATGACTGCGTTCTCGAGGCCCGGCCCAAGCGCGCCGACCACGGCCAGGGCGAGCAGCAACGACGGGAACGCGAGTAGCACGTCCATCAGGCGCATGAGCACGGAGTCGAGCGTGCCGCGGTAGAACCCGGCCACCAGGCCGAGGGTGCTGCCGATGACGGCGGCAACGAGCACGGGAACCAGGCCGGTCAACAGCGACACTCGTGCGCCGTGAAGCACGCGGCTGAGGACATCGCGGCCGAACTCGTCAGTGCCGAAGATGTGAGCGGCCGACGGTGCGCGCAGGCGCATGCGCAGGTTCTGGAAGTCGGGCGCGTACGGCGCCAGTACGGGCGCGAGCGCCGCCGCGGCGATCAACAGCACGACGAGGACGAACCCGACGATGGCGGCGCGGTTCTTCAGGAAGCGGCGTAGTCCGGGCGACCGCAGCCGCCGGACGGGGGCGTTGACGCTAGTCATAGCGAACCTTCGGGTTGAGGACGGCGTAAGACACGTCTACGGCGAGGTTGACGATGATGAAGAGCACGGCGATGAACAGCACGCTGCCCTGCACGAGCGGCAGGTCGCGGGTGGCGATGGCGTCGACCAGCATGCGACCGATCCCTGGCCACGCGAACACGGTCTCGGTGAGCACGGCGCCACCGAGGAGGCCGCCGAACTGCAGCCCGACCACCGTGACTACCGGTAGGAGCGCGTTGCGTAGGGCGTGCCGCAGGCGCACCGCGCCCGGCCCCAGCCCCTTGGCCGTGGCGGTGCGGACGTAGTCTTGCCTCAAAGTCTCGATCATGCTCGCGCGTGTGATGCGCGCTATGAAGGCGGCGGACGAGAAGCCGACCGCGCTGGCTGGCAGCACGAGGTGCTTCCAGGTCCCGTAACCGGAGGCGGGCAACCAACCCAAATCGAGGGCGAAGAGGAGCATGAGGAGCAGGCCAGACCAGAACACGGGCACCGATACGCCTAACAGCGCGATGAGCACAGCAACGTGGTCAACGACTGTGCGGCGAAAAACGGCGGCGAGCACGCCAAGGGTGAGACCTAGCACGGAGGCGACGAACATGGCGCTACCAGCAAGGAGCAAGGTGGCGGGGAAGCGGCCGAGCACCTCTTGCATGACGGGCTGGCCGCTGCGCACCGACGTGCCGAGGTCGCCCCTCACCAACCCTCCCAGGTAGTCGAGGTACTGGATGACCGGCCCGCGGTCGAAGCCGTGAGCGCGCCGCAACTCCTCGAGCGCGGCGCGGCTGATGCCTTGAGCCGACTCGCCAAGCAGGGCTAAGACAGGATCGCCAGGCGCGAGCCACAGCATGGCGAACACCAAGAGGGTAACGCCTAGCAGCACGGGCACGAGGGCTGCTAGGCGGCGGATGATGAATAGCGTCATGTGAAGATAAGTGTAGGGCGGAGGCCGCCCTACACGGAGCTAGCTCAGCGCGCCAACGTGGCGTTGCGCAGGTCGAGGTTGATCCAGCTGAAGCGCACGATCTCGCCTTGGAGAACGGGCGACTTCGCGATGGTGGACAGCGGGTAGTAGAGCGTCACCATCGGAACGTCCGCGAGGACGAGTTCTTGCACGTCGCGGTAGGCGGCGGCGCGGGTGCTGTCCGCCGGGTTGTCGCGAGCCTCTTCGAGGAGAGCGTCGATGGCAGCCACGCGGTAACGCGAGACGTTGTTATCGGGGATCTCGCTCGAGTGGAAGAAGGCGTAGAGGGTGTAGTCGGCATCCAGCGTCACGGTGCCCCAGCTCGTTAGGTAGAGCTCGATGTCGTCCTTCGCGGTCTGCTCGACGTAGGCGGCGTACTCCTGCACGCGGATGGTGAGGTCGACGCCGACTTCGGAGAGCATGAACTGGAGGACCTGAGCGACGGCTTCGAGATCGGGGTTCTGGTAGATGTCGAGGGTGAGCTTGAGGCCGGTCGCGCCCGCCTCGGCCAAGAGCGCCTTAGCGGTCTCGGGCTCGTACGGGTACGGCTCTTCGAGGTCGGAAGCCGCGAAGCGCACGGTCGGGGGGATCGGCACGACGCCCGGCTCGGCGAGGCCGCGAAGGAACTCCTCGATGATCAACGACTTGTCGATGGCGTGAGCAAGCGCCTGGCGCACGCGCAGGTCCTGCAGCTTGGGGTTCACGGTGTTCATGCCGAGCATGGTGCTGCCCCAGCCCAGGTAGGCCGTCGTATCGACCGACGTGTCGGCTTCGAGCGCCTCGAAGGCGTCCGGCGGGATGTTGAAGATGATGTCGAGGCCGCCAGAGCGGAGTTCGATGACCTGAGTGCTGACCTCAGGGATTATGCGGTAGAGGACTTCCTCAATGGCGGGCACGCCACCCCAGTAGTCGGCGTTGGCCTTGAGCAGGAGCTGGTTGCTCTGCTCCCACGACACGAACGTGAACGGGCCGGAACCGACGGGGTTGCGGGCGAGGTCGTCACCGTGCGCGACTGGCACGATGGCGGCAACCGGGTGCGCGAGGTGCGCGAGGAGCGGAGCGAACGGCTCGCCTGTCAGGATGTCGACGGTGGTGGCGTCAACGACCTCGACGCTGTCGATGGCGCTTACCACGAAGCGGCCTGGGGCGGCGGTGGCGGGGTCGAGGAGGCGCTCGAGCGAGGCCTTGACCGCTGCGGCGTCGAGCGGGGTGCCGTCGGTGAAGGTGATGCCGTCACGAAGAGTGATGCGGAGGGTCGACGGATCGACGAACTCCCATGACGCGGCAAGCAGGCCCTCGATCTCGCCTGCTGGGGTAACGCGGAAGAGGGTCTCGTAGACCTGGTTCGTGATGGCGAAGGAGTAGCCGTTGAAGGTCTTCTGCGGGTCGAGCGTCGGTGGGTTCGAGCTGATCGCCGTGGTCAAGCGCCCTTGCGCTAGCGCGAGCGTGGCCAACAACATCACCAAGATTGCTACTGCCGTTCTCTTCATGCACCCTCCCAGGTGGAAGCGCCTCGTTACGCGGGGCACGGTTGCCCTGCCGATCGGCGCCGCAACGTAGATGGTACGTGACGCGGCCTGCCTCTGGCGTCTCGTGAACCGTTGGTTAAGCTGAAGTCGCGTTGGCGCCCCACAGGGACTGACGACGGGAGGTGGCGTGCGGTGACTGACGGAGACAAGGGTAAGAAGCGGGCGGACGGCCAGCGCCCAGCTAAGCAGCGCCCGGCCAAGCCGCGCGCGCATGACGACCACGATGGCCACTTCGGTGTGAGCGTCAGGGCCCGCGACCTGCCAGACAAGGCCGAGGTGAAGCGCACCAAGCGCAAGCCACGCGCCAAGCGCACGGCGGCCGACCTCGTCAAGACCTCCGAGTCTGGAGCCCAGAGCTTCTCGGACAAGGACTTGCGGCGCCTGCACGCTCGCGGTTACTTCGATACCTTCGTTGGCCTCGTGAAGGGCGGTAAGGAGGCGACGGTTTACCTCGTCATGCGGGGCGAGACGCCCCTGGCTGCCAAGGTCTACGCCGACCTGGAGTCGCGCTCGTTCCGCAACGATGCCCCATATTGGGAGGCGCTCAAGTTCGAAGACGAGCGCCTAGCGCGGGCGCTGAAGCGCAAGTCGCGGGCCGGACGCCAGGCGCAGATCGCCCTGTGGGTCATGCGCGAGTACGCCAACCTGTGGCGCTTGCATGACGCGGGCGTGCGCGTGCCAGTGCCTGCGTTGCCAGCCGAGCCGAGCGCGTGGTCCTCGGCTGGCGCCGTCGTCTTGATGGAGTTCATCGGGACGGGCGACGACCCGGCGCCGCGAGTAGCTGACGTGCGGCTCGAGCCAGCGCAGGCGCAGGCCGCGTACGAACAGGCCGTCGAGATCGCCGTCAGCCTGGCGCGCCTCGGTCTGGTGCACGGCGACCTCTCGACCTACAACCTCTTGTGGCACGAGGGCGAGGTCGTCCTCATCGACCTCCCGCAGGTCATGGACGTGCGCGTTGGCCGGGCGGCAAGCGAACTCCTCGCGCGGGACCTGAACTCGCTAGCCGCCACCTTCGAGGCGCTAGGGGCCACCGTCGACGTAGACGACCTGCGAAGCCGCGTCGAGGACGCGCTACCGGACCTGCCTCCAGAGGAGTAGCCGCCAGCATGCACGCTGCGCGCTTGCTAGACTGCCTGCAACACGAGAGTGTGGCGGTCAGCCTCCGGTCCAAGTGTGGGCCTGGGCCGCGTTAGCGCATGCGCCGCCAGATACTGAGGAGGCCTCATGAGCTCACTTGACCCGCTACGCACCGTGCAAGAACTCAAGGACCTACGCGCCCTTACGGGTGACGAGAACGGCGCCTGGCGCGTCGCCTGGACGGACACGTGGCTGCGAGCGCGGGAGTTCATGCGCGCCAAGACCGACGCCCTTGGGTTGGAGACGCACTGGGACGCAGCTGGCAACGTCTGGTCGACGCTGCGCGGCGCCTCTCCGGTGGAACTCATCATCGGCGGGCACATCGATAGCGTGCCGGGTGGCGGTTGGCTCGACGGCTGTCTTAACGTCCTGGCTGGCCTGGAGGTCGTCAGGCGTATCAAGGACGAGTACGGCGGCGAGCCGCCCGTAACCGTCAGGTTGGTCGACTGGGCGGACGAGGAGGGCGCGCGCTTCGGCCGCAGCCTTCTTGGGTCGAGCGCCGCGGGCGGCACCCTGGTGCCAGACGCCGAGCGCGGCAGGCTCGACGCAGACGGGGTGCGCCTCGTCGACGCGTTGAAGCGCTGCGGTGTCGACCTCGACGCTATGAACCAAGCCACGGCGGAGTTGGCGAACGCGGGCGCCTACCTCGAGCTGCACATCGAGCAGGGCCCGGTGCTCCTCGACCTCGACTTGCCGTTGGGCGTGGTGCTCGGCACTTTCGGGGTGGAGCGCCACGGGATCCAGTTCCGCGGACAGGCCGCGCACTCAGGCTCTACGCCGATGAACCGCAGACGCGACGCCTTCTTGGCGGCAGGCAAGATGAGTCAGGAGATCTACCGCATAACGGATGACCTCGGTGGCGTCTGCACCATCGGCAGTTGCGTCACGCGACCAGGCATCGTCACCTCCGTCGTGGCCGAGTGCGATATCACCCTCGACCAGCGCCACCTGGACAGGGCCGCGCTCACCGGCATGTACGAGCGTGCCGTCGAGGCGAGCAAGCGCTTCGCGGCGGAGGGCGACGTCGAGGTGTCGTGGAGCACGATCTGGGGCATCGACCCTATGCCGTTCCACCCGGACCTGATCGCCTTGGCAACGGAGGCCGTGCGGGAGGCGTCCGGCACCTCATACCAGCTCCCGAGCGGGCCGCTGCATGACGCCGCCGAAGTGGCGCGCGCTGGCGTGCCGACGGTGATGTTGTTCGTGCAGAGCCTCCACGGGATCTCGCACAACAAGATCGAGGACACCCGCGAGGAGCACATCGAGATGTCGGTAGTCGCGCTTGACAAGTTGGCCGACAAGACGATGGCCTGGCTGCAGCGTTGAGCTAGCCGCGCTTCCCCCTGATCCAATCGCCGAGCCTGGCGCGTGCGCTTTCTTTGCCCGTGCGCGACTCCTCCCGATCCGCGGAGCGCGTTAGCCACAGGCCGGCGTTGACGCC
>CALCHY010000029.1 GCA_937907415.1 uncultured Trueperaceae bacterium
ATATCGTCGGTGACGCGGCCCGACCAGAAGTTCTTGTCTTTGGACTTGTCAATCCGGTGGAACTGGATGCTGGGATGGGACGGATTGGCCTGCAGGTCGAAGGCGGTGGCCTTGGCGGCCTTCTGCTCGTCAGACGTGAGCCTGGCGAGACTATCGGTGAAGGTGTCGGCGATGCGGAAGTTCATGGTTCGGCCTGTTTCAGCACGAACCGCGCCCGCTCGCGGCGGAGCATGGTGAACGGGGTCGTGTACTCGACGTTCATGGCTAGGCAGACGTTGGGGATCTTCACCGACTTCTTCGATTCCTCCGGACGCTCATGAGTCACGACGATGTGGTTGTGGGCGTGGGCATAGGCGATGAGCGGGTAGTCCGCTTCCTGCAAGAACTCGAACTTGGCCGCCGGGGTGTAGTTTGGGTGTGCCTGTACCCAGTTGGCGATAAGTGCGAGTGATGATGCGACAGCTGCGTCTTGCTTGAGGAACAACCCATCTCCACGACCGCGCACCCATTCGGCGAGCTCGTCTGTTCGCCCAATCATCTCGTCTCGAACTTCGTTGATGCTGAACACGGCACCTTCAACGCTCTTGGCATCGAGCCACTGCCAGAACGCGGGACAGATGTCGAACCCGTAGTAGAGATTCTTAGCCTGGATGAAGACGTTCGTGTCCAGCAGGTATCCCATTAGGGGCCAACGCCTAAGCTGTGCCCTAACTCATGCAACGTCGCCACGTTCTTGGTGCCGATTAAGTTCATCGCGTCGCGGTAGAGCGTATGTCCCTCGAGCGTGTCAACTATGACGGCTCTAGCGAAGCGTTTGCTTATCCGGAGTGGTTGCGTGCGGTAGTAGTTTCCTCCCGCGCCGTCTCGTCGGAGGGACAGGAGCCGAGCTACCTCGTCCTCGTACTCATTCCAGAATGTACTGCGGTCTAGGATGCCTACTTCATGCATTCGCCTAAGAATTACCAGGGTGCTGACCTTGAATTCGCGTGCTAGTCGCTTCATCGCACGCCGCGCTTCTTCACCTGGGTTAAGTCGCTGTACGAAGTGCGCGCTTGGAACCAGAAACTCGGCAGCGACCTGGTTGCACCACCGTTCGACGCCGGAGGGTGCCAGTACGCTAGCTTCCGCGTCGGTAAGCGCCGTGCTGCCTAGCCAGATGTGCGCGAGTTCATGCGCCAGTGTGAACATTTGTGCAGACTTGCTGCTATTGCCGTTGATGAAGATCAGCGGCGCGTACTTGTCAGCTAGAGCGAAGCCGCGAAACTCGTTGATGTCCAGCTTCCTATGAGTGTTGCTGCCGACGATGCCGCTGATCATGACCAGGATACCTGCGGCATCGAGGAGGTCGACGAAGGCGCGGAACGAGTATTCGAAGGTGGCAACGGAGGCTCGCTCGGAGACGTCGAAACCTAACCGCTGACGCATCCGCTGGGCGACGGCCGCGGTGCTCTCTTGACCGTCTGCTGCCGCGCTTCCCACGTAGTCGAAGGGATCATGGTTCTGGATCATCGAGTACTCGGTGAACCAAGCTTGACGTTGCTGGCAGAGATAAATCGTCTCCAGTAGGTTCGGGCTCGGCTGTGTAACGCCGCGGTCGGCGATGGTACGCAGGTCCGCAATGGGTAAAGGTTCATCGGGAGGTTCGTCAAAGAACAGGTACCCGACAGGTGTATACGTGGCGCGGGCCAACTGCTGCAGTTGGTTCCAGGTTGGCTGAACTTGGCCGCCCTCCCATTCGAGCAACTTGGGAAACCTCTTGTGTAGTGCCTGCTCATCCTTTCCGGAGCGTTTGACCGCCCAGCGTATGAGCTCTGGCTTGATTGCCACCCGGAACATGACTTGAGGCTACAAGCCTAGGACAATCCGTGACCTGAAACTAGCTACATGACTAGAGAACGTCGTCATGCGCCGACCCTCAACACCTTCATGACCTCATCCCCCAGATGGTTGATGACCTTCACGGCGATCCGTCCCGAGGCTGGCTTGGGGAATGGCCGAGAAGTGTCGCTGTGCAGCGACTCCCACGCTTCCTCGTCAATCTCGGCCTTGAGCGTCGTCTTTAGCGACTTGTAAGGGTCGTTGGCGCCGAGG
>CALCHY010000030.1 GCA_937907415.1 uncultured Trueperaceae bacterium
AGAGCAACGCTCTTGTAAAGCGTAGGTGGTCGGTTCGAGTCCGACAGGCGGCTCGTTCAGGCAGATCAGAGCGCTATGGCTCTGATCTGTTTTGGGTTGTACCCATTTACCGACCCACAAACCGTTTACAAGTACCCATTATGGGGCGTAGTCTGGCGCCATGCCCAGACCGCAGCTCGCTCCCAACAAACCCGGGCGCATCAGCCTCACGCGCCTCCCTAACGGCCAGTACCGCGCTAAGGCGCGCATGAGGCTCCAGGATCGAACACGAACCGATCCCGAGACGGGCCAGTACCTACCTGGCATCCTCGTGGACCTTTACGCCACGGTCCGGAATCCCGATGACGCTGAGGCTGCCATCGCGGAGGCGGCGGAGGCGCGGAAGGTCCGCGCCATGCATGAGGATCGGGACACCAGGGCGCGGAGGCCATCGGTTGACATGACGGTGGCTGACGCTGCCGTGCAACGCGTGGCGGCTGAGCACAAGAGGCTGAGCGCGTCCACGCGGCGATCGTACGAATTGCAGATCAGCAAGCACCTAGCACCGTCCGCGCTGGGCGCCATGCGACTGGCAGACGTGACTGTGGCTGACGTGGCGGACTACCTCGCGGCGCTGGCTGAGACGTCCGGACCGGCCAGTGCGAAGCACGGTAAGGCCGTGCTTTCCAAAGTGTTCTCATGGGCCGTGCGGAAGGAACTGGTACAGCGTGACCCGGTACGGGACGCGGGCGCGATCAAGGCGCCGCGTGGGCGCAAGGCCGGGCGCCTTGACCACCTGGACCACCGACGTGCCTTGACGCGGGCTGAGCGGGCGGCGCTGGCATGGGCAGTGTCCCGGGACCCGCGCGCCATCCGCATGGACGTGCGGGACGTGGTGCTTGCTGGGCTGGCGCTGGGCTGCCGCCTAGGCGAACTACTGGCCGTTCGCTATAAGGACGTCGAGCTATTGCCGGATGGTCGGGCGAAGGTGTCTCTCAATTCCACTCTGTACCGGGAATCCGGTACCGGGATGCACCGTGCGGACGTGATGAAGACCGCCAGCTCAGTAAGGACGATTCCGGTCCCGCGTCGGATCGCCGCTCTGATACGGCGCCGGGCGCGTGCGGCTGGTCTGGCGCTGGCTGAACTGGCTACGTGTGAGCGCGTCATATTCGACGCGCCGGGAAGATGGGACACCGATCCGGCGGGCCGTCTGCGAGATACATCGAATACCGCGAAGGAACTACGCCGCGCCTTCGACGCGGCCGGATTCCCCTGGTTGAGCTTTCACGGCATAAGACGCACGGCCATCACGCTGATTGCGGATACTCAGCCGCTACGCGTTGCGGCGGCGCTGGCTGGGCATTCCACGATCAGCACCACCAGCCGGTTCTACGTCGCGCGCGGTGAGGTACCTGACGAGGTAGCGCAACTGCTGTAAACCCGTGTCCGTCGCGGCGCGCGGCCCCGAAAGAGGCAGGGCGTTTTTGCGCGCTCAAGATGCGTCCCCTGGACCATCTCACACCGGGGGCCCCCTGAAAGTCGCTCAGATTTTCATGGAGACAGCGGCGTGGGGCGGTTCTTGCGTGATGACATCACGAAGATTGCATAGAGGATCGCCAAGACGCCGATTCCCCCGAGTGACCACGCGGCGATCGTCCAGCCGCTACCGAACGTGTCGCAGTCCTGGTGCGGATACATGCCATACACCATCTGTTTCACGGCACAGTCACTCTGGGCCGGCAGACGTTGCTCCCGCAATACCGTCGCTATGACGACCAGGGCGGCACCAACAATCCCGACGAAGAGCCGGCGCCTTGCCTCTTGACCCATCTCAGTCCCAACTCTGGCGGTGGCAACCTGCCGCCATTCTGCTGTACATACAGCGCGCGGCTCGGCAGAAGTTCATCGATCGACTTCACCATACGAAGTGGCGGAACGCATCTTGTCTATCATGTATCAGGTAACGGGCGAAACCGTTGTCGCGGTCCGCGCCTGTAGGTGAAAGCCGATCCGACCGTTACGGCGGGTCGCCCCAGTCGATCAGGCATCGCTTAGCGCGCCGATCGGTGTGCATTCGTTCGTAACGCGCTTGGCACCTAATGGTGAGGGGCCGACCTGATCGGCCGTGCCGCGCCGCGTCGCCGTGCAAGAGTGCGGTTGACGTCCCGCGCGCCTATAGGTGGGTGCGGCGGATCTGATCGGTTAGCCCAACCGAACGTCTAACGTGTGCCAGGTTGCTATGGGGACACCGGCGCGCGGCACCCTAGCGCGTGTCATCCCTTCCACGCACCGCGCAAAAGTGCGAGGCATCGCCACGTCGTTGGGTGTGAGCGCTGATCGGTTACCCGATCAGACATCGCCCGCCGATCGCCTGCCGTGTGTCGCGTGCAATTCCGCTGTCACGGTCCGCACCTATGGGTGGGACTGAACAGATCGACCGTAACGCCGTTCGATAGGGCATCACCTGGTAAGCCCATCGGTTGGTGTGCATTCGTGTCGCACGGATCGCGGCACCTATAGGCGCGGGGCCGACCTGATCGGCCTTGACGGCCGCGCTGGTGAGCGACAGAGAGAGAGCGAGGTGGGAGGATGGCGCGCCCGATCCTGCCGCGTGCCGCGTGTAATTCCACTATTGCGGGCCGCACCTAAGAATGACGACGTCATGCGACGTTCGGCCGATCGGATCGCCTAGTGGCCCTGCCGCGTGTCGCGTGCAATTCCGTTGTCGCGGTCCGCACCTATAGGTGAGGGACTGAACAGATCGACCTTCGGGGCCCCAGGGCGGGCATTTACGTCAAACATGGTCCGCACCTATAGGTAGGCGGGGAGTTCTCCGCTCGCGCCAGTCGGCGCGAGCGAAACGGCACTTGGTGCCACGACGATGGGAGGTAACGACATGGCAGCGGTAGGTAATGCGTCGGATGTTCGGATTACGAAGGCTGAAGCGGAGGCGCTTTGGGATGGACTGCGCAAGGACTTGGAGTCGACACAGGCAGCCCTAAGTGAACTTCAGGAGTCCGGCTCATGGAATGAATTGACGCCGGAAGACCAGGAGTTTGTGCGGGCTCTGATGGACTAGGCGTGGCGTGTGGGCGCCCCCGGCTTACGGCCGGGGGCGTTCTGCCTATTCTGGCGTTTCTGAGGGCCACTACGGCCGAGTGAAGGTGGTTGCCCGGCGATGGCCCGAACGCGGCTCAGATTCTCGACCGCGATGCGGCGCGGGGCTGTTCTGACGGCGTGTGCGGCCGGCCTACCGGGCAACCTGGTATGTACGTGCGTGTAAGTCATCCACAGGTTGTGGTACGCCCTGATAACGTGCGAATCACGGGGGGCTAGTGGAACGCCCGTAATCGCATTGCCGTTTGGTGAGCCCCCCTCGGCGTTACACTGAATCATCACCGCGCATCGGAATGAGATCACACAATCAATGGGCTGCGCTGACGCGCGTCTGAAAGCGGAAAGGACGAACGCATGGACAGGGTAGATGAGTTGTTGACTCCGGATCAGGTCAGCGAGATTCTTCAGGTTGGCAAGAACACGCTTGCGAATCGAAGGTCTGCCGGGGTCGGTATCCCGTGGGTCAAGATCGCGAGCAGCGTCAGGTATAAGCGTGCCGACGTGGACGCTTATATCGCGGCGAACCGCTATGAGACATTAGAAAGCCTTGCCGCGTAGATGGGGGTCCAGTTTGTGACTCTGGGGGAAGCGAGGCAGTTAGCGGCGAACACTCCGGCGGACATTCTCGATGGCGTACTGCACTCAGGGACAACCATCCTTTATGGGCCGTCCGGAATCGGCAAGGGCCGGATTATTGCGGAGATTGTCGCGGCTGCCGTGGCTGGCAAGCCGTGGGCAGGAAGACGCTGGACGCGTCCGGTTCGCAAGGTGGCGATTCTGGCGACGGACATTGGTGCGGATCGTGAGTATGGGGCCTATCTCGATAGGACTGGCATCGGCTTGGAGTACGACGACGCGGTGCGTGTCTACCGCGTGGGGATCGCACCGTCGTCGGCGGACTGGCGGGAGCTGTGCGGCTCGGTGCTGGGCTGGGGTCCGGGGCTGGTCGTGCTCGACAACGGCACTGAGATGGTCAGGGGCAGCGTGAACGATAACGAGCGGGTGAGTGACCTGTTCGCGGACCTGCGTCCGCTGCACAGTGGCCCTGATCGGGTGTCGTTGCTGGTCGCCCACCACACTGCCAAGCCGGACCCTCAGGCTGGCAACAGGCGCAGCCGAACCCCGCTGGGGTCCGTCGCGTGGGAGAACTTCAGTCGATCGAAGGTCTACGTCCGGGAGGCGTACGGGCGCGACAACGCCGACCTGACGTTGGAGATACGGCCCCGCGAATCTGCGCCGTGGGAAGCGCACCTGTTGGAGAAGGACGGGCGCCTGGTCTTCGACCACGCGGGCAACCCTGGCGAGCGGCAGAAGCGGAGCCGTGCGGACACGCTGGCACGGGACGGACAGATTGCCGACTGGTACGCGCAGAACTGCCAGGGTGTGACGAACGCCGAGGCCAGCCGGAGACTGGCCGTTCAGTTCCCGGAATTGAGCCCCAAGGCCAAGAATCGACCTGCGGCGATTGAAGTCATGTTCGCCCAAAAGCGCGGGTTCGCTGCCCTAATCCCCGAGGCCGAGGCTGCCTGAAGTTTCAGAGTTTCGTCTTTCCCCCTCCCCTATAACCTCACCCCGCCTGACACTTCGTTTCTCGCTCGCTGTCGCTCGCTTCACGACGGCGAAGAAAAGCATAGGGGGAAGAACCACGCTGAGGGGCCGGCTCTGGCGAGCCGTCCCAAAAGCATCGTCAGGGCGTCTGATCCGATAGCCGGACGGGCTACGTATCCCACTTCGAGAATCCTAAAGATGCTCAACCCCGTTGGGGCGTGAGCCCCAACGCTCAGGCGGAATACCTGAGAGACGCCATTCTGACGACAGCAAGGCGTCGCCGATAGAGGCTCTCCACATTGCCGCCGATGTTGGCTACCAGTCAAAGACAACGGCAGGTTGTCATCTCGGTGTGAAGGCTTATCAATTGCATTGCCGATGAATGCGCGCCATAGGCGTGCGATTACAGAGAGGAATATCTGAGTGAGTAGTAAGACGAAAGCCACGAACGACGTTACCGAGGTAATCGACCCGGTAGCAGAGGCAGCCGAACGGCTCACAGCCGCCGAGGCTGCGGTGAAAGCCTGCGCGATGGAGATCGCAACTCGTGCTGAGTCGGTGACCCGACTCATTGAGGAATCAGTGGATGACGATCCGAGTAACGATGACGAGGCTGCCGCTCAGATAATGGCGGCAGAAACCGCATTACGTCTCGCTGAAGGCCGGTTGCCGCGCCTTCAGGAGGTCGCTGCAATCGCCGAAGCGGAACATCGGCGACTGAATACGGGCGCCGTTCTGGCGCGCGTCTCTGCTGACCCTGCGGTAACCGGTGAGGCTCAGCGGGAGATCGCACTCAGCTTCGGGGGATTCGTCACCCTAGCTCAAGCGCAGGCCTTGGCCGATCTTCGGGAGGTTGAGGCACGGCGCGCGGCGCTGGCCGCTCAGGCGCGCGCCGCCGGGCTGCCGTGGGCCGTCGATCACCCGGCGCTGAACATTCGCACAGCGCGCGGGCTGGTGCCACCGATCAGCGGATTGATACCCCCATCCGGTCCGACATCACCGGAGGCGGTTATCGCGGCTGTGCGAACTGGTACCTATGACCCTGAGGACATGCCCGTGGTCGAGCTGATCGATGACGCCGACCAGGTAGACGACGACGACGCGGCCTACGGGCGCGAGCTACTGAGTCAGGTCACCGGGGCGGACGTCCAGCCTTTGACGGCATACGACCCGCTGGACGGTGGCGCGTACGCCGCCATCCGATCGATCGGAATCAAGGACGATCGGATCGTCCTTGACGCGACCCTCATCGGTACCCGGCCGGAGTCAAACCGACCGGAGCACGGGCCGGTCGCCAAGGGCGCCATTCTGGTGTTTAGCTCCCAGGTCGATACCCGTGGGCGTTTCACTGCCGAGATCATCGACCCACGCCGCCACGACGGACCGATAGACCTGGTGTCGGTGTCGAATGCCGTAACCGCCGCAATCCGTGCCGTGCCACAGGAACGCTGGCCCGATGTACTTCAGCGATCCATGGACGATGACTTCGTCCTGTCCGCTCGCGTCGAGGCTGGCGACGATCCCCGCACCTGCCAGGTGCGCTGGACCCGGACCAGGGACGGGGCAACGTGGCCGGAAACGCTGCCCATCGGCCACGTGCGCGACGCGCTGGTCGGCCTCCCGATCGCCGGGGCGGGCCAGGTCCGTGATGTACAGGTTGGTGAAGGCGGAGTGTACATCCTGATCTTCAACGCCGCCGAAGACGCGGAGGCCGCGTCGAAGATGGCTCCTAGCAATGCGCAATCCCACTGACGACGGTTTGATGCGCTGGGCGCATGACGAGAGCTGCGATGTAGTCACCCGACTAGAGTTCGCCATGGCAGCACGCGTGAACTCCGATGGACACGCCCAGTTCAAGCCCGGCGAGCTAGCGATGATCCTAGGGACCGAGACAGATCGGGGACGGGAGCCACTTGGGCTCTACAGCATGTCCCGCGCACTGGGAGACGCGAAACGGCGTGGACGTGTGCTCCCGCCTAGCAGTGTTCGATGCCTTATCGCGCCGCCGACTGTGACCCGGGGCGCGGCGGGGCGAGGATGTCGTATCCATGGTGTTTCGACATGAGGTGGCGGGAGGATGCCGTCGAGACAATACGGTCCGCCGCTGAGGCGATCGTTGGGGCGTCCTATCGTGCCACTCTCGCGCGCTGGGCGCATGCCAACGGCGGCGGAGATATTCGGTTTCCGAGTGATCCCAAGGATTGGCCAGCGCCAACCACCGAGGCCGAAGCGCTGGCGCTCCTGCGGGACTCGTGGCCGCGCTATTGGCCAGAGGCGGTGATGGCGATTGCGTCGTCTCGTGCCCTTGCTGACCATGATCTAGTTACGGCGTCGATATATTGCTGGCACGTTTACACGGGCATCGCGCGGCCACGTGATCGGGCGCGAGTGTTGGCGATGTTCGCAGTCTTGCCCGTTGCTGGCGCGAATGCGCCCATCCCCTCTGATCCGGGCCGATGCTATCGCGGCCTGACGGTGCCGCCGAAGGGGCGGCAGGGTGTGGGGTTGTCATGGACCCCGCATTACGGTTTTGCGGTGAAGGTGGCTCACCATTGGGCGAAGATGACCGGCGGAAACGCGGTAGTGCTGTCCACGGTCCCGCTGCGTGACGCGGTAGTTGCCTGCCTCAGACTCGGTGATCCGAAAACTGAGCCGACTAGGGTTGAGTACATAGTCGATCCGGCGAAGCTTGGTCGCGTGGACCGTCAGGTACTAGACGCTAATGCGGCCGAGGCTGCCGCGTAGGGTGGTTAGCGTGGCTAACTGATCGCTGCCAAAACTTGGGCTCCTCCAGGCTGGCTATCCACTGGCAGCCCGCGCAATCTTGCGCGAGAGGCTCCCGGGGTGGGGTATGCGCTCATGGGCGCAGGGGGAGGGCGCAGCGTAGCCAATTGCCACCGATCGGTGAGCGCTACGGCTGGCGTTCGGCGGCTCGGTGGGCTGATGCCCCGGGGTCGATCCATCGGCGCTCTAATCCGGCGGGCGTACCGTAAACGCATACAGAACCGGCCCGGTCCGTAATGGACCGGGCCGGTTTGGCATCTCCTAGCGGGTTGCTGTCAGTCCGCCAACGGGACTAGCCGCAGGTACTCGTACCCGCCGAGGTAGTGCCAAAAGTTGTCCGAGGAGTCCACCATGAGGCCCTGCTTCGCAAGCTCCGCGTGAAGCATCTGCTCATCAGCGAATCCAGCGCTTGCGGGGACGCGGAGCAGTCCGGTTCGTTTCTTTCGGTCGTAATCCCACACGAAACCACGGAAGACGCGAACGCGGGTCCTGCGATCACGCTCCTTCACATCACGCGTCGCGTCGGCTATCTCTGCATCCGTCATGTATGTGCCGATGAGGCCCGGCCCTCTCTGCTGTAGCCTCACGTACTCGAATCCATCGAGGTAGCCGATGGTCTGCCGCGTCATCCAGTCCCGCAGGGGCTCCTGAACGGTGGCAATCAGAACTGCATCGCTCGTCGCCTCAACCGGGATGCGAAGCACTCCCTCATGGGTCGATTCATCCAATACCCACGCGATGCCATCGCCCCATTCCAGCGCCGCCAGTTGCCGCACGCTCCACTCCGAAATGATTGCGCTGGGCGGCGTCAGGCTGGCTAGACGCGCATCCGCGATGATCTTGCTCATGAGAGCTGCGCTTCGTCGGTAGTCGTGATGTGAGCGCACCGTCTCGACACTGCGCGATGCCTCGCGAACGTCGGCGCAGTCGCCCGCAAGCCGCTCTGCCGTCGAGAGGCGAACCGTCAAAGCCGCTACCGCGACGCGCTGGCGGCGCTCGCGCGCCTCCTGTTCAGTTTCCATTCTGGCTATCTCCTGTAGTCCGGCCAGCGCCGGGTGCGCTGGGCTGGTGGCGCTGAGCATACCCATAAACGGCCACTTTGTACCCACAAACATACCCATAAACTAGGTGATTTACGTGAGTAGCCGTGACGCTATAGCCCGTTGAGCGGCGTGTATAGCCCGCACCAATGGCCATGCGTGACAGCGCGGGATGTACCGGGCGTATATAGCGTAGGTGGTCGGTTCGAGTCCGACAGGCGGCTCCAGCACAGGCCCCCACCTGCACCGATGGGTGCAGGGCTGCGTTCAGGTGAACCCGGGCTCGCCGCTGCCCCCACGCACTCGTCACCATTGCCGGAATAATGCCGGCCGGTATGACGTTGCGCGAACAGTGAGCACAGACTATGCACCGAGTCCCGCGGCGTGGGTCCGCAATCAAGTCGA
>CALCHY010000031.1 GCA_937907415.1 uncultured Trueperaceae bacterium
CGGGGAACGCGGCGGCGAACACGCCGTCGTTGGTCAGCCAACTCATGGACGACCTCCCATGTGTCAGCGCCTCGTGAAGCGGTGTGCCTTCCAGGTACCCGATGATGAAGATGCGCCGCCTCCGCTGAGGCATGCCGTAATCCGCCGCGTTTACGATCCGCCATTCGACCGCGTAACCGAGGTCCGAGAGCGAAGCGAGCATCACCGCGAAGTCACGCCCCCGCTGGGTCGCGGGACTCTTCAAGAGGCGATCGACGTTCTCAAGGAACAGGTACTTCGGCCTCGGTGACTTGTCCCGCAAGATTCGGTGAATCTCCCACCAAAGGACGCCCTTCTTGCCCACGAGGCCGCTAGAACGCTGCAGGCTGGTCGCGACGGAGTAATCCTGGCAAGGAAAGCCGCCGACGACTAGATCGACGTCAGGGACGGAATCGATAGACACCGTCGACACGTCCTCGTTGGAGTGGCCATCTGCGCCGAAGACGCGTACGTACACGTCAGAAGCATGTTGGACCTTCCTACCGGGTTCCCACTGGTTACTCCAAACGACCCTGAACCGTTCCGTGCCCAGCCCGGCGTTGGCTGCTGAGAGACCTACACGGAAGCCACCCACCCCTGCGAACAGCTCTGCGACGCGAATCGGTTTCACGCGCCCATGGTAACCGGCGGAGTCACCGCGGCACAGTCGCTCGCGCCTAGAGGCCCTCGGCTTTCGCCGACATATGGAAGATGCCGCCGATGAAGCCGCGGTTCAACCAGAACGACTGCTTCACCAACCGCTGGCCGGAGGGCGTGAGGTCCGTGTCAGCTGCGTTCCTCGCGTGTGGCCTGACGTGCAGGACAGAACTGCCACTGGAGCCTGGAAGGCGCTCGCTTCGACCGGATGCGATTCGGTCGACCGTGTCCTCCCAGACCTGCCGAACCTCCCCATCAAGTAGGGTTTCTGGCATCGCCCAGAATGTCGCGTGGTGAAACCGGATCGTGCCGCTGGCTTCTTGGAAGAACACGAACAAGAACCTCCTCGTCAGAAGTTCGCGCAAGTCAGACTCCATCCACGTCTGCGACGCTAAGTCCCGGTACCTGAAAGCGGGAAACGACATCGCTTCCGCCGGCTGCCCGTTCCCTTTGACACGAACTATCTTCATCACGACGTCGGCTTTCTCGAACTCCTCGATGCGCCGTGTCTTCACGTCAAGCATCCGCCGCGCCAGGTCAGCGTAGAAACCCTTCGCTTGACGGTTCAGTGTCGGATCCACTACCGCCACGATTTCCTCCACCGTGTGTCCCGTGAATCGTCGGAATCGATCGAGGACCAAGTCATCGAAGGTCTTCGCCTGCAACTGTCTCGCGTCCAGCACGATTGACGCCTCATCGGCCCGCGGTCCCGGTTGTGCAGCCAGGAACGGCTGGATGAGTCGGGTCAAGAAGCTCTGCTTGAACGAGTAAGCTCGGTTAGGTGCCGGGATGGAGCTATTGGGCTGTGACCGGTCGTCGCGGCCGGTGCCGGCTCCCTTCCGCGTGGCCTTCAAGTAGTTCGTGTCGGCCTCGGAGAGCTCGTGCGCTCGGCCTTGGATGACAGCGAGCCTGATCTTCTCCCAGTCGTCCTCGATGATGGCGCGATCGCTCGGATCCAACAAGTCGATCTCTACGACGCCGACACCTACGACTCGGTAATCGCTCGGACCTTGCCCAGCTACCCAGTGGTAGACGACGATGAGGAGCCGGGCGTTCTTTAGGTAGAAGGTGCTCGCCCTGAAGTCAGTTTCCTCAGCCAAACCACGGTAGTTGATGTTGCTTAGAACCAGGCGCTCCTTGGCTCGCCACCCCATACTCTTCCGTTCGGCTCCCGTGGCCTTCAGCTCTAGCCTCGCCACCCGGAAGTCGGGCCCCGGGACGGTGTTGGGCTCGTACCCGAAATGAACCAGCTCAACGAGCTGTCCGAACGCCCCTTTACCTCTTACAGGGTCGACGTCGTCACCGTAGAGGTCACTCAACGTCCTCCCGACGAGGGTCCTAGCGTGAGCGACGACCACTGCCTCAGATTCTGTACTGTAGTCCTTGTTCTGCCCCACCGACATATGAGACCACGGCGGAGCGACGGTCCTCGGGCCATGCGACGCAGCTTTCGGACAATGGACAGGCCTCACATCGTGGGTTCTTGGCCCTGCAGTACTCCCAACCGATCGCCAGCGCTCCCATGTGAGCTAACCGAAGTGCGGCCATACCCCCTTCGTTCACTGTGATATTGGTGAGTTCCTCGACGGTCCGTGCGATATTCTCTCGGCCGGCCACGCCTAGGTAACGCCCGACGACCCTGAGGACGTTGTTGTCTATCGGGAAGACTGGCTCGGCGAAGATGTAGAGAGCGATCCCCTTCGCAGCGTACTCACCGATATGCGGCAACGACATCAACTCCCGCGCTGACCAATGGGTACGTTCCATGAACTGAGCGAGGACCTCAGGCAGGCTCGCGGTACGGGCACGCAAACCAGCCCAACTCGCTGCCTCAAGAACGGCGCTCACATCTGCTCGCACCAGAGCCTCCGCGGTAGGGAAGTGCTCCAGGAAGGATGGAAGGTACCGCGCGACCGTGGTTCGGTTGCTTCGCCGCAAGAAGAACTCCGCGAGGAAAAGCATGTAAGGGTCGGAGGTTTGGTGCCAGAAGTAGCGGCCCCTGAAGACCTCGCCCTCGACAGCAAGGCGTTTGACGAGGCGACGTAAATCTTCGTGGCCTCGAGGCGCGACAGGATAGTCAGCGCCACTGGCACATGCAGGCGCAGAGTGCGCAGGCCGGGTAGAACTATGAGGGTCGACGTGGTTGCGAGCCATGTGTGCCAGTCTTGCCTGCCTGTGCCCGATTGAGCCACTCGTATGACACCGGCGAGGCGCGAATCGGCTGCATTCATTGCCTGCAGGAAAACGCACGGAGACCGGTTATGCGAGCAATCTTGCGGAGCGTCGTCGATCGGAGGGCGACGCCATCCCGAGTGCTCAGGAGGGGCTGCTCTCTGAGTGGGCGAGGCCTACAGAATCTTCGGTAGCTACGCGCCAATGTCCAAGGAGGCCAACGACGCTCGTGTTCGAGTCGACCGCAGAACAGGAGCGCAATCGTCGGCAACCGTCACGGTGCCGCAGAAGGGCGGGATTGCGCCCGGGGCGTTGACAGTTGCAGCTGTGGGCTTGCCGCTAGGCGCAGCTGCTGAAGCTGCCTGGAGCAAGAATCGTCGCCGTATGCGCCGCAGGTCGTCAAGTTGAAGCAGGAAAATCCTAGGCTTCGGGAGGGGCGATTTCCGAGATGCTAATCTGGGCCAAGTCAGGCCAGCTTAGGGGTGCGCGTTCATCGGTGTAAGAATCCCATCGCTGACATACGGGCCTCACGAGGACAAAGTGAATAGAGTCCCGGTACACGTACATTATTTCGTGAAATTGCGTCTTTCCGAGCTTCGTGGCGCCTTGGACGCGAATTAGCTAACGCTGTCGACCAGGGTGCGATATGACGTTCCTCGTAACATCGCTCAACTCGCCGACGGGTTGCAAAGACGCGACGACAATGGGAACGTTCACGATACCCCGTAAATCGTCCAGCTCCGTCCGAAGTTTCTCGAAAGACGTCAAAGCAGGCGCGTCAGCTGGGGAGATGTCCTCGAGAAACTCCCTAGTAGCAGCCGCGATTATCGCTACATCGAACCCATGGCGGATAACCGCCTTTAGCGCCTCAAGGAAGTTCGAACCTGCGCTCATCTGGTGTCTGAAGGTAACACGGAACCAGAACTCCCCCATTGTGTAGGTACTTGCATACGAACCCCATCCAGCTGCTTGGAACCGACGCTCGACAACGGCGTTCAGGTGCCTCTGTGCACCTACAGGTCCCTTCTTGCCGACTGAGCGCCTAGCGGTCCACTCCGCGGCGTAGTCTGTTGCAGCTTCTGTCCACGACCCTGCCAAGACTTCGTTCACCTTTGAGAGGTCGATTCCAGGAGTATGGAGCCAATCTGGCACGTACAGCTCTGCGTACACTCGGCCTCCTAATCGAACAACGGATCGAAGGTGAGTGGCAGGTCATTTCGCGCCCAATCGGGAATAGTTGGAACCACGTCCGGGTTCGCGACTGGAATATACATAGCTCCTGGCTCTGGCCACCAAGGGGTGACGCTCAACGCGTTAGACATGAGCCCTTCTCCTTCGCGAACTTCTAAGAAGACGTGTTCGTGTAAGTCGGGACTCTCCCCTAGGTACACGAGCCTTAGAACCCCTGGCAATGCCGAGGGCGCCAACGCCCGAAGCCATTCGCCTTCCCTAAGTGCGAGCACAAGAGCTGTGGAGCCTCTTCTGAGTACTCCAAGCTCTCCGCTCGAAGAGAGTATGGGAGAGGAAACCGACACCGAGCCCAACCAACGTACCCACTCGTGGTGGAGCGTGAACATCGGCCCGGTGAGCGGGTCTTCACGTGGTGTAACCCATTTCAGCGGACCTGAATACCCAGGAGCCGACTTGGCCTTGGTCGAAATCGCTTCGAGTACGTCAGCCAATTCTCGCCGTAGAGCGGCAGTACCCACCGACGATGGGTCCATCGCGAGAGACGACCACAAGCTAGTCAATGCCTCGAGTTCAACGGCATTCCGCTTCTCGTTCAGCTCCTCTATTACGTCGTGATCGAGGTTGCCCCTTGATTGGTTTGACACAGCGCTCCTGATTGCATTCCCAACGATTTCTGGGAACGCTCCAAGGGCTAGCTCCATTATCTCCTTCCGCAATAGAACTCGCTCATAAATCTTGGCTTCAACACTGTGAGGGTACCAAAGGTTGATGATGTCGACGGCCTCGGCAGTCTGCCCGAGCCGGGCGATTCTCCCAATTCGCTGTTCAAGTCGCGCTGGGTTCCAGGGTACATCGACGTTTATGATCGCATTGGCGGTCTGCAAGTTCAAGCCTTCGGACGCGGCGTCCGAGCAGAAGACGATACCAACCTCGCCTTCTGCCAAGGCTCTCGTCACCAAGCCCTTATCGCCCCTCTTCTCGATTCCCGAAACGCATACCAGGCCACCGTCGCCGGTGTACGACGCGTACGAAAGGTCGACACCAGATAGTGCGGCGAACTGAGAAATCAGGGCCTGGATGGTATCCGTGTATCGGGAGAAAAGCAGTACACTTCTGCCCTCGGATTGGAACTGACTCAGTTGATTAAGCGCTTGACGGATTTTTGGGTCAACCTCAAAGATGTTAGGTCCTAATTGCCCTAACATAGAAAGCAGTGCCTGGATGTCTGCTGACTCGATCGCACACGCCCGCCTAATGGCGACGTAGTCAACTCCCTCGCGAGGGCTAGCAGGAAATGAACGGGACTCATCCAAAGTGTCTTCCTCGACGAAGTCGTCTGGTGCCGACCGGCCTTCTTGCAGCTCTCGGAGCCGCTCTAGCCTACGGTTTAGGGAAGTCTGGATAGCTGCGAGGCTGGAGGCGGCACGTTGTAGGTAGATGGATCGCACAAACCCAACTGCTGTTGCCCTATCGGGATAGACTGCGGACTCCACTAGGCCAAGGTTCGAGTTCAAGTACTCGTCGAGCTTCGTGAGTACGATTCTGACGGTGGTTGAAGGGACGCACTCGATTCCTTCGAACTTCCTGGCCGGGAACTTGTAGCCGACTCTCGAGAGCGTTTCCCTCGTGTTCCTGATGCACAACGTCGTAGCGGGATGAACCCTTACTAAGGCGTCCCTGAGAATTGCCCATGAACCCTGTGCGGCCATTACTGATCTGACCCGATTTGACTCCGCAGCGTCATGGGCGATCAGGCGAGACGCCTCAGGTGAGATGTAGCCCTGGTTGAGGTGATACGAGGCAAGCATGGATGCGACCAAGTCGAGTGTACTCGCGGCCTGATCCAGTTCCGGTCTAGCTCGTGAGGGAATTGACAGCAGCTCAAGGCTCCGCAGGAAACTTGCTTCATCGAACGACTCGGGCATACCCAGAAGCTCAAGTGCGTCGTAAAGTTCCAAAGCGTCAACCTGGAGGGGCGTAGCTGTCAGGAAGAGAGCGTGGGGAACCTTCCTAAGTAGTTCTTCTACCAACCGCCCTATGAGCGATGGGCGCGATTCCGTTGCTGACCTACGCTTCCGCAAAGCATGCGCTTCATCTAGGACAAGCATGTCAGGCAGCACTTCAGCATCCTTGAAAGCGTGCCCTGTCTTGCGCGTCCCTCGCGCCAAATCACGCGATACGATTACGAGTTCAGGGTAATCACCCATAAAGGGACCTCGTGGAGCTGTGATGGACCCACCACCGGCAGAAACGTACGTTCGCGCCGCGCTTTCGTATCTCCAGAAGTCCAAGCCGAACGAGGACCGAAACTCGTCTTGCCATTGCCTTAAGAGCGTCGGGGGCACAAGCACGACGACGCGGCGTACGCCAGCGTGCCTCAAGGCAAATGATATCGCAGCTGCAGCTTCGTAAGTTTTCCCAAGACCGACCTCATCCGCGAGTACTGCTCGGATGGGCCAGCGGCTACACGCCGACCTCAATACCCTCTCTTGGTGCGGATAAAGCGGAGCGCGGCTTGAGTTCAATGTGCTGAGGAACGGACTGTCCGCGAGCACTTCGACCACCTTACTGGTTACTTTAGGAGGCAGAACTACGGAGGAGCTCGAAGGACGAAGAGCATTTAACAACTCACTAGCGAAATCGGCACCGAGCAGAGTCGTAACGAGGCGGGAGTCTTGCCCCGCCCAGACGGCCTCGAACCTCTTGGAGTGGGCGTCGGTATAGCTCTTTGCTTCCCAGGATTTATGAACTGTCAGCTCTTCGAAGTTGCCGCCGAGGCCCGAGCCGGTCTCGTTAACGCTTCCCGAAGCGGTAACCATGTCACCTTCCTGATCAACGAATATGAGTCGCTTGTTGTGAAAGATGCCGCGAGTGCCAGCACCCAGGCGGGGCGCCACACACGTGATCTCGAGCAGTCCGTCTCGTATCATCCAGGCGGCCGCCTCAATCCGGTTTCGTTCAAGCTCTCCGCTCAAAGTAGAAACGCCTGCCAATAGCCGTGCCCGAAGGCGCGCCATCAGCAAGTCGTGTTGCGCGTTGTAGGCAGCGTCTGCAACCTCGTAGTCGATGTCGTGCGCCCCCATCAGTAGGCGCATCCGACCGCCACATAGTCGGAGTACGTCGAGCCCTTCACCGATGCTTATGAGCGAAGAAAGCCTGAAGTAAGCCGACACGCGATCGTATCGCCTCGCGACGCTGAGGGCTGGAAGCAGTACCGATTTCGCTAACTCGGCCCCCGGTGCGTCATAAAAGACCTCCAAGTTGAGGTCTCGGAGCCGTCTCGCGATGCCGCTCAGGCTACTGCCTTTAGCACCAGAGTGCATTGAGCATCGTCTCCGTCCGGAGAAGGAACCTGAATCACGCTAGCCTCCACGAGTTCAATCAGCAGGCCCCTTGCGTATGCGGTCTGGCGAGCAGTCAAGGGCCTTCCCGACCTTCGCCGTGCAGCGAAGTCACGTAGAGCCTTGTAGTTCTTACTACTAGAGGGCCAGGCCGAGTACGCCGTTGCCTTTTTGAGAACGAAGTCGAACAGATGTGGGTCGAGGTTCCGGATGGCACTTATGTCTGCGCGATCTGTGATTTCACTGACTGCTCGGGCCATTCGTTGAAAGTCGGAGTACGGACCGCTCATGCCTCCTGCAGCCTCAAGAACTGAGGGAATCTCTGCGTTGGGAATCTCGGTAAGAAGGAACCAGGTTGTCATCGAAGGGTTCGCGGATGACACCAACTCGAGGGTCTTATCGTCTAGGAGAGCCAGACGAATCACCGCCTCCAGCTCCGCACCTGTAGATCCTGTCACTTCGGACGCATCGAGTAGGTCCATACCGCTCTCGTTGAAGGCGGCCTCGACAGCGCGAACCCACGAGTTCAGAGGGATGCGCGAGGCGTTCCAAGCGTCAACCAGCGACATTGGTAACTGCTGGCTGGGCTCCCTCACGACGCAGCGATCCAATCTGATTGAGACTCGATGTCCTGCCAGATTGCCTTGCCAGTCACGGCCTCGTGCAACCATTCGTTGCTCACACGGCGTGCCTTGCTTGGGTCGACCTTCTCCCGCTCGACTAGGAAACGCCAGATGCAGTCCGCGACAGCCATGCAAGCGAGGAAATCAACGTCTCTCATCTTGTTGAAGACAGCTGACTCCTGATTGACAAGCACGAGGAGCTGGCCCTTCTCGGCCGCGTAGATATAATCCCATGGAGTCACGCGAGTATCGAGGGCTTCCACTTGGGCGTCAAGTTGGATTGTCCCACGCGGCAACCACAAGGTTCGGCCCGATGCCCTAAGACGTGATGGTGCCAGCGGGCCTTCTGGTGGCGGTGAGTCACCACCCGCCTCGGAGCTGTTGGTAGCACCAGCCTCAACCTCTACGAAGCTACTGGGGCCGTTGAAAGCTTCGTTTAGCTTGGCAACTGCCTTCGTGACCCGCGAATCATCGTGTTTGCCCCGGCTCATGATTCTCGACGCTTCGGCGACAGGCTTCACTAGCTCTGTCATTTCAGCAGCGGCGAACTTCCACGCTTCATCGCCCTTTGTGAAGCCGACCTTATTGAAGTTCACGGGCACGAAATCTAAGTGTGCCTCCCCAAAGATGCGGGAGGTCATCAGGTGAGGCTTGAAAAAATCCTTGTTGTGAATCTCGATTAGCTGATCGTTACGGTAAAGGTCTATACCGTAGTTCCCATCGTTGTGAGTCCTCGTGTCAAGCCCCACCCAGCCGCGTAGCACCCAGCCACGCTCTTCGTTGATGACCTTATGGAACTCACGGTAGGTATCATCGGCAAGGCGTGGCTTGCCCACCTCCGTCACCTGGCCATTGACGGTTATCACGTGGCCACGCTTGATGAACGGTGCGAACGCCTTCGAGAGGTGGGTCAGGTAAGCGCCAGGAAGATGATCTTTGAAGCGGAGGGCCTCTATCCAGACGACGGTGCCGTGAGTTCGTTCCCCGAGCGGGTTCGTAGTGTCTGGGACAGAGTCTTCCAGTTCTATAGTCCACTGGGCCGCGGACGTTTCTCGGCGGGACCATTCGCTGAGGTCGAAAGCGACTCGGTACTCAACGGGTTCTACCTTTTCTAGTGGCCGCGTGATGACACCCCATCGGTCTCCGAGGCTTGCCGCTGCAGTCTTCATGCCTAGGCCATAAGTTCCCATCCGACCCGCACGGGCCTTCGGGAGCAAATCCATATCGATGCCTAGGCGTAGCGCATTTTCGATATCCTTAAGTTCCATTCCTCGGGCATCATCTATGATTTCGATGCGATCATTCTTCAGCCGGATATCGATTCTTACGCTGCATCCTTCGATGCGGGCATCCAATGAGTTGGCCACTAGCTCGGCCACAGCAGACGTTGGACCCAAGGCAGTTGCCCCGATGGTTCGCATAAGGCGTGGGGCAGGCACAACGTCGACGCTGTGCCGCTTCACATTGTCAGTTGGAGTCTTGGTCATTTCGCCCCGATTCCGCCGGAGTCTCGTTCGCGAACTTTTTCCGACGCTTGGTGGTTCATATTGTAATGCGTACATGTCACTAAGCTCTTACTCAAGTGAGGGGAGAGGTCGGCTTGGGAACTGCCGGAAGCTAGTTGAAAGGCTTAGGGACTGGAGGCATTGCTGAAATTATGTTTGGCGGGGCTGCCTATGCAACGCACGAAGGTCACTACTTACGGGGAAGCGGGTGTCGGGGCGAACGTACCCGTGCGCAACCGGTTGCATCGAGCGCAGCACTGAAGCCAACACAGTGCGGCCGACCGCGCCCATGCAATGGAGATTGAGACAAATGTAGGGACCGACGCTGGGGGTGGACGCCTCGGTGAGACAGCGTGCCGGGAACGGACTGAACGCACTGCTAATGTGCCTAGTCGAAGCTGCAGAACCCGTTCCTGCGGGCTCCGGCGAACGCTGCGGCGCGCCGGGCGGCGGCGAAGCAGTTCCAGCAGCCAAGCCAAGAAGAGCGCAAGTGAACCTGGCGCGCTGGCCAGCGGCTTCATGATCTTGTGCAGGTTCCTGCCCGCCTCGCTCAGGATCATGTTCATCCGGTCACCCACCGCGCCCTTCAAGCCGTTCCTATCCACATGCGCGACGCCGATTCCCTCATAACCATGTCCGCGGTAACCCATGTACAGGAACACCTGCTCCGGTGCTGCGCCCGTCAGCTTGGCGAGCTGCTCCAGGGTGGCCGCAAACGCGTGCCTGTCGTAAGGGTTGACGTGACGCGCCTGCGCTGCGAGTAACCAACCGCCTGTGCTGGTGGCCAAAGACATGTTGCAGCCGCACTCGTAACGCTTATAGGCCTTGCCCTTGCCGATGCACTCCAGCAGCGGCTCGTGCACGCTGTAGGCCTTGTTTTGCTCTTCCGCCCCTGCTCCACGATCCGCTTGCTAACCACCAGCCGCTCCGGCAAATCTCGGTTCGGATCAGTCGCCTTGCGCTCCACCTCGCGGATCACGCGCCCCAGGTAGGTCTTCGGCTACCGGGTCGCCTTCCTGGCGCGCTCGAACTGCTTCGCGTGCGCGTAACGCCACTGCATCAAGGGCTCGCGCTTACCGATTCTCGCGTACGACTGCCGCAAGCCGATACCTTTCGTTTGAGCTTGTTTCGCCAGTCGCTCGCGCGCCCGGTTGAGGAGCCTCGCGTCGGTTGGGAAGCGCACGTTCTTCTCCTTCTCCATCGTGTCAAGGTTCACGCGCTGCAACTGGCTCGCCTTTCTCAGGTTCAGCAGCAAGCCCGCCTGGATCGTCTCGCGCACTAGCTCCTCGTCGCCGGCCGCCTCGATGCGCTTTCGCCACCTGGTCAGGCTGGAAGGGTCGATGGGGATTCGCGCTGGAAGAACTTCTCACCTGAGAAGAACTGCCAGAAAGGGTTCTCCACCCAGCCCTGCACCACCAACTCGTCACTCATATCGAAAGTGAACCTCAGTTAATGCAAAGCCACAATCAACCGCGTTGCGATACCGGGCCGGCCGGCGTGGTCGGTCCGCAAGTAATCCTGTACGGGCGTGGAGAGTCGGGTTTACCCCTGTCTGCCCGGCACGAACTCCGACCCCCTCCCCACCCCCGTGATCAACAACCGCTCCCG
>CALCHY010000032.1 GCA_937907415.1 uncultured Trueperaceae bacterium
GCTCGAGCTGCGCGAGGCGCCGATACACCGTCTTCCGCGATTTGCCCCACGCCTTAGCGAGCTCTTTGACGCGCCCGCCTCTATCGCCTGCCGGCACGTTGGCGAGCTGCGCGATCGCCTCCTCGAAGCTCCGGGCCGCGGGTTCGATAACGCGGCTACCGGCGGCTTCCGGAACGCTCGGTTCCAAGCCAGGGGGCACGGGGCACGGGAGCGTCGAGACGTCAATGTATGCGGTGCGCACCGACTTCCCGGAGGGACTGACAACCTGTCGGTACTCGACGCGGACCCCCTCCAACTTCATCCAACGGCGCACCGTGCGGAGGCCCACACCAGTGGCCGCGACCACTTCTGCCACAGTGGCGAACGATTGCGTGGCATCGTTCACTTGGTCACCATTTCGACGGACGCGCTGTCTGTTGTTTTGGACAGACTCGGCAGCAGAAAACCCCTTGGGACCCCTAGTGCGTCCTCCAGTTGGGCCGCGACCGTGGCGCTCAATCGCTGGCCGCGCTTCCCCAGCAGCAGATCCGACGCGTACTGCGGGCTAATGTTCGCAGCCAGCGCTAATTCGACCTGCGTCATTCCGTGCCTCTCTAGCAGCTCTCGAAGTCGCCCGGCCAACTCCGCACCGCGGGGCCAGGCGCTCGATTGCGGTGACCGTGAATCCAACATGACAGATTCTATATCCGCAGAAGCGGATTATGCAATAGAGTGTCGCCATATGAGGACGACTGACCACGCTGGCTCGGGCAAGGGCGCGATGCTCCGCACAGACGTGCAAGAGGCCCGCGCTCAGCTCGCCGATCTGATCCGGACGAAGATGGCCCAGGACGGCCTAGAAACCATCACCGACTTTGCCGACAAGTACGAGCTCGGCCGCAGCACCCTCTATGAACTCGTCAGGGGCCGCAGCCGAACCCGCGGCGCGTGGGTCCACCCGTCACTGCAGACGACGATCGCCCTCGCCAAGGCGCTTGAGCGACCCCTGCACGAGATCATCTACCTGCTGGAGCCCGAAGCTCCAGGCGCTGAAGCCACCTTCGCCTCTGACGCGCCTCTCCTCAAGGTCAACGTCGAGATCGCAGGGTGGGTCGGTGCCGGCCCAGCCCAGAACCTCGAGGCGCACGAACCGCCAATCTGGCTGGATCTGGAGTTCGCACAGGGCAAGGAACTGCGTGCGTTCCGGGTCAGAGGTGACTCGATGGCCGCCGGCAAGCGACCCATCCTCGATGGGGACATCGTCGTCGTCGACGCGCTCGACAAGGGTTACAACACGGCCTCCGTGGTCGCTCGGCTCGCTGACGACAGCCATGTGGTCAAGATGCTCAAGCTCGATCGTCACGAGAGGCAACTACAAAGCAGGAACCCGGAGCACACGAACGGCACCCCGAGCGTCATTCCAATGTCTGAGGTGGCCGAAGTCGTGGGCCGCGTCATCAAGATCATCGCGGAGATCAAGGGCGAGGACCTGATAGAGCGTCGCTAGGGTAGCTACGGTCATACGCAAGGGAGCGGGCTGGCGCCACAGTGCCAGCCCGCTCCCTTGGACCACAAGGTTAGGGGGCTCTACAGGCCCAACGCCGCCCGTATCGAATCAGCCAGCTTCTGCGATTCCTCTTCCGAGTTGAGGCTGATATTGACGGCCGTCTCGCTGTCGCCACGCGATACTAGTGCAGCCGACACAAATCCCCTATACGGCACAGTACCAGTGAGGAACTGATAACGCTTCCCGTTCAGTTCCGCGCTGATGAAGCCGCCAACCTGATCGCTGCTCGTGATGACCCACCCGCCTGAATCGGACGGGTACGGCTGCGTATTGATCGCAGTCGTAACGCGCCGGAATGCCTCGGCGAATGGCAACCGGGCGATCTGCTCGGTTGACGCCTGCGGCGTAACGGTGGTGGTAGGTGCGCAGCCAGCCAGGATCACCAGGGCCGCGGCTAACAGGCCGACGAATCTCTTCATGCATTTCTCCCCTCGAGAGTGGTCGCCATCCTGCAGGGCCAAGTTAGAGGCGACTCACCAAGCCTAATCGGAACAACTCATAATGTAATCCCCAACTCCCAGCGAGGTGTACACGCCTGGCACTCCGATGATGGCACTCCGATGACCCGCGATCGTTTGGCACGCAGACGCCCGCCGAGGCGCAAGACAATGCGAACGCGTGAGGGACGCACATTGCCACCACATTGCCATCGGAGTGCCACATGACACAGCGTGGCACTCCGATGACGTGCGTTCAACGACTGCTTACGGTAGGGGGGAATCGGTCGCACGCTTTCCCACTTAGGGAGTGGTGCCGTGCTCGACGCCATCTCTCCACTTGCCGGCCGTGCTCGGAGTGCCAATCAGTGTCAGCGAATTTGGCACGCGGGATCTAAACCGCTTGTCCCGCGACCTTCCGCCGTCCATCCGCGACAAGCGGGACGCCCCGGGCCACGAACGCCGTCCAGGACGATAGTGCATTGATGGCCTTCCGCTTGCTTCCGCTTCTTCCGGTGTCACTCAATTTGGAACGAGGACGGTGTCACTGATTGGCACTTCACATCTAGCTGAGCCACTGTTCTACCGCCAACTCGGGCCCGGTCTTGACACGCATCCA
>CALCHY010000033.1 GCA_937907415.1 uncultured Trueperaceae bacterium
TCGCAACGCTTCTGGTGGATGGGAGAGAAGAAAGCCCTCCAGTCTCACCTGATGACACATCATCCAGACGCAACCCGGACAATAATGGCCCTAACGAGAGCGCTCCTTGGGGCGACTCCCCCACCCAAGCAGAATGTTCAGAACCAGACCCCGTAAACCACCAACCACTGACCCCCAACGTCCTGCCCCTAATAGCTCTTACCTCCCGCCTGAGCGGATTGCCGCATACCTAGAGTCAACGCACGCGGCCACTAGCGCTGACGCGGTCGTGGAGTTCACACTCGAGTTACTGCAGGAGCACGGCGGCAGCGCGCACACAATACTGACCAGCCAAGTCATCGGCGGGCAACTTAAGATCACGCCGGGCTTGGTGAGCGCCAGCTGGGGCAGCCTTTTCGGGAACATTAGTCGCCACCTAACCCCCCAGGGCCTCAAGCTCCTAACCAAGAAGAGCATGCACGGCAGCGCCGACGGCCAACGTCTCACGCAGGCGCTCATCGCCACGCGCGACGTGCGGATCTTCGACGCCCACGGGCTAGCCATGCTCCTCGGCCAAGCGCAACGCAACCCACCCCAGGGCGCGGTCATGGCCATACCCATCCCCAAGGGCACTAATGACACGCACCACCTGCTGGTCTATTTACCGCGCGGCAAGCGCCTAGTCGAGCTGGCGCTCGCGCCGCTCATACGCGCCGTCATGCAGCACGCCCGCAACGTCGCCTCCGACACTGGCGCTGGCGTCAGCCGACAATGGATCCTCACCACCCCTCATAGCATCCTCGCCACCAGCACCGAAATACGCCGCCGCCGACCAGATCTCGCGCTCGAGCCCGGCACCCGCGTGGAACGCACCTTCCCAACCGCTCGCGCCGAACTCGAGCAACTAGAGAACTCACTCCTGCTCGAACCTAAGACGGACACGTTCACGCTCGACCTAAACGCTATAGCCCGCGGCCGCAGTGGCGCCCACGACGTCACCCTCGCACTCGAGTTCACACCCATCCGCGCCGACGCCAGCCGTTACGTGTTCCTCGGGAAGCCCAGCAGCATGGAAGGGGAGACCCTCCAGGAGCTCGGGGACAGCGCCATCCTGCACACCACCATGCAGCAGGTCGGCATGTTCCTCACCCTCGATAGGTTCGGCTCCATCCACTCCGCTACCGAGAGCCTCATCGACAACCTCGGCTACGACCCTCTTGCGGTCAAAGACCTCAACATCACCTCCCTGCTCGACGACGCGAGCATCACGCGCTTCGAGCGCATACGCGACAACACCCTCCAACTCGTCAACCAACCCGGGGGCCACTCGCGGGTCAACAACGCCGAACGCATCACTGTCACCCTCCAAGCACGCGACGGCACCCAGAGAGAATTCGACATGAACCTCATGCTGCTACGCTCGCGTGTAGACGGCGAGGCCATCCCCCGCGGTTTCGTGGCCGTGATTCACCTCACCAGCAGCCAGGCGCTTCTGCAGAAGGAACTAACCGAACGCCTACGCTTCGTCCGGCACGACAGGCACTCCAGCGCCAACGCCATAGCCGCGCTCGTCGACGAGATTCGTCGCGCACCCAACCTCACCCGCGCTGATCTCGACCAGCGGCTCATAGACATTCATGACGAGGCCCGCGTTTGGAGCGAGATCACCGACACGCACGCGCAACTCCTCGACGCCATCACGACCCTCAACGCCCCCAAGGGTAGCGAGCAAGAGCAGCTCCTCAACCTCAGCGAGATCGTCCTCGACCAAGCCCCCAGGTACACCCGCTTCTACGCCCGCCACAAGCTCCGCAGGGCCGACCGCGAGCGCGTGAGGGTGGGGGTCGACGAGCAACTGAAGGGCGCCATGGTGTGGGCGCGGGACGCGGGGCGCCTAACCCTGTACTACGCGCTCCGCAACCTCGTCGAGAACGCCGTCAAGTACGCCACGCCCGAATCGAACGGGGAGCGCCACATCACCGTCAGCGTGCGCCTCGACCCGGAACAACCCGACCATGCGCGTCTGGAGGTCACCAACGCCGCTGCCGGCATCCAAGAGGAACCGCTCGCTGAGGCGTGGGAGTACAAGCGGAGGCTGGGTAACACCGCCAACGACGTGACAGGCAGCGGCATCGGCCTCTGGTCCACCAAGCTCCTGATGGAGCGCACAGGCGGCCACGTCGGCGCAGTCCTGCACGACGACGACAAGCGCGTCACCTTCTACGTGAGTTTCCCCCTCATCGCCTTCAACAACGCAGCCGGCGCCCGAACCATCGTGCGAGAAGTCAAGGCCGGCCGGCTGCAACCGGTTCACCCGGAAGACGTACGCACCCTCGTGCGGTATTCAACCCAGCCGAGCGGAATCCCTCCCAAAGTGCTCGTGCTTGATGCGGACCCCGACGACCTCAACATGAGCGTCCACTACTTCCGGCGAGTCAGCGCCGAAGTCACCGCCACCCAATCGGCAGCCGAAGCGCTCGCCGCGATCAGTAGGGACGAGTTCGACCTGGTGCTGGCCGAGTACGAGCCCAAAGAACAAGAGGCGCTCGAGAACCTCCTGCGGACCGCCAGGCGCCGCGGCGCCACCGCCCGAATACTCACCGGTATACCCAGCGCCGTCCCCACCAGCACCCTAAGCGTCAGCAGTGCCCCCACAGCCATCTACAAGGATGGCCTCACACCGATCACGGCCGTGAACCTCGCCTACGGCCGCCGCGAAAGCCACAGCCTCCCCGCAGCCCTCTAAGGCGCCGGGAACAACTCCCGAAGCAACGAACTCACGCGCTCCCCAGTCAGCTCGAACTTCGGGATGAACACCTCAAGGCCCGCCTCGCGCGCCTCACCAAGAGGCACGTTCCCCAACTCCCCACTCACCAACACCATGCGCCCCACCCGACCCCAAGCCGCGCGCGCGACCTCAACCCCCGTGCCATCGCGCAACACGAAATCGGTCACCAAGAGATCGAACGGTTCACGCCCCAAGCACTCGGTGGCTGCCAGTAGCGAGTCGGCTTCCGTTACGGCCGCGCCGACATCCGCCAGCAGTCGAGAGACGAACTCGAGCGTGAGGGGGTCGTCCTCAACCAGCAGCACTCTGAGCGGTAGTGGTGTGAGTTCGTTCCCTTGCGGGTTCTGGTCGGGCATCAATCCCTCTTTCCGGCTGCACGATCGCCCGCCCAAAAGAACGCGCAAGCCACCCCCCCGGGAGGCGGGACACAAGTAACCGCCCCGCCAGACCAATAGAAGCACTTGTTCCTGACCCAGCGCAAGTTGATAAGCAAAGAGCCTTTCTTCAGAGCGCCGACCGAGCACGCGAAATCTCACTTTCGCGTGTGATGGCTGATTGCGAGTAGGATGAGGTATGAACTCGCGTCACCAGAGGGGCTTCACCCTCATCGAGATACTCATCGCCGCCCTGATCATCGGGGTGCTGGCGGCCGTCAGCATCCCCAACGCCCTGCAGGCGCGCATCAGAGGCAACGACAACGCCGCACAAGTGCTCCTCGGCACCTTGGCAGCCGCCCAAGAGACCCGCAAGGCAGACAGCTTCGAGCGCGCCTACTGGCCACTCCTCGGCGCTGACAACGCCGAAGTCTACGACCCTGGCGCCGACACCGGCTTCGAGCTCTTCGATGGCCTCAAGCCGCCCAGCGAGTACCGCGCTTACGCCGTCACCCTCAAGGACTCCCGCGACGTCACCCACTACTGCGTCGGCGTCATGCACCACGCCCACCAGAGCAACGCCTGGATCTGGACCAGCCGGCACATCGCTGAGCACACCAAGATCGCCCGGGAGGACTTCGCCAACAAGGGGCTAGCCGAGTTTGAGGCGCAGATGATCAGCGCCTGCCAAGACGAGATCAACTGAGTTCTAGCAACATCGCCTATCGCCTCAGGGGCGGTGAGCCCCGTTGGGGGCTTGTCGCTAGGCCATGTGCATTCAGAGAGTCATGACCCGCCGTTCGCGGCTACGCGGTTAACAATCGCTTCGCGCGGATGAACAGAGCGCTGGTCCCCATTTGTTGGACACCCTCTTAGGTTGAGCCGGTAGGCTCGTGAGAGAGGTGTCCTTGTTCCCGTGCGCCTGCAGGAAGGCATACGGGAACTCGCCCGCGTCGAACCGTTGCTCGGCAAGTTCAGATACGGCTTCTTCGATCTCTACGGCATTCATCTAATTGCTGAAAGGATACCTGCAGATACGTGGGTTCTGCAGACGAGCGACCACAACTAATAGAGCACTGTTGTCGCCCCGTCGATATGAGAGTTCGGCAAGGGTGTCACTAGATGCCAGTCGGCCGTCCGATGTGTAGCCGTTAGGTCCTCGACGCTCTGGGATCCTGAGCACCTACGACTATAGACCCGTCGCACTCACCACTTCTTCTGCCGCCTCTCGTAGTTCATGCCAAGAATCCTGGGCGCTCGATTGCGAGTTCTGAGGCGATTGCCTTCGAACCCGGTAGAGTCACCACCGACCGTCCTCTGAACTCCAGACTATGCTCTAATTGTCAGCCGTTTCGTTTGGAGGTGGCCATTGACGAGAGGTTGGATCCTTGGACTAGGTGCTGTTGTGGGGGTTGTAGCGTTATACGTAGCACTTGATGCTAGATCCTCGGTCGCGGCCTTGGCAGACGTTAGCCAAGCCATGCAGATCAATGTTGCCGAACTGTCTGCAACCTTCGACGCTTACGACGATCAACTTGACGCTGCGGTGTCCGGCGCCGTGACCTCAGCTCAACAAGCCATGGACGCCTACGCGGAGACGAAGATTTCGGCAACCAATTCAGCCCTCAACCAGTCCGCGTACCAGGCTCTCGAGGACTTTCGACTTGAGCTCGCTAACCTGCGTGCTGAAGTGGACGCTGCTGAAGAGGCCCTCCAGACTGCAACACGAGAACTCAATGGGCGACCACCTTATGTCTCGTTCGAAGCCGCCTTCGAGGCGAGCCGGTCGCTCACAAGAGCTACGACGTCCAGTGGACCTGCTTCCTACTTTGCGAGTACATCGTCAGTACCGGTCGTCGAGTTCCATACCAGCGTCGGAAGCATCAAGTTCGCAGCGCGTGACTTCGCCTTTGAGTGGGTTCCGTCCACAGGTGAGCCAGCATGGTTTCGGCTAGGGAAGGCCGAGACGACCGAGAACAGTGAGCTCATCCAAGCGTTCATTGACCAAGCGCAAGCCGTTAAGCGCGCTGAGGGATACGCTGTGGCCACCAATCGAACCGTACAGACCGATTACGGCGAGGCCCGAGAGACCCTCCTTAGAAGCGGCGATCTATACTTCCGGACCTGGTTTCAGTTTCAACGTGTCCAAGGGACGTACGACCGCTTTTCGCTTCAGTACACGTACTACGTAGAGAGCGGAGTCGAGACCCGACGAGCGCGAGCGCAAGAGGAGAGGTACGCTCAGTATCTTGGGAACTGACCCAAGATTGGGTATAGCAGACGTCTCCCTCATGTTCACCTAGTTCAGGTGAAGTTAGCGCTGGTCCCCATTTGTTGGACACCCTCTTAGGTTGAGCCGGTAGGTTCGTGAGAGAGAGGTGTTGTTGTGTCGAGGAAGCGGCGGAATCATAGTCCTGCGTTCAAGGCAAAGGTGGCGTTGGAGGCGGCGCGTGAGGAGCGCACGACGGCCGAGATCGCCCGCGAGTACGGGGTGCATGCTAATCAGGTGAGCGCCGCTGATGTGAGGCACCCCAACCACATCGTCCATGAAGTTGTGAGTAGAGAGAGTTCCTACAGATTCGGGGACCGTTAGCAGCTCCCTTATGTGGAGTGGCCAAGTCTTCGAATCGTCCAAGACAAGCACTAG
>CALCHY010000034.1 GCA_937907415.1 uncultured Trueperaceae bacterium
GGCGAGCCTGAGGCGCCGGGGCGCGGGCGGTTGAGGAAGTTTGACTCTGTGCCGCGGAATGCCGTGAACCCAGTGCGCGCCAGCAGCGGCAGGTAGTCCGTGCGTAGTTGGTTGCGCGGGAAGACCAGCGACTTAAGGACGTGACCATGAGCTTTCGCGATGGCAACGGCGCTGGCCAGGTCGGCCGCGAACTCGTCTGCGCTTTGGCCAGCCTCCAGGCAGTAGTAGTGCGAGAAAGTGTGACTGGCGATCTCCTGGCGCGGCGTGGCTGCTATCTGGGCGATGAGGGAGGGCGCGTAGCGCAGTGGGTCGTCGGCTTCGCCGCCGCCGAGGGCGTCCGCGTAGGGGTCGAAGTGCTTGCTGGCGTAGCGCGGCCGCAGCTTGGGGGAGTAATGCTCCAGCTCTTCGCGCGACTCAGCGAAGAGGAAACCGACCGTAGCCCAGGTCGCCGCGACGCCGTACTCGGCAAGCAGGTCGAGGATACGCGGGACGGCCTCCCTTGCGCCAAGGAGGTTCGCGCGGTAGGGACCGTCGAGACTGAAGATGTCCCTGACGCCCCACGCGAGCTCGAAGTCGAGGGAGACGACTAACGCGCCGCTTGCTCCAGCTAGTGCCTTGGCGTCAGCGGCTCTTGACACGCGCCACGGCCTTTGGGGCGGGCGCGTCGGTTGGTGGAGGCGTGGTAGCCGTGCGCCCCCGCACGCTGGCCCCCGCCGAACGTACCCGCTTGACCGCGCCGTTGCCCGTGAGAACCGCGCCCAACAGTTGAACCTGGCTGCCCTCGAGTAGGTTAACGGCGTCGGTGACGTGCCCGGCGTTAGTGCCAACACCCACCGCGATCACGACGCCCGTGCAGGCCGTGGCGGACGTCAGGGTATCCGCGTACTCCAGTGCAGGCGGCAGGTCGACGACGATGGCGTCGTACGCCTCGCGCAGGTTGGCTAGTAACGCATCGAAGCCGTAGGCGAGCATCTCGCTCGGGTACCTGACTGGCGCGCGGGTAGGAAGGACGTCGAACGAGTTATTCACGTCACTGAACACCGTAACAGGCTGCACGACGCGCTTGGGCTCCTGAAGGTAACTGTCTAGCGAGGGCGTTTGGGTGCGCCCTAGGTCGAGGCCGAACCCTGGGCCCTCGCGCCGTAGATCGGCATCGATCAGAAGGGTCCGTAGGCCGCCGCGGGCAAGCCCATCAGCTAAAGAGACGGCGACGCCGGCCTTCTCCGCATACGTGTCCACGCTAGTGATGCCGAACACCGCTGGCCGCTTGTTACTCACTGCTTGAAGTATGCGTGCTCGGAAGAAGCCGACGGCGTCTGGCGGCAGGCGATGCCCGCCGTGCGGTAGGCGCGGGAACTCTGCCAACACCGGCTTCCCGGTCAGCTCTTCTAGCTGCTGCCTGCTTGCCACGGCGTTGGTTGCCGACCACCTGAGGAACTGGACGGCGTAACCGAATATGAGCCCGAGCACGAGCGCCACGAAGACGTTGAAGACGAGACGAGGACCGATGGCCTCTGCTGGCGGTTGCGCCACGCTCAGGGGTTCCAACAACCCGACGACCACGGCTGAAGCGCTCCGCGTCCGGGCAGACTCTAGCTCGCGCACGCGTTGCTCGCGCTGGGTAGCGCCCAACGCCTGTAGCCGCTGGGCACTGGCGGCGTCTCCTGCCGCTACCGCCGTTGCAATCTCGGCGTCTATGTCGCTGATGGAGCGCTCGATGGCCGCGATGCTGTTATCCACCATCTCCCGCGCGCGGTTACGGTCCCAGTCGATCAGCGCGCTCGAGAGGGCGTTGGCGTAGTCCGCGGCGCGTTGGGGAGACGAGTCGCGGACCTCGATATGGATGACGCTAGATATGTCTTGGTTCTCGACCGATACGCGCACTCTGCGCTGGAAAGCCTTCATGGCGGCCGCGTCGCGGTCAACCCCGTCTAGGCGCAGCAGGGCGTCGTGCATGAGCGTGCTGTCTAGGAGCACGCGTTGGTATACGCGCGGGTCGACGGGCGGCGGCGTAATGAGGTCGACCGCCCCGAACGAGCTTGGGGGCTGAGAGGCCAACAGTCCGGCCTCTGCTTGGTAGACGGGCTCCATGCGCTGCGTGACCAAGAAGGCCACGACGCAGGCTACTAGCGCGGTGGCAAGCGCCAAAGGTGCGCCGCGCCTGAGGGAGCGCATGGCGTCTGACAGCCGTACGGTGCGAGTCGGTGCTTGCGGCCCAGCGGCCGGCGGAATACTCAAGTGCCATGCTCCCTAACTAGGACTACCTTAGATGCTACCGCTCCGAGCGTATCAAGCGGCGGCGCACGGCCGCCAAGCCAACCGCGTGGCAGCACTGACGCATTATCAACCCAAGGAAGCGAGTGCTAGTGGTCAGGTACCGGGGGCCACCCAAATTGCATGGGTGGCCCCCGGCCGGGTCATTCAGGGGACGACGTAGTTCTCGCCCTCGAAGAGCAGCGGAACGGTGACGCTGGCGCCGTCGTAATCGAGCACCAGACCGTAAGACCACAACTGAGTGTCCAGGGCGGTGCCTAGGCTTACGACGCCCTCGCTAGCGTTGACCAGGAATGCCTCATCCGGGAGAGCTCCACCTGCGTCTGGCACAACGCTAGTGAAGTCGAGCGAGAAGACGAGGCCCGAAGCGAAGTCGGCCGGCAACCACAG